>JAIUOC010000013.1 GCA_020161265.1 Chloroflexota bacterium | reverse complement strand
AAGTGTTATTGCTGGACATTGTTCCCAAGGATGCCGGCAGCGATAAAAAATCACGCAATAAGATCGTGGATGATGCTTTAGCATTTGCATTAAAGTCGAATCCTTCTCCGATCTACCGTAAATCTTTTGCTAAACGTATTGTTACCGGAAATTTTGATGACAATATGAAAGATATTGCCAATTGTGATTGGATCATTGAAGTGGTGATCGAACGATTGGATATTAAAAAGCAGGTGTTTGACAATGTAGAGAAGTACCGCAAACCTGGAACCTTGATCTCTTCCAATACTTCCGGTATTCCTATTCATTTAATGAACGAAGGAAGAAGTGAAGATTTTCAAAAGCATTTCTGCGGAACTCACTTTTTTAATCCTCCCCGCTATTTAAAATTGTTAGAGATCATTCCTACACCAAAAACATCTCCTGAAGTGATCGATTTCTTGATGAAATATGGGGAATTGTATTTAGGAAAAACAATGGTGTTGTGTAAAGATACACCTGCATTTATCGCAAACCGCATTGGTGTTTTCGGGATAATGAGTCTATTCCATATGGTAGAAAAAATGGGCTTGACGGTGGATGAAGTGGATAAATTAACAGGTCCTGTTTTGGGTCGCCCAAAATCGGCTACCTTCAGAACATGTGATGTGGTTGGTTTGGATACCTTAGTGCATGTAGCCAATGGATTGGCTGCAGGGGTGCCGAATGATGAAGCAAAAGAATATTTCAAATTACCTTCCTATGTTGCCAAAATGGTAGAGAATAAATGGTTGGGAAGTAAAACAGAGCAAGGTTTCTTTAAAAAAGTAAAAGGAGCGAATGGTAAATCGGAGATCCATTCACTCGACTTGAAAACATTAGAATATAAACCAAGTGTAAAAGCAAAGTTTGCGACACTTGAAAAAACAAAAACGATCGATAATTTACGTGAGCGCGTAAAAGTGTTGGCTGCCGGAACCGATAAGGCGGGTGAGTTTTATCGTGCTACTTTCTATGGATTGTTTGCATACGTAAGCAATCGTATTCCGGAGATCACAGATGAGCTTTTCAAAATTGATGATGCCATGAAAGCCGGATTTGGCTGGGATCTTGGTCCATTCGAATACTGGGATGCATTGGGTGTTGCCGAAACTGTTAAAGCAATGGAAGCTGCCGGAAACAAACCATCACAATGGATCTATGATATGCTTAGTAGCGGTGCAACAGCATTCTATAAATTAGAAAATGGCAGTCGCAAATATTATGATATTCCTTCTAAATCTTATAAAGTGATACCAGGAACTGAATCCTTTATTTTGTTAGACAACATCCGTCCAACAAAAACAGTATGGAAGAACAGCGGTGCAACACTTACCGATATTGGCGATGGAATTGTGAATTTAGAATGGAATACGAAGATGAATTCCATTGGTGCAGAAGTGATCGAAGGGATCAACAAATCGATCGAGATCGCAGAAAAAGATTTTAGAGGATTGGTGATCTCCAATGAGGGAGCCAACTTTAGCGCAGGAGCGAATGTAGGAATGATCTTTATGATGGCTGTTGAGCAAGAGTATGATGAATTGAATTTTGCGATCAAAACATTCCAAAATACGATGATGCGTGTTCGTTATTCATCAATACCAGTAGTGGTAGCGCCTCATAATTTAGCATTGGGTGGTGCATGTGAAATGAGTTTACACTCCGACAGAGTTGTTGCTCATGCAGAAACCTATATGGGCTTGGTTGAAGTTGGGGTTGGCTTAATTCCTGGGGCTGGCGGGGTCAAAGAATTTGTGCGCCGGATCATTACTCCAGCCATCAAACTGGCTCCCGAAAGCGATCCAACGCCATATTTGCAACGGGTATTCGAGCAAATTGGGATGGCCAAAGTTGGCACCAGCGCCTTTGAAGCTCGCGATCAAGGCTTTGTGACCGAAGCCGATCGGATTGTGATGAATGGCGATGAGTTGCTAGGTCGTGCCAAGCAGTTTGTGCTTGATCTGGCAGCGGCTGGCTTTACGCCGCCCGCCCGCGAAAAACTCTATGCCGCTGGCCGCGATGGCTTGGCTGCAATGCGGGTCGGCGTGTGGATGATGCAACAAGGCGGCTACATCTCCGAATACGATGCGTTTATCGGCAACAAACTGGCCTATGCAATTGCGGGCGGTGACCTCAGCAGCCCACAATGGGTCGATGAAGAGCATTTCTTGGCGATGGAACGCGAGGTATTCTTGGCACTTTGCCGCGAACCAAAGACCATGGAACGCATTATGTTTATGTTGCAAAACAACAAGCCATTGCGAAATTAGTAAAGTCTGGGGGTTAGTTGTTGGGGGTCGGGGATCGGTAGGTTAACGTTCTACCGAAGCCCAACCCAACCCTCGATGTAATTTGCGGTCAGGGATCGCTAAACCCTAAATATCGAAATTCGCGCTAGATTCATTGTACTTTCAAGCAACAATTGATTTGAATTGAGGTGCTAAATGGCAATCCGCAGTTTCAAGGATTTGGAAGTTTGGCAAAAAGCAATGGATCTAGCAGCAAATGTCTATGCCGTGACCCAAACCATGCCAACCGAAGAGCGATTTGGACTAACCAATCAAGTACGTCGAGCAGTGACATCAATTCCGGCCAATATTGCTGAAGGCCATGGTCGGCTGTATCAAGCCGAATACATTCGCTTTTTATCAATTGCGCGTGGCTCGCTGATGGAAGTTGAAACTCACATTCTGCTTGCAGAACGGTTGGGATTTCTTCAACCAGGCCAACTATTTGAAATCAAAGGATTAATCGGGCAAGTTGGGCGTTTAATCAATGGTTTGTTACGCTCGCTTCGAGCAAATCAAGCCACTGGTCGGGTCAGTGAAACTGGTATTGATTACCAAACCGATCCCCAGCCCCCAAACCCCGATCCCCATAAAGGAGTATTCAACGATGAATGAAGCTGTGATTGTAGCTGGTGCGCGAACCGCCGTCGGCAAATCCAAGCGCGGGATGTTTCGCAATAGTCGGCCTGATGATTTGGCAGCAGCAGCGATTAAAGCTGTGGTTGAACAAGCGCCAGGCCTCGACCCACGCGAAATCGAAGATTTGATTTTGGGTTGTGCCATGCCTGAGGGCGAGCAAGGCCTGAATATGGCTCGCATCGCATCGCTTCGCGCTGGCTTACCAATCGATGTGCCAGCTCAAACCGTCAATCGTTTTTGCGCATCAGGCTTACAAACAATTGCCTTGGGTGCTGAACGAATTATGGCTGGCGGCGCTGATGTGATCATCGCTGGTGGCGCTGAATCGATGAGCATGGTCCCAATGTCGGGCAACAAATTTGCACCCAACCCATGGATGGCCGAGCACTACCCCGAAATTTACATCAACATGGGCTTGACCGCCGAAAATGTTGCCCGCAAATTCAACATTAGCCGCGAAGATGCCGATGCCTTCTCGTATCGCTCGCATATGAAGGCGATCGAAGCAATTCAAGCAGGCCGCTTTGCTGACGAAATTGTGCCTGTCGATGTTGAGTTTGCTGAGGCCGAAGCTGGCGGCGCAATCAAACGCAGCACGGCAACCGTCAAGGTCGATGAAGGTCCACGCCGCGACACGACCTTAGAGGGCTTGGCCAAATTGCGCCCGGTGTTCCATGCCAAAGGCACAGTCACCGCTGGCAATTCATCGCAAACCAGCGATGGCGCTGCCGCCGTGCTCTTGATGAACCGCCAAAAAGCCGATGAACTTGGGCTAAAACCATTGGCTCGCTTTATTGGTTTTGCAGTTGGTGGCGTTGGGCCTGAAGTCATGGGCATTGGCCCCGTCGTGGCGATTCCCAAAGTTTTGAAGAAAACTGGCTTGAATCTCAGCGACATCGATTTGATCGAATTGAACGAGGCTTTTGGTGCTCAAGCCTTGGCGGTTATTCGCGAGCTTGGCATCGACGAAAGCAAAACCAACGTCAATGGTGGCGCAATCGCCTTGGGTCACCCACTCGGCTGTACTGGCGCGAAACTGACCGTCCAAATCATCAACGAACTCCGTCGCCGCAATGGCCGCTACGGCATGGTGACGATGTGTATTGGCGGTGGTATGGGCGCTGCGGGCATTTTCGAGTTGTTGTAAAGCTGAAACCACGAAGGACACGAAGCGCACTAAGAACCATTAACCAAGTCTTCGTGAAACTTCGTGTTCTTCGTGGTTAAACAAAGCTAAAATTCCAATTCACGATAGCCAACTTGGCAGGGTGCGCCAAAACTATAGGCCACCCGTTGCTGGGTCAATTCGTACAAACCCGACCAAAGCGTGCTTGAAAATTCTTTATGACAACAAACTGGCACCTGATGATCGCTCATGGCTTGGGCGGTTTGTAACCAAGGGTCGCCCTGTTCATGGCTGATAGCAGTACATAAAAAGGCTTCGCGAGCTTTGGAATCGTCACGTTGGCGGCGGCCTTGCAAACGTACTAAATCAGGGTGATCAAAGTGGTTGGTAGTTGCGAGCAGTCCATCCGCTTCTAAAACGCCGATCGGCTGGCCAGGATAGCACTCTAAACGAGCGAAATGACCATGACGATCAGCAACAGTGTAATTAAAGGATGAAAGCTGGGGCAATTGGCGAAACAAGCTAATCACTTCGGCGGTGTTGGTACATAAATCCAAAGCCAAGCGCGGCAGCAGATGAAACGGCACACCTGGTTGCAAGTGCTCCTGCCGATCAGCCATCACTTTATGCAGCCCAACAAACAAGCCATGTTGATTGATGCCATCGTAGCGCCCGCCAACCAAGCCACCATTCATGCCAATGTGCTGATAGCCATAACTGCTACTGGTGGAGAGCAAATCGCGGGTTGGCATGTTGATGTAAAAATCGTAGTTACGCCCAACGAATATTTGGCCGCTGGAATGTTGCCAAGCCACGGCGGAACAGGCTTGGGGCAAGGCCGCCGCCCGCAGAAACAAACTACGTTCAGCAGGGGCATCGAAGGCATCAGCGAAGGCCGCCAATTCATCCCACAAGGCTGAATGGGTATGCCGAATAATCGCCGCACATTCGGCCAAAAAAGCCAAATCGTGCTCCCACGCGCTTGAGCGAAACGGCGAGGCAACGCGTTGCAGCACACTCGCCAAATAGCGCCCAATCTCGCTTGGCGAGCCAATTAATTGCAGAAAACGATACATAGTAAGTATGAAGGATGAAGGATGAAGGATGAATCGAAACTAGACACATCAATATTTTAGCATGAAACAGATACATTATGAGCCTCTTGACATTTTATATCAAGCAAAATATGTGTGTAGGCTATCATTCATCCCTCATAATTCACCCTTCATCCTTCTTTTTCATCCTTCATCCCTCATAATTCATCCTTTACATTAGGAGGTTTCCCCGATGGAACTCAACGAAGAGCTACGCATGTTGCGTGAAACCGTGCGCGATTTTGCGGTCAAGGAAATTAAGCCGATTGCCCGCGAAGTCGATGAAGCAGAACGTGTGCCATTCGAGACAATTCGCAAGGCTGGTAATTTGGGCTTGCTCGGCATTCCCTTCCCCGAGGAGTACGGCGGCGCTGATGCAGGGATCGTCGGCTATTGTATTTTGCAAGAGGAAATCAACCGTTATTGTGCCTCAACTGGCACAATTATCGGTGCACACGCCCAGCTTTGTGGCATGTCGATTTTTCTATCGGGCAACGATGAGCAAAAATCACGCTATCTCAGCAAACTCAATGAAGGCAAATTATTAGGCGCTTGGGCACTCACCGAGCCAAATGCCGGCTCCGATGCGGCCAGCATTACCACCACCGCCACCCAAGATGGCGACGATTGGATCATCAACGGCGGCAAGATGTGGATCACCAATGGCTCGTTTGCCGATGTGATTGTGGTGTTTGCTTCGACCAATCGCGAGCGCGGCGCACGCGGCGGCATCAGCGCATTTATCGTCGAAAAAGATTTCGCGGGCTTCAAAGTTGGCAAAGTCGAGGAAAAAATGGGCTTGCGAGCCTCGCATACTGCCTCGATCTTCTTTGAAAATTGCCGTGTACCCGCCAAAAATGTACTTGGCGAAATTGGGGCTGGCTTTGGCGTTGCCATGAAAACCCTGGATATTGGGCGCTGTGGTTTGGGGGCAAGTGCGCTTGGCTCAGCCAAAGAAGCCTACGATTTGGCCTTGCACTACAGCGTTGAACGCCAACAATTTGGCCGCCCAATCGCCGATTTCCAAGCAATTCAGATCAAATTGGCCGAAATGCGCACTAAAATCTATGCCATGGAGCAAATGGTTTATCACTGCGCGGCCTTAGTTGATGCCAAAAAGCCAGCCACGCTTGAATCATCGATGGTCAAGTTGTTTTGCACCGAAGCTGCTTCGCAAATTATCGACGAAGCGATTCAAATTTATGGTGGAATGGGCTTTAGTCGCGAAGTTCCGCTCGAACGGATGTATCGCGATGCTCGGGTCACGCGGATTTTTGAAGGCACCAACGAAATTCAGAAATATGTGATTGCTGGCGAAGAACTCAAAAAACTGGGTCATAAAATCAAAATGTAGTGACCTTGCTTGACGAGAGTTTCGGCATAATGGCATTGTGAGCACTGCTCATGATGCCATTATTCATTTAAACAAGCACGGGCGATTGTGCGTCAAAATTGGAAGAGGCATTAGTGCCAGAAAATTATACTGCGGAGACCATTATTGTTCACGATGATGTGGGAGCGGTCGTCAAGTTAGGCTAAAAAGTTCAGCTTGAAGGCAAAATGGTAATCGGTGAATCGTGCTTGATCACTATTGAAATCATCACTCGCTTACCATAATCGTCGAACCACAGTCCAAATTAACCTAGTTTTTGCAATCGTAGCTTGAAAAGTTACGATCTTTTGAGTTTGCTGCAACATTTGCTAACAACTGCCGTACACATATCCGAGCAGAAGCGAGTTCAGCGATGAATTCTCGTACTTACCCGCGCCAAGCTTTGATGGCGCGGTGGTATTTTAAAGCACTTGATGATTAACTAAAGCTGCCACCACTGCCAACACCAGCATTTCGGCAATTTCACAAAGCGCCCCATAGGTATCACCAGTTAAGCCACCCAACGAGCGCACCATCCAACGGGCAATGATGATGATAGCCACAATCACGACGGCAAAAATTAGCCCAGCCCACCACCAGAGCAACCCCGTCGCAACCAAACCAGCACAGCTCGTCGCCCACCAAAAATCGCTGCGTCGCGTATGGTCGTGAAATGTGCGCCCAAGCCCCCCTTCAGCCGCAGGCGGAAACCAAAAAATCCCGATAATATCGACCCAACGGCCAAGCGTTGGCGCAACAATCAATGCTCGCCAAGCAAGATCGCCGCAACCAAGCACAAACAGCCATTTCAGCAGCAAAATACTAATTAATGCGATTGCGCCCATCGTGCCAATTCGGCTATCTTTCATAATTTCGAGCTTACGCTCACGCGAACGCCAGCTAAACAGCGCATCGGCACTATCAGCAATGCCATCCAAATGCAAGCCGCTGGTTATCGCCCCCCAGGTGAGAATTGCACATAAACTGCCAGTAGTTGCGCCCCACAGCCAAGTTGCCCCAAACCATGTCGCCACAACCAAACCGCCAATCAGCGTGCCAGCCAGTGGAAAAGCCACCATCGAACGGACTAAGGCTTGTTCGCTGAGCGCAGGTTTGCCTGGAATTGGCAAGATTGTGAGAAAACGCAACGCCTCAGCTAGATGCTTGATCACCATCAGCTCCTTTTAAACAGCAACGCAAGGTTTTATCGAGATACGATAAAACCTTGCGTCAAGCAAAAAACTTAGGCTACTTCTTCGGAAACCGCCACAGGTAAGGCATTGCTGGCATACGTACAATCGGGGTAGCGCGTGCAAGAGAAGAAGGTACGGCCACCACGCGCACGTTTGGCGACGACTTTACCCTCGCCACATTGTGGGCAGGTTGGGGCATCGTTGGGCGTTAATCGTACAATCGAGCGGCATTCAGGGTAGCCGGTGCACGATAAGAATGGCCCAAATTTGCCCTCTTTTTGCACCATTGGGCGGTTACATTTGGGACATTTCTCTTCGGTTGGTTTGGGCGGCGGAATCACCACAAAATCTTTGCCTTGTGCCCGTACCTTGCGAATACCTTTACAAGTTGGGTAGTTGTTACAAGCGAGAAACGGCCCAAAACGACCTTTTTTGAGGCTCATTGGGTTGTCGCATTCTGGGCAATTAGTGTTGCCAAAAATTTCAGGCTGCGAAGCGATATGAATCCCGCCATCGCCATCGCGCTCTAAATCACCTGTCCAGCTACATTCAGGATAGCGCGAACAAGCCAAAAATTCGCCATTGCGGCCCCATTTGATCACCAGATGAGTGCCACATTGGGGGCATGGCAATTCAGTTTTAATTTCTTCGCGTTTGACGTTGCGCATTTCGGTTTCGGCAGCATGCAAGCGCACAGCAAACGGATCGTAAAATTCGCGCAGCACTGGCACCCAACGCCGTTGGCCTTCAGCAATATCATCAAGCCGCTGTTCCATATCCGAAGTAAAGTTGTAATCGACAATATCTTTGAAGTGCTCAACCAGCAAGTCAGTTACAACCCGGCCTAAGGTGGTGGGCATCAATTTCTTTTCGACCAACTCAACATATTCACGGGCAACGATAGTTGAGATCGTCGGCGCATAGGTTGATGGGCGGCCAATCCCTTCACTTTCCATCTGCTTAACCAAGGTTGCTTCGGTATAGCGTGGTGGTGGCGTAGTGAAATGTTGCTCGCCGAATAGATCATGCAAATCGAGGGCTTGACCTTCATTCAGCGGCGGCAACAAGGCCTCTTTGTCTTCGTCTTCGTCACCTTCGTCGAGGCTGACGTTGTAGACTGCCAAAAAGCCATTGAATTTGAGCACTGAGCCAGTTGCGCGAAAGGTAAATGGCGCTCCAGCAGCAGTTTTGATTCCGGCTCCAGCCCCAATATCGACGCTAGTGCTATCGAAAATTGCCGCCGCCATCTGCGAAGCCATAAAGCGCTTCCAGATCAAGTCGTAAAGCCGAAACTCATCACGGCCAAGCGCTGCTTTTAATTGATCAGGGCGGCGCACCACGCTGGTTGGGCGGATCGCTTCGTGAGCTTCCTGAGCACCTTTAGCCTTGGTTTTGTAGATATTGGGTTTGGCGGGAGCGTACTCTTTACCATACAACTCAGTGATCAGCGTGCGAGCCTCGGTTTGGGCATCAACTGAAACGTTGGTTGAATCGGTACGCATATAAGTAATCAAACCAACTGTGCCATCTTTGCCGCCAATATCGACCCCTTCATACAGTTTTTGCGCCACTTGCATGGTGCGTTTAGAGCTAAACCCAAGCTTGCGGCTGGCTTCTTGTTGCAGGGTACTGGTAATAAATGGTGGTGCTGGCGAGCGGCGTTTATCCTTGCGGGTAACCGTACCAACAAGATAATTTGCCCCTTCTAAAGCGGCTAAAACTGCATCAGCAGTATCTTTGCTGGGAATAGCAAATTTATCGAGCTTTTTGCCATTGCGAGCGTGCAAAATTGCCCGAAAAATATCATGCTTGCCAAGTTTCTTCAGCCCAGTTGGGGATAAATCGACCTCAATTGTCCAATATTCTTTGGGCACAAAGATTTCGATTTCGCGCTCACGCTCAACCACCATACGCACGGCAACCGATTGCACCCGCCCAGCCGAAAGCCCGCGTCGCACCTTGGCCCACAAAATTGGTGAAATTTTATAGCCGACCAAGCGATCAAGCACCCGTCGCGCTTGTTGGGCATCGACCAAGTTGGCATCAATTTCGCGTGGGTTACGAATGGCGTGCTGAATCGCATCCTTGGTAATTTCATTAAAGGTAATACGGTAGACCGGCTTACGTTTGCCAATATTGGCTGCTTGTAAAATATGCCAAGCAATCGCCTCGCCTTCGCGGTCGTGGTCGGTTGCGAGGTAGATGGCATCAGCAGTCTTGATTTCACGCTTCAATTCGGCAATGAGCTTATCTTTGCCCTCGCTAATTTCATAGACAGGGGTAAAATCATTGTCAATATCAATGCCAATTTTACTCTTGGGCAAATCACGGACATGGCCCATACTCGCCATAACGCGATAGCCAGCACCCAGATATTTTTGAATAGTTTTTGCTTTGGCTGGCGACTCAACAATCACCAATTTATGATCCATAGGGTTTTCCTTAAAAGTTCACACTATGCCACCAACCGACGCATTCAAAACGCGGCGAATCAGTTCAAAGTTGACGTGTACTGGGGCAGCGTCGCTTTAGGTGGCCTCGTTGAGGCACGATCTGGAATTCGTGCGGCGTGAAGTACAGTGCCACAACTATCCACTTCTGTCAACAGGGAGGCAGCAAAAACTATCAAATCCAAAGCACATCAAGCACCATTAAATAAGCCTATTTAACCATAAAACAGCGAAAATCTTAAAAGTGCGAATCGAGGTATAGTCAATAATTCTTAATTTCATCGACCCTATACAAACAACCAATCATCCAAACCCAACAACCGCTCCCCGAATATCCATCTTGACCAAACCTCGATTCATGCGTATAATGACTCGCGTTAAGCCGCATTAGCTCAGTTGGTAGAGCAACCGCCTTGTAAGTGGTAGGTCGTCGGTTCAAGTCCGACATGCGGCTCCAAACATCAAAGCCCTCAGCAGTTTTGCTGAGGGCTTTGGCTTGCCTTGGCTATTCGTCGTTGCCATAGGCATCGAGAAACAGCACTTCATCGGCCCGAACGACGGTTTTGGAACGACGCTGACCATTTTCTTTGTCTTCCCACGAGCGGGTATGCAAGCTACCAACCACCCGCACCCGGCTGCCTTTGTGCAAACGATCTTGGCAAATATCGCCTAAACCATTCCAAGCTTCGATGGTTGTCCATTCAGTGTCGAAGGTTTGTTCGCCTTGTTCATCTTTGCTGCCAAAGCGTTTGGTTGCTACGCTGAAATCACAGACCCCAACTCCCGATGGTAAAAAACGTTGGGTTGGTTCGCCACCCAGCCAGCCGATCAATTCAACGCGATTTACGGTTCCTTTAACGTTCATTGGTGTTCCTCCGGTTTAATGTACTTACTCAGTTGCCCATATCTAGATGCTACGTTTGCGAATTTTTCGGCTAGCCATTAGTCATTGTTTCACTATCCATTTAAGCTAGCCACGGATAGGACTTTTAGCGGCGCATGCTGCGTTGTTGCAGTTCTTGCAACAACGCTCCTGCCTCGTTGACTGACAGATCATCAAGCTGTTGTGCGCCAAAGCGTTGGCGAATTTCAGCGCTTAGATCAACGCCTTGTTGGCCTGCGACCCGTTGCAATGCTGCCAATTGGCGCGTGCTGGCTGGTGGCTCGCTAGCAGTCGAATCGAGCATGTTGCTCGTGGTGCTGCTACTGGCACTAGCGCTGGCCGAGGCACTCGCTTGGCTGGCTGCGGGCTTTTGATCTAATTGCTGCTTCAAGCCATCGATAATTTCCGAAGCTTGGCCCTTGGTCAGGGTTTCGTAGGTTGCGTTGTGTTCTTGCAAGGTTGCTTGCATCTGACCATCGTTAATCGCCAAGGTATTGATCAAATACTCAAGGTAGGAGCGTTGTTTGTCGCTCGCAGGCGAATCGGGGTCGGCGATGCGTGGCGTGGTTGTCGCAGGGTGAGCATCGCGCAAAGCGCTAATTTGCGCCTCAACTGCCGCTTGCTGCGCCCGAAAAATACGCCAGCCAGTTTCAACCGCTTGACTGATTGCTGCATCATCAGCCGTTGGAGGGAGTGCAATTGTTTCTTCAATCGTTATATAATCATCTCCAGAGCGAATTGCAGCGCGGTAGGTGCGGGTAACTAAAGCTTCCTGTTCCATCGTTTGTACTCCAGTTCATCGTTTAATACTCATCCCAGCGTTTTCTATCACGACCCGCTTGGTTTTGAGCTGAGTATAGTTGACGGTTGTGTCAAATAACGTCACAAATCGATCTTGCTGGCCGCGAAACATCATTAAACTATGGAGGATGCTATGTCGAGCTTTCTTGCCGATGATCAAAACCCGATTTTTTATAGTGACACTGGCGGCCAAAAACCCGCAATCATTTTTATCCATGGTTGGACGAGCGCTGGCTCGCACTGGGTTGGCATTACCACCGCCCTGCGCCGTTGGTATCGTTGTATCGCAATCGACTTGCGCGGCCACGGACGCACGCCAGGCCAAGGTGAACTGACGATCAGCCGTTTAGCCAAAGATTTGCATCAATTGATCGAACACCTCAAACTTGATAAACCAACGATCGTCGGCTGGTCAATGGGCGGCCTAACAACCTTTGAATATGCACGGCAATTTGGAGTCGCTAATCTCAAAAGCATTGTGCTGGTCGATCAAACTCCATGTATGCAAACCAGCACAGAATGGACCATGGGTTTGTTCGGAGCCTACACACCCGACCATATCACTAGTATGCGCCAACTGTTTGAGAGCCAACAGCGACGAGTCTTGCGCCGTTTTGCAATGGGTGTTGTGCACCCTAATCGCACCCTGTTGCGCTTTGCCACTTGGTTGACCTCGCCCTATCGCCGCAACTACGATCGTAAGGCGCTCTTGCCGTTGGCCGAAGATATGGCCGACCGCGATTATCGTGATTTGTTGGCAAGTATGGATGTGCCAATTTTGTTGTGTTATGGCTCGCAAAGCTGGCTTTACCCAGGCAAAGTTGGTGAATATTTACATGAGCACTTGCCACAATCAACCTTGATTCACTTTGAACGCAGCGGCCATTGCCCACCATTCGAGGAGCCAGTTAAATTCGTTCGGACACTCTATCAATTTATGCACCAACAACTGCCAACCAGTGCTTAGCAGTTGTAATGAGAGGAGACAAAATGCTGTTTCAACGTTGGTCACGTTATTTTAGCGTGGCAATTTGCTTAATCCTAATCGCTGCCTGTGCCGATCAAAATGCGACAGCGATTCCTGCAACTGCAACAATTAACAAAGCTGGCGAGCAAGCTCGCTCTGATAAAGATGGCGTGAATCAAAATCCAACGAAAACGCCGCGACCCGCTGCCACTGCAACCCCAAGCATCACTGGGCCACATTTCGAGCAAGTTGGCAGCTTGCGACTTAAGCCACCAACTAGCGGTCGCCATGCTGATCTCACGTTGTATAACGATTTGGTGTTGCTTGGTTCGCAGCCTGGCTCATGCCCCGCCGAAAATCAAATTACATTAATTGATGTGAGCGATCCGGCTAATCCAGAGTTGGCAGGCTATTCACCAAGCGTCAAAAATGCCTCGCTCGAAGATATGGATGTGGTGCGGATTGGCGAGCAGGATATTGCGGTCTTGGGGATTCAGCCCTGCCGCGAGGCAACTAAGCCAGGCATTCAAATTTTGGATATCACCGATCCAACTACGCCGCTCGAATTGGCTCGTTTTGAAACCAATCTTGGCGTACATGAACTCGATGTAACAATTACGGCGAGTGGTCAAGCCTTGGCTTTACTTGCTGCGCCCACCAATAACGCTTTTGGCACAACGCCCAAGCCCGAAGATCGTGGCGAATTGTGGATTGTCGATATTAGCGACCCTAGCCAACCAACCATGCTCAGCCGTTGGGGTATTGATCAAAAGCCCGATTGGCAAGTGCTTGATTATGCTGATCGAACGCGTGGTAATTTCCCAGGGATCTTTTTGCATAGCGTGCGGGCCAGCAGCAACAGCCAACGCGCCTATCTCTCGTACTGGGATGGCGGCGTGATTATCTTAGATATTCAAGATCCCAAGCAACCAATCTACCTTGGTCAAACGCCCTATCCAGCGCTGGCCGAGGGCGACGCGCACTCAGTCGTCGATTGGAATGATGGGCAAATGTTGGCCTTGAACAACGAAGATTTTAGCACCGATCAGGCGAAAATTAGCCATCCAGCCTTGGCTGAGCCAGATTATGCCCACGAATTGCCATTTGGTGGCAAACTTGATACACCGCTGAGCGCCAAGGTTCTAGCGCTTGGCCAAGCGTGCGATCCTCAGGCTGAGTATCCTGATTTTCAAGGATTGTTTGTGTTGGCCGAGATGGCAGGCTGTTCGATTGAGCAAAAGCTGCAAATTGCCCAAAACGGCGAGGCCGCAGCGTTGCTGATTTATGCCAATGCGCCATTTGAGGAGCTGCAATTTGGCGATGATGTTGATTTGATCGATGATTTTGATCTGCCGATGTTTACCATTAGCAGCACAACCGCCGCTGCCTTGCTCAGCCAACCTGAGGCTGAAGCGACCATCGAAAGCTATTTTGATGGTGGCGGCGCAATTCAATTCTTTGATCTGAGCAATCCCAGCCAGCCAGTTGAAGTTGGGCGCTACAATACACCAAATTCAATTAATGAGACCTTGCAATCCAACCCAACTGTGCATAATTCCGAGGTGCAAGGCCAATATTTGTATGCTTCGTGGTATCAAGATGGCCTGCGCATGCTCGATATCAGCGATCCAAGTCACCCTCAATCAGTGGCAAGCTGGCCGCTGAACAATTCGCCAAAAGTGGCCTTGTGGGGCGTACAAGTGCGCGATCAATTTGTCTATGTCAGCGATTTCAGTTATGGCTTGTATGTTTTGGAGTTTAAGACCGAGTAACTAAAATATGCTCGCATGGAAAAACCATGCGAGCATATTGATTAACGAGCAACGAACGCAGCTAGAACCGCTTGCAATTGATAAATATTGATCCGACTGTTGAATTGTTTTTGAATTGGCACAGGATTGCCTGAAATCCAAATTTTCAACTCAGCATCGAGATCAAAATGGCCAGCGGTTTCAATGCTAAAGTGGGTAATACTGCGATAAGGAATCGAATGATATTCGACTTTGCTGCCAGTAATGCCCTGTTTATCAACCAAAATCAAGCGTTTATCGGTAAAAATAAAGAAATCGCGAATCAGTTGGTAGGCGCGTTGAACTTGCTCGCCCCATGCCAACAGTTGGGCAAAATCACGCTGGGCTGCTTGCGGATCAACTTCCGAAGCATTGCCCATTAATCCATCAAATAACCCCATAGTTGTTCCTCCTAATTGTGGTTCGCTATGGGGTTATACGCCGCTAGTAGGCGATTGTTGCGCTAGATTAGCGGCCAAGCTCTGGGTCGAATAACTCGCAGCGACCACAATTGGGGCAACAATACAGTTCAAGTCGTTCGCGTTTGATAACTGCACCGACTGCGCCAACCAAAGCTCCTGCCAAACTCAAACCTTCGTGAAAATATTTCACGCCCCGAAATTCAAGCGCCGTATCACAACGAATACACTCGATTTGGCGTTCACCAATGGGGCTAACCAAGGCCAACGAACCATCACGCAGCCAGCCGCAGGTTGAGCATTCAACCCAATCATCATCAACATCAGCACCACAATATGTACAAGCTTGCATCATCAACTCCCTTCAACTCAGAATCTCGACTAACTACCAATGTGGGGTAGAGCCAATTCGGCATAGCCACAATAGCCACAGCCATGCAATTCCAAAATTTGAAAATCCTGGCGAAACGAGCCAAAACGGCCTTGCAAAATATCCAGTGAAGTTGAGCTTTCACGAAATTGCTTGAAGCCCAAAAATGTCATCTGCGCTTGGCAACGGAGGCAGACCAGTTGGCGCACTGTGGGTGGCGGTGGTGCTGGCTGAGGAACGCCCAATGAGCCATCGCGCAACCAGCCACAACTTGGGCACTCTTCCCAATCATCGGCCACATCATCACCACAATACGGGCATTTGAGTGGCTCAAGTGGCAAGGCCAACGAGCCATCACGCAACCAACCACAGGTTTTACATTCTTCCCAATCGTCGGGCACATCGCCGCCACAATAGCTACAGGCTAGCATAAATAATCTCTCACTAGGAATTAGTTTCAAGCAAAAACAATACGCTGAGAGGAATGAGGCGTTGCAGGGGCAAAAGCAACGGCGCAAGCACGAAGCTCACGCCGTTGGATTGATTTAGTTGGAGCCACCAACTTCCAGCGGCATTTCGCTGGCGAGGGTTTCGGTTTCGGTGGTCACTGGTAAACCCAGTTCGTGCCGACGCTGATCGGCTAGGCGGCGCTTTTCGGCGACCATTTCGGGGGTTACATATTGATCAAAGGTGCGCAAGCCCGCCAATTTCAGGCCATGCTTTTTGAACAAGCGATACATCTCCTTGACCCGATCCATTTCGATGTTGCGGCCAAGCGTGTAATCTTCAAATTTGCCATCAAGCGCCAACAAAGCCGTCTCCGAGAGACATGCATAGGCCGTGCCTGGCGGCAAACCAATATCAAAGCCAAAATCCACCTCGCCGGGCAAGGTGATTTCGCCCGATTCAATCACCAACACATCAGGGCGTTTGGCGGCTTCATCTTCTTTGATATCTGGTGGCCGTGCAACATCACACACCACCGCACCTGGCTTCAAGCGCTCAATATCCACAATTTTGGTGTTGAGGGCGGTGGTCGTGGTAACAATTAAGTCGGCGCTGCCAACATAATCATCAGCTTTGGTGGCAATTGTTACTTTGGCGTTGGGTGTTTCAGCCTCGATTTGCTTTTTCAAGGCGATCAAGCGCTCAGGCCGTGGCGCAATTAAGACCACATCGCCAATCGCTTGGGCCAGCAGGCGTGAACAAACTGCGCCAATCGAGCCAGTTGCCCCAATCACCACGGCTGTGCCTTGATCAACCCGCCCGCCCATGAGAATGACCGCTTGTTTGGCGGCTTCAAGGGTTGCGGCCACAGTCAACGAATTGCCTGAGGTGATGCCAATATCGGATTTTTGGGCAACTGTAATGCCAGCATCGCCCACCACCGAAGTAAATGCCCCCAAGCCCATCAGCTTCGCGCCCATGCGCTCGGCCATGCGAGCAGCTTTGATCAAACGGCGATAGGTAAAGGCAGTTGGGCGGCGCATCAATTCGCGGGGCGTAGCACCCAACGTCAGCAAAATACCTTCGATTTCCTTGCCTGTACCAGTCGATTTAATGCCCTTCATCCGCGAGAGATACAATGGTGGCAAGTGAGCCATAGCACGTTCGACCCAACGTTGGGGCACAAATTTAAAAACTTTGAAGCGCGGATCTTTATAAATAAATTTGGTTGAGAGCGGGTGAATCACAAAAGCAAATTTTTCTAACTCTTCGTCGTTGGTCAAACGCTGAATGTGTGGCTCCCAATTGGCATCAGCCGTAATTTGCAAGACCGTGGCTTCATCGAGGGTGCGCTTGCCTGTAACAGCCAAAATCATGGCTTCGAGCACATCTGCCGAAACAAATGGGTGCTCCTCGCTAATTTTGGGCGTGAGCGTAATTAAGGTATGTGCTCCACGCTGGCGCAAATCTTCAATTTCCGCAGGCGATGGATCGTCGGTCAAAATCGTGCGGCCACGCAGATCTTGCGGAGCGTAGCGCCGAATAAAGGCAAAATCGCCCGCTAGCACATCAGCCCAAGCGCAATCTTTTTCGAGGCGGCTATCGTGGGTCGCGCCCTTGCCAATCGGGTGAATCCGCCGATAGGGCTTTTTGGCCAAATCGGGCATGGCAAATTTGGCGTAGCGCTCCAGTTGGCTCAGCGAACTCAGCGTAAAGGGCAAACCATAATGCACCTTGGGGTCAGCAAAACGCAAATCAACGTTATAACCGCTCAACGATTCGGCCAAGGAATAGCGCTCGATCCCCGAAAAAACCAAAACCCGCCGATAGTTGAAGCGGCCTGGTTCACGCGAAACCGCTTGCGCGACTGTCCAACGTTCGAGGGTTGACTTGAGCAACACCCCATCAGCGGTTGGGGTAACTCGTGCTTGATTGACGATCGTATAGGCTTGATTATGTTGATAGCTGGCTTTGCCAACCCGAAAGTTTGCAATTACGCCACCAAGCGCAATTGCATCAACCTTGCCATCGTGCTCACGAATCAACTGCTTGACCCGTTCGACATCGCCATCGGCTCCAATGCGGCGCACCCGTAGCTCTTCGCCCAACAGCGTTGTTGTAAAGCTAAAGTCACGCCGCGAACGTCCGAGCGTGATACAGACTACTTCTTTCATACCTGAATCCTCATTGCAAGCCCAGCGAACCGGAGGTTGATTAATCGCGCTTGAATTTATGTAGTAAAAAGAGTGAAGTGCGGCAATGTGTAGCGCTGATTATAGCCGATGATCGTATGCGAAGGCAATGGATACGAGGGATCAGGAGAACATAGCGCAAAGAAGATGGAACAGAGGGATTCGGGGAAGGAGATTTTAACCACGAAGGACACGAAGAGCACGAAAGTTGAGGAGCCAGGGATCAGGGGCTAGGGGCCAGTTGTTTGATCCACGCAGGACACGAAGGTTAAAATTTTTGTCACAGATTGGATTATTCGCTAGCCCCAGCTACTTCCTGTTTCGCCACTGAATTTCCTGACCCCTGATCCCCGATCACTGGCCCCTACCCCTGATTTTGACTTTTGATTTCTGCCCTTTGCCTTTAACTGCGGCGTACAACCAAACCTAAGGCGAGTAAGGCCATGGCGACAGCCGCCCAAACCCAAGCATAACTTGGTTGGTTACCACTGGTATCAGGCAAGGTAAGTAATAAAATTGTATATTGGTTTTTAATTCTTTTCTGATAGAATAAAATCAACTTTTTATCTTTAATTCCATGAATAAGTATTATGTATACTCAATGATTGATAATTGTAAAATATATGAGGTAATAACCCGTTGATTCTATACCAAATACCATTGCAGATTAAGCAGTAGGAGAGGTTAATATGAAGAGTTTGCCTAAAAAAACCGTTGGCGCATGGCTAGTTCACCATTCTTCAAAACTTCAACAGATTTCGAATGTCACATCATTTGATTCCATTGCTTTGGCAGGAAAAGCAGGATTGCTCTTATCTGCTTTATGTGAATCAGAGAGCCAAAGCACACTTTCAAAGGAAAAAGTAGATATTTTAGCTCGCAGCGCAGGTATTAGCCCTATATTGGAGCTTCCTACACTATTAAATAAGCTGGAAAACCAAAGGTTAATAAGTGTTAGTAGTAAAGGTGATACAGAAACTCTTGGTTTAACAACATCAGCTGTATTACAACATACTCATGATATATTTATTTCATCAAATCCTCAAAAAGAAGAATTTATTGCAATAGATATTGCAGAAAAAACATCCCAGCATCCTTGTCAAAGTAGTTTATTAAAAGAGTATATAAGTGATATATATGAAACAACAAATTTAATAACTGAAGAAATATTTTCCCAATCTGAGGAGATTGGATTTATTGATCATGAAGAATTAGATGATAAAAAAATCTACTTCAATGGCAATCTTTTTAGAACAAATGATCCACAAAAAATGTTATCAATTGTAAGTTCATTGAATAGTCAAGATGCAGCCTGTATAAATCAAATCAATCAAGAACTAGATATGAAGGTTGTAATATCTTATGATGATGCAAAAAAAATATTAGGTGATATACTTTTAACCAAAGTTTTATCAATAGGATTATTTGATGTCAATAGTGTAAGCAATGATATATCAGAACATTATTTTATTACGAAACCATCCTCTTTTGGAAAATATGGAAATCCTTTACAAGATGATGCGTTAGATTTAGTAAAAGCATTTGTTACTTCTCTCCATTATGGTATAAACTATAGCGGTAATAATAGAGGAAGAATTACTATGCTACCGCAATTAATGAAGAAGTTGATAGCCGGGGAGTGGGTTGGGCCAGCTACAGCCATCGGGCAGGATTATAAGATTCTTGAATTAAAACGAGTCATAGAGGTAAAATCACTAAACAATAATCTATATTCTATGAGATTACTAAAAAAGGAGGTAGGTGAGTTAGCATTACAAGCACTCCAAGAAGGTGATATAAGTGAGGCTTCGTTACCAAATTTTGGTAGTGCAAAATTGATAAAATATCATAGTCCTGAGTATAATCGTGAAATTATAAGAAAAAATCAATCGCATCAAAGTAGAAATTCTATTGTCAATATGTTAAGAACTTTAAGGAGTAAATAATGAATATTAATAAAGGTTATATTATGGAAGAAAATTTAAGACAATACTTTAGAGAATTAGGTTATTTTGTTGTTAGAGGCGTAAATTTCAGATACGAAGGTTTTGATGTAACCGATATTGATTTATGGTTATATATGAAACAATCAACATTGACTAGAGAAAGAATAAATGTTGACATAAAGAACAAAAAAACCCCTCAAGCAATAGAAAGAATATTTTGGAATAAAGGATTACAAATTGCTCTAGGTTTAGAAAAATGTATGATTGCTACCACTGATGAGCGTCCCTCAGTGAATAATTTCGGCATAGATAATGATGTAATTGTTTTAGATGGAAGTTTTCTTTCACGACTGTCAAAAATACCGCTAGATCCTTATCGTTTAATAGAAGAGGATTTCATACAAGTTATAGATATAGATGATAAAGGAAAAAATAGTGTTTTTTGGAGAAAAAGAATAAATGAATCAAAGAGTTTACTCCTAACCCAACTAGATTATAGTGGATGTAATTATTGGCTTGGTGAAATATATTTTTTCGCAAACCAAATAATTATATCTCATCAAAGAAGAGAATCTGCATGTAGAATAATGTATCTATTAATATCATACCTTCTTATAGGAATAGATTTTATATATAAAGATTTATCCTCTTTAGATTCTCAAACAAGAATAAATATCTTAAATAATGGATTTCTACATGGATCTTTGGGAGAAAATGGAACAAAAAAAATCGTAGAGATGGCATTACAACTTATTAGGGATTATATGCCACAAAATACAGGTAGCATATCTTCATTAAAAAGGAACTTAGAAGAGGTATATAGCTCTATACCAGTTAATATATTAAGCGATTACTTTAGTAAAAGTGATATTGTTAAAAATCTTTTTAATCTAGCAATTAGTTTTGAAAAACTAGCTTACAATAAAACCTTTTATCCATTACCATCAATCGATAATGATTTACAGTCAATAATAGGTGTAATTCTTGATTTCTATAATATAGAAAGAAGAACATTATTTGAGGCTTTCGAATAGGGTATGGATTTAAACCATACCCTAAATCTACATATATTATCGCTGGCGTACAACCAAACCTAAGGCGAGCAAGGCCATGGCGACAGCCGCCCAAACCCAAGCATAGCTTGGTTGGTTGCCACTAGTATCAGGCAAGGTAATTGGCACCCCTGGCGCTGGAGTGGCAGTTGGAACTGCTGGCACTGGTGTAGCAGTTGGTTGGCTGGCAGCGCCAAAATAGTGGGCATACAAATCGGGCACAAGGGTAAAGTTGACTTTATTGATCACCGCTGGATCAATTGTGCCAGCATTTTTGACTGATTCAGCGATCAAATCGCGAATTTCGCTGGTCGATTGATAGACAATTTTGCCTTCGCGGAACATAGCAAAACCACCGCCACCACCAGCCCGATAGTTGTTGATTGCGATGCGCAGCGTTTGCTCAGGCGTAATATCAACCCCATTTAATTGCAATTTGGTCACGCGCTGGCCAGCTGGCTTGGTCAAATCGTAGCTATATTCGATGTCGGTGTACAAATCCCAGTTGTAATCGCGGGCGTTATCGTTGACCACCGCCTTGGGATCGCTGGGCAAGGCATTGGGGTCAAGCTGGCGGAAATATTCGGCGTTACGCTCCAAAGCGCGGCGCAAAATATCACCATTAATTTCCATCACATACAGCGTGTTATCGTAAATATAGATGCTGTAGGCATCGCGCAGGGTAATTTGGCCCGCCGGAATCATGCCGCCATCGGTGAAAATCGCCGCCAACGAGAGATCAACGGGGTAGCCAGCATCAGCAGCAGCTTGCTTTTGCACATTGTTGATCAAATCGGCCAACGCGCTATCACGATAACGCGCCTTGGGGCCACCAGCAAATTCGGCGCTAGCCGTACCAACTGGTTGGCTGATGTAGCTCAAGGTTTGATCGTGATACGGTTGTATCAGCGCTTTAATCTCTTGATCTTCAGCAACATTGGTAACTGAAAGTGTGGTTGAATCTTTGTTAACTACATTCCAGCCATCACCATTTTTTTCGACCGTAATCGTCACCTTGCTCAAATTACGGCCCCAATATGAAGGCTCAGTTAAGAGAACACCATTAATCAGCGCCTTGGGAACATTCAAGTGCGAATGGCCAGTCAAAATGGCATCAATTCCAGGTACTTCTTGGGCGAGTTTAATTGAAACATTTTCGCCAGGCAACGAACCAGTATCGCGCCAAGTGTTATGGTCAGTCAGCCAAGCTTCTGGTTTCGTAGCATCAGCAGGCTGTTTTTCCCAACCAATATGTTGGATCACCACCACAAGGTTTGCGCCTTCGGCCCGCATTTGGGGCACATATTGCTTAGCCATTTCAACCGGATCGGCGAATTGCAGACCAGCGATGTTGGCGGGTTTTTCCCATGTTGGCACTGCTGGCGTGGTCAAGGCCAACAAACCTACCTTCACGCCATTCACATCTTTGATCACATAAGGCTTGAAGGCTTCGCTGCCATCGCTTTTACGAGTATTGGCACTCATAACTGGGTATTGGGCTTGGCTAGTATAGCGATTCAAGACATCCAAGCCATAGTTAAATTCGTGGTTGCCCAAAGCGGCTGCATCATATTTCAGCATATTAAAGACCGCCGCCATTGGATGCGCGGCATTTTTGTCGATAACATTGTAATAATAGGTTAGTGGTGAGCCTTGAATCGTATCGCCGCTATCAACTAACAATAAGTTTGGATCGATCGCTCGTTCTTGTTTGATCAAACTTGCAACCTTGGTCATACCCCATTCGGCAGGCTTATTGGTGTAGTAATCCCAAGCCATCAAATTGCCGTGGATATCGCTAGTTTCCAAAATAGTGACCGTGCGTTGCTCATTTTGGGCACTTACAACCCCACTCTGCAAGCCGAGCGGAGCCAAAACAGCCACCAATAGCAACAACGCGAACGCACGTAGCAAACGCATAATTCATCCTCCTACAAACACTAATATGCTGGATGTTCGATCCAAGCATATAGTGCTATAATACGCCGCTCCGTAGATTCGGTCAAAAATATTAAGTTTTATTCAACTAGGGGGCAATTGCTGATTAAGTAGTTGGTTGATGCAAAACTCCCAATAAATCCCATGGATCAGGATCATGCCATATATGCCAGATAACCGAGCCGATTTGAATCATTGCTGGAATAATTAATCCACCAACATACATACTTACGACGACTAATTCTGCACCCATGGGTGGCTGCACAAATGGTCGATAGAGATAGACACCAATCAATAACAGCATACCAATAATTCCACAAATGATGGTTAACTGTTTCCTATTCGTATCGCCAATCAGTTTTATACAAAACGTTGTCAAAACTATATGCGTGGTTACTACAACTAACCCGACTGGAATATACAGATACATACAATAAATAAACATAAATATTGATAGGATATATTTATTTACATAGACCATTAAAAATCCTATAGGAATCGATGTAATTAATGAAATGATTAGTGTATTTTTTAATATAAATCGAATAAGTGATTTTGTTTTTAATTGTTGTTTCTGTTGAGGAATAGCATACATTGAAACACCTCTTAGCAAATTGATCACACCCAGCATAGCTCAAAAATATCTCTAATAAAACAAAAATTGTGCAACAAAACTGTTACACAATCATCGTCATAGGGTTATGCTAGCAATCAGCTAAACATCAAGATCGAGCATTTTGCGCAGTTGTTCGCGGCGTTTGGGCTTGCGGCGTGGCCGATAGAAGGGATCGCTGGCTTGGAGTTCGCGTTTGGTTTGCTGCGAACGGCCATTGACCAAGCCCCGCACATAGGCAGTCAGATCAGCCAACGAAGCCGCTTTATCAGCGAGCGATAAAATCCAGCCTTCGCGAGTCATCGGGGCCGGGCCGATTGGGTACATATGGCCAATAATTGCTTGGCAGACTGCGAAATCTTCGCCCTGTTCTTCGGCCCAACGCGCAGCCACCGCCCCATGATTTTCCAGCGTGCCATAGCGTGAATCGATATCGTGAAGCAAGGCAGCACGAGTGCAAACCCGCACATCGGCCTTGAGCAAACGAGCAATTCGGTAGGAATAGCGCGTAACCCGCATCAAATGTTCGTATTTAGCAATCCCATGGTGCAAATGGCTGCGGGTTTCCAGCACCTTGGGATGGGCAAGTAAATCCTCAATCAAATCATCCATCGTTCTTTCCTCCTGGCCGATTCAATTGATTTGGTCAATCGTGATCACCATATCACAAACTGTACCATGCCCAACTTTTTATTGTCAACCTATTTTTAGAGGGCAGGGTTCAGGGACGAGGGGCCAGATTTTAATCCACAAGGAGTACGAAGGAAACGAAGAACTGAAACCGCGAAGGACGCAAAGAGCGCGAAGCTTATTTTTTAGCCACAGATTGCCACAGATTGTTGTAATTATTCTGCTAGCCCCAGCTACTTCCTATTTCGCCAACAAATTTCCTGACCCCTGATCCCCGATCCCTAGCCCCTACATCACTCTGCGTTAGGGATTAGCTCTTTTGCCTTTTGATTTCTGACTATGTTCTATGCTCTATGTTCTATGTTCTTCGCCTATGCTACAATAGCGCTCACGACCAACGGAGGCACTATGTCGCTGCTTGCTTTTCATCAACTAGAATCGCCAGAACGCCCGTTGTTGCAACGCCCACCATGGCGCTATGGCTTGGCAATCGCGCTAACAATGCTCTGCGCTTTGGCCATGATTTTGTGGGGCACAACGTTTACCAGCCAAGCAACCCAAGGAGTGGTAACTGAGGTTGGTTCGTGGGTTGTGTTTACTGGAGTTTTCTGTTGGTTGGCATGGTTTCGCCAGCCGTATGTCAAACGCCGCACCATGTTAACCTTTGGCTTATGGGCGGCAGTGGCCATTACGGTTAATCTAGCAGCCAAGCATGGGCTAAATCAACATTTTTTGGCGCTTGGCTTGGCCAATTCGCCACGCTTATATTGGGCAGGCCTCTTTTTTATTCCACCAATCCTGCTATTTTGGTATGCTCAGCGCGATCAGCAATTGCAAAATCATGGCTTGCACCTGCGTAAATGGCCCGATCAAGTGTTAATTGGCTTGCTTGCAGGTATTTTCATTTCGCTGCACTTTTTCTCGACGATTCGATTTAGCGGGATTGTCGGGCTCAGCATTAAACCGTGGCAATATATGTTTTGGTCGCTGGGCTACGAGGTGTTTCAATCGCTGGGCGAAGAATTATTTTTTCGCGGCGTGCTCTTGCGTTCGCTGCAAAATGTGTATAAACTCAACTTCTGGCAAGCAACCGCCATCACCACCATCGCCAATTTGAGCATCTACCTCATCCGCAGCCAATGGCAAAATCCGATTCAATTGGCTGGGGTAGTAATTTATTTGTCGATGATTTCGATTGCCGCTTCGCTGCTGTTTCGGCGTTATCAAAGCGTCGTGCCAGGCTACCTTTGCAATATTGTATTTAGTTTTAGTGCAATTTTACGCGCATGAATCGTGCTCGCCGCCATCGCGATGTGATTAGCATCAGCCTGTTGCTCTCGGTCATTACAATTGTGATGTACCTTGGTGAGGGGCGTTGGGCGGCTGCGCCTGCGTTACGCTATCTCTATTTGATTCCAATTGCCCAAGCTGCGATGGGTTTTGGCTTAATGGGCAGCATGGCCGTAGCGATTTTGGCTGATCTGCTGTTTGCGCCGTTGGTTGCCACAGCATTGGCCAAATATGGGATGTTTGGTGCTCCCACGGTTGAAATTATTGTGACCCTGGTTTTGATGCCGGTCTTGGCCTATTTTGCGGGCAGCGGTTGGGGTCGGCTTAGTCGTCAGCGCGAACTTTACCAATTTTTGAGCCGCATGGGCGATTTATTTGGCCGTTCGCTACCCCGCGATCAACTGCTCGCCGAGATTTTGCAAGAGGGCGGCACGCTGATCGATGCTCAGGGCGGTGAGATTATTTTGCTTGAGCAAGGCCAAGCACGAATTGCCGCTAGCTGGGGGATTGAAGCCCAAGCTACTGCCGCCTACCAAACCAGCCTCGCAGCCTATATTTTAAAACGCAATGAGCCATGGTCAGCCACCAGCCTCGAAAATAACAGCGATTTTCAGCGCGTCGGTTTTGGTCAACGGATTGATGCTGCTCTAGCTGTGCCGTTACGCTTAGAAGGCAAGCCGATTGGCCTGTTGGCGTTCTACAATCGGCCTGGTGGGTTCAGCAAACAAGAGCAAGCCACAGTCGAGGCGATGGGCAGCAAAGTCGAAGTTGTGCTCGAGAATTTTCGCCAAGTCGAGGAGCGCTCTGAACGTGCCCGCTTGCAGCGCGAGTTTGATTTGGCGGCTGAGGTGCAGCAACGCTTTTTGCCCCAGCAATTGCCAGCAATCAGCGGCTATGAAATTGCTGGTTTTACCCAGCCAGCCCGTGAAGTTGGCGGCGATTTCTTCAATGTGCTCAGTTTGCCTGATGGCCGTTGGTATATTGCGGTTGGCGATGTGTCGGGCAAGGGCGTGGTTGGGGCATTTTTCATGGCCATCGCCATGAGCGTAATCGATTTACATTTGCAAGAGGGTCAAGTAACCACCCAACTAAGCCTAGCCAATCGGCTTAATCCGTTGTTTTATCGGCGTATGGCCCAACAAAAAATCAATACCGGTTTGGCCTATGCCTTGCTTGATGCTAAAACTGGCCATATGCAGTTGGGCAACGCTGGCTTGATTGCGCCGTTGCATGTGCGCAAAAATGGCGAATGCGATTATCTCGATTTGACAGGCTTTCCTTTGGGCGCGGTGGCGCAAGCTGAATATAACGAATCGGTGCTAGAGCTTCAGGCTGGTGAAAGTTTGATTTTTATCAGCGATGGCGTGGTCGAAGCTGCCAACCATGATCGCGAATTATTTGGCTTGAATCGGCTGCGCAACTTGATTAGTATGCTCAGCCAACGTCCGGCCTCGCAGTTGGTGAGCGAAATTATGAACGCCGCCAATCGCTGGAGCGACGGCCAATACCAAGATGATATGACCGTCGTCGTGCTCCGCCGGATCTAATGTCCGCGATCTTCTTCTAAAGCTCGTTGTAATTCCTCAATCAAGCCCAAAGGCGCTAAACGAACTCCCAACAAATTGCTGACCTCAGCTGGATCGGCACGGAGCAATTGATCGATGCTACTAAATTGTTCGGCTAAGGCTTGAGCCAAGCGTTCACTGACAAATTCGTAGCGCAGAAAATCGGCGGCAGTTAGGCGACGAGCGGCTTGAGCAAGATTTAGTTCCTGCAATGCCCGCTGTAATGCCTCGCCCCGCACACCCAAATCATACACCACATCAATTGCCGGAATCGCCAATGGCTCGGTTTCAGCTGAACGCAAGGCGATAATTGGCACCTGCGGCGCAATCGCCCACACAGCTCCCAACGCCAACAAACTAGCCTGAGCTGGCTCACTCGCATCAATCACAATACAGGCCGCATGTTTGATGCTCTGCAAACTATGTTCAGTCAACGAAACTGCTGCGTCAATCCCAACAATCCGCAAAAAGAAGGGTGCGCTTTCCAGCACATAGCGTAATTCTTGGTTAACTTGGTTATTGCCCAAGGTGTTGATCAACAGGGCGTATGGGGCAACGGTAACTTGTGGTACATCAACCGCATTGGTTGTGCCAGTGATTGCATTCATCAAGGCGCTGGCAACCCGGTTGTTGGCATCGAAAATTTGCTTGGCATGCTCAGGCTTGACGATCCGCTGCGCACCTTGGGCACTTAACATCAGTGCATTGTTATAGAGAAAAATCAAAACATCGCGCATTTGCGGGTCAGCATACTGGTTTAATTGCGCGACTTGGTTAATCACT
The DNA here is from genome assembly GCA_020161265.1 of Chloroflexota bacterium. Classification (NCBI taxonomy): domain Bacteria; kingdom Bacillati; phylum Chloroflexota; species Chloroflexota bacterium. The sequence continues at coordinate 154,321 of JAIUOC010000013.1, read as the reverse complement.
GGATTGCGGGCATTCAAATAAAGCATGCCTTTGCTGGCGATATGTTTGCGCTCGGCTTTGCGCTCATCAACCATTGCTCGTAGCAATTGCTTAATCGATGGGCTCAAATTTGGGTCGGCCAGCAGGGTGTCAACTTGTTCGTTCGTTTCGGAATTCTCAGAAAAGATCAACACCGCTGGAATCGATTCGGGCAAATATTGGGCAACTTGGGCTTCAACACCCATTTCGGCGTAGCGCTCCTCAAGCTCCAACCACCGTTCATCTTTGTTGGGCATGGCTTCGAAAATGAAATCGCCGCCAACATCCAAACGGCGTAGGCCAATGTTGGGGGTTAATTCAGCGTAACGGCGCAAAAATGGCTCATCGGGGAAATATTGGCCGTCAATCACCCGCAAGCCCTTGGCCGCAAACAACACCGCATGTTGTCCAATCCCGCCTGGGGTGGTGAAATAGAATAACAAGCGTTGATGTGGGTCGTCGTTGTTGGTGCCACTACGCGAAAGCTGCGATTGCTCAAAATAACGTGGCAAATTCATGCGCCCTGCATCGGTATCAAACAACACAATATCTTTGATCCGAATAAACAATTCATCGGAAATTAACGCCCACGATTTGATTACGCGGTTGTGTTGAGTAACAACCTCGCGGAATAAACGCTGATCATTGAGCGCCAGTTGTTCAAGATAATTTAAAATAACTTGCCCTAGGGTGTGTTGGACTCGCTCGAAATATTCATCGCGACGCAAAGCCTCGCGTGAGGTTGTTTCGCGTAAATTGGGGCTTTCAACCACACCCTTAACGAATTTAGCCCACTCTGGCAGTAGGCTACGCTCACCGCGACAGACAAACATCCGCCGCACATAGATAATCAAATCGCCATGTTCACGGACATTCAAATACAACTGCTTGGGAATAAACAGCACGCCACCGAGTTTAAACGCGCCGTCATCTTCCTCAATATTTAGCGGAATCACCGCCAATACTGATTCACTAGGATATAGCTCGTTCAAATAGCGAATATACTCGCTTTCACTCGCTTCGCTATGCCATGGCGCTTGCATCACATTGACTGGGCGTGGCGAAGGGTCAAGGTAAATCGGCACACTCAGCAAATCAGCAAACAGCCGAATCAAACGACTCAGCTCATCTTCACGCAGCAAATGTACTTGGCTTGGCTTGATCGCCACGGTGACGGTTGTGCCAGCCGTCGGGCGGGTGGTTTGACCCATCCGGTAAGATTGCTCGCCGCTACATTCCCACCAAACTGCTGATTCGCCTTCGCTGCGAAACGAACGGGTAACAAATTCAATCCGTTCGCCGATGATAAAGGCTGCCAGCATGCCCAAGCCAAAGCGACCGATCAAGCGTTCGGCCAAGCTGCGCTCACCGATCGCCTCAAGTCGCGAACGCACAGCATCGGTGTTGCTGGCCCCAATTACTGAGAGAAATTGCTCAACTTCGGCTTCGGTCATACCTGCGCCGTTATCTTCGATCGTCAAGCTGCGGCCAAAGGGATCATAACGCACATGAATTTCGGGCAATGGAGCATTCGGATCATCGGCTTGGCGCACAAGGCAGGTATCGTGAGCATTTTGTAGCAATTCGCGAATCGCCACATGCGGATCGGCATATAAACTTTCGCCCAGCGTCCGAATCACTCCAGGCACATTAATCGTCATTTGACCTTGGCGAATTCCATATGGTCGTTGCATAACAACTCCTTAGCGTTGAGCCAGCGCCAGTTCGAGCAGCGAAGTTTGAGCTTTTTGCACTGCCTCACCCAGTTCGGGTGTGAGTTCGACCCCACTGGAAAGCAAGGCATAGCCCCACAAGGCTCGGATAACCGTTGCCCAAGTTGGATCGTTGGGTTGACCATCGCGCAATTGTTGAATTAATGGATTGAGCGTGTTGACACATAATACATAATCATCGCTACGATTTCGCCCGACCGATTGCACAAAACTGAGCAAACTTCCACTACCTTTCAACAGGCTATCCACAACTTGTTCACGTTTGTAGTCGCTGGAGCGCATGGCTAAGGCCATCAAATGGCTTGGTTCAAAGCGCACCGCATAGACTTGCATGCCCAATTGTTCACAGTGTTGTTCTAATTTTCGCCATTGCTGGTCGCTTTCGGCTTCGATCAACTCGGCAATCCCAGCGGTAAGTGGCTGAAAGCTCACGCCATGGCGCAAGCTACAATATTTCTTCAAAAATTTTTCTTCGATTGAATTGATATGGAGAACTGGTACACCACGCGCCCCAACAATTGCCCGTTGCTGAGCACTTGGTGGTAAATCATTCAGCACATAAAAAATTGTGCGCTCGTCGGCCCCGCGCACTGGAATTCGCTCAAGATAGCGCGTTAACGTAATTGGGCCAATATCGCTCTCGAAGCTGAGCAAATCGGCGACCGCAGCAAAAAACTGACTATCATTGACCGCTGCCTGTTTGATGCCACTATTATATTGTTTGACCACTTGCACAAAGGTGGCTGGTTCGCGCTGAGCCAAGCGAATTAAGAATGAGCGCACCGCCTCAACCAAAGCTTCGCGCAAAGCCCGATAGTTAGGGCGCTCGATCATAAAACCTTCGCGGCTGGCAACTAACTCGAGCAATGGTGCATCAATAATCCCACAGATAAACGTCGCCCAATCGGGCAGCAATTGCAAATCTTGGCAAACATACATCCGTCGCTGAAATACATCAAGGCTGCGCGGGCGAATGGCTAAATTGGCCTGCAAGGGCATAATTGCCAAAACCCCAACGCATTCAGCTTGCTGCTGTTTGATCGCGATTGGCTCGACCGCCAAAGGCACAACCCCATACCGATGCTTCACGTAGTCGATGTATTCGTGTTCCGAAGCATCCAAATGCCAAGGAGCATGCATGCGGTTGATCGGGCGAGCGTCGTCGCCGAGATAGACCGGAAATTGAATAAAATCGGCATAGCGAATAATCGTTGCGCGGAGCGTCGTTTCATCGAGCAAATTATAAAAAGCTGGCTCTAACTCAATTGTGACGGTTGTGCCAATCTGCTGGCGGGTGCCCAATTCAAGGCTATAATCGGCGCTACCCTGCGAACGCCACAAAACTGCTTGCTCGCTGCCTTCGGCCAAGGTATCGACGGTTACTTGATGACCAATCACAAAGGTGGAGAGAAAGCCAATCCCAAATTGACCAATCAACATCTGCGCAGCATTTTGATCGGCGGTTGAAAATTTGATTTGGCGAGTTTGGCTAGCGCCAATCGTTGCCAAATAGCGCACCACATCATCGCGAGCCATACCTGTGCCATTATCTTCCACCACCAATAAACGCTTGGTTGGGTCGATGCGCACATGAATTGCTGGCTGAAAAATGCCTTGCTGAGCCAACCGCCGCACACACGAATCGCTAGCATTCTGAATCAACTCACGAATCGCAACGTGTGGGTCGCTATACAAATTTTCGGCCAGCAAACGAATCAGATGTTCAAAATCAACTTGAAATGTTCCAGTACTCATCACTCAGCGCTTTCCGATTAGACGATCAAACCATGAGCCTTGTTTGGTTGCCGATTTTGGTGGCTGTTGTTGCTTGGTTAGGGTTTCAATCCACTCGCGGGCCTCTTTTTGGCGGTGCTCAAGCTGTTGGGTTTGGGCAAACTGGTAGGCCTCATTGGCAAAATACCAGGCTTCATCAGGGCGATTTAATGCGTGCAAAGCTCGCACATTCGCCAACAACGCCCAAGCCTCATCGCGGGCATTCAATCGTTTACGGGCTAATTCAAGGGCTTCGCGTGAAAATTCGAGTGCTTGCTCGCCCATCTTTAATTGCAAGGCAACTTCGGCTCGCCACATCGTAGCATCATGGTGGTCGCTGGCTGAATCGTAGGCCAAGGCACTAGCAACATTTTCGCTAAACAAATCAAATGCTGCCTGAAGATTGCCTTGTTGATAGTGGAGATGGGCCAAATAGCGACGAGCAGTGATCATCCACGCTGGGTTGCCTTCACGCTGCGCATATTCAAAAGACAGCAAACCATAGCGCAAGGCTTCGGCAGGCTCCTCGCGATGGGTATGCAAGCGTTGCAGCACCCGATAAAAGACATAGCGGTAGAAATCAGCGGAGTAGGTATCGTGGCGAATCAGGCCTAAGCCTTGTTGGGCATATTGCAACGCATCATCATACTCTTGCATGGTGATGGCATTGCTTGCCAACAAGCGTAGACAATCGAGTTGCCAAGCAGTGGTATTGCGGGCTTGGGCTTGCTGCAAACAATCGAGCAACAAGGTTTTAATTTCGCCCCAACGTCCTTTCAAATCAAGGTCGATCAGGGCACTGCACAGCCGAATTGTGGCAACTAATTCATAGTGTGGTTCGCGCAATTGGCGTGCCCGCGCCAACATCGTGGTTGCCACCTCAAGCGCCTGCTGGCTCTGATCCAAGTTCATCAGGGCTGCGGTGAGCTTTTGGTAGCACAGCAATTCGTTATCGCCATCGGATTCTTGACGTGCGGCGACAATTCCCTGCTCCAACAAACTCGCAGCGCTGCGAAACTGACCTTGCCGAAAAAGCTGAGTTGCTTGATTACAAAGATCGGCAGCGTAACCCATCGCACCAACCTCCCGCCATTGGACAACCTGAGACCAGCATGCGGTAGGGGCTTGCTGGCCTCATTGTCGGTTTAGTATTGAATTTGGGCGTAAAATGGCCGATCGCCAAGTTTTTCGCGCCCACCTAAAAAGGTCAATTCAATTAAAAAAGCTGCCTCAACCACCTCAGCCCCGAGTTGGTTGAGCAAATCGCAGGCCGCGACCACGGTTCCCCCAGTTGCCAAGAGATCATCGACAACCACAACCCGATCGCCAGCTTGCAAGGCATCGTTATGAATTTCCAAGCGATTGGTGCCATATTCCAAGCTATAATCTACGCCGATGGTTTGGGCTGGCAATTTGCCTGGTTTACGAATTGGCACAAAGCCAATCCCCAAACGTAATGCCAAAGGCGCACCAAAAATAAAACCACGTGATTCAATCCCGACAATCGCTTGTAATTGTTGGTTAGCATAGCGCTGAGCGAATTGCTCAATCGCTGCATCGAAAGCTTGAGCATTGCCCAACAACGGCGTAATATCTTTAAACTGAACCCCAGGAATTGGAAAATCGGGGATATTGCGAACAAACTGGGTTAAATCGAGGCTCATTCAATAATTTCCTTGGCCGCACCTGGCCCAGCTTCAATATAACGGCGAGCAGCAGCCACTAATTGGGTTAGCCGACCATCAACAATCTTGCGCCATTCGGCTGATTCTTGATCAGTTAAAGCACCGCCCCCATAATGCAACTCCATGGCTAGCTCCCAGCCACGGCGCAAAGCAAACTTTTCGATAATCGCCTGACGATCTTCGGGCCAGCGTTTGATATAGCGTTGAAAGGCCGTCACTAATTTTTTGGAGCCATCAGCGTTGAGTGCGGGCAAGTCGAAATAGTTGTTATTGGCATCTTCCGGCGCAGGGCTTTTGGCGCTCGAAAAGTAAATTGTTTGGGTGGTAAAACAATAGCGTGCCTGACCTGCCTTCTCATAATCGCCGGGATTGCTGGCAATTGCCCCAATCAACATGCGATCAGTGATTGTCATAGGCTACTCCTGTCTGGATTGTGCTATATCGAGTCTAGCATAGCCAACCCGCCATCGCAAGTTAGCGACCATGGCGCGTCAGCAGGCCGCCTGAATCGTAATAGCTTCAGCTACTAGCGCAGTACGAACGGCTTGAGCAAAAGCCAGTGCTTGCGGGGTATCGCTATGCAAACACAAACTTTGCACGGTTAACTTAATTGGTAGTTTAGTATAACTTGGAAATGGCATGCCTTTGGCAAGCGCTAAAGCCTGTTGGAGTGCCACATTCGGCTCATGATGCACAGCTCCAGCCAAGCTGCGCGACCGCAAGCGACCATCAATTTCGTAAGCTCGGTCGATAAAGCCTTCGGCGATTGTGCCCAAGCCCGCCGCTGCCGCTTGTTCGAGCAACGAGCTACCCGCCAAACCCATCAGTGCAAGGCTTGGATCGATCTGTTGAATCGTTGTAATCAGCAGTTGCGCTAAATCAGAATCAATCGCAGCCTGATTATATAAAGCTCCATGGGGTTTAACATAGCGTACCTTAGTCCCTTGCTCGCTCGCCAAACGTTGTAACTGTGTAATTTGCCCGATCAAGCTAGCTTGCAGTTGGCTTGGCTCAAGTTCAATCCCCACCCGCCCAAATTGCTCCCGATCAGGGTAGCTGGGGTGTGCTCCGACACAAACGTTGTGTTGCTGAGCCAAATTCAAGGCCGTTCGCATGCTTGCTTGATCGCCAGCATGGCCGCCACAAGCAATATTGCACGACGAAAGCAACGGCATTAATGCAGCATCAAAATCGCTACCTTCGCCCAAATCGGCATTGAGATCGATGATCATGCCAGCCAATCCTCGGCTAGCGCTTTGGCTCGCAAGCGACCAGCCAAATTTGAGCGCACCACATTACTATCCACGCCTTTGGATGGCAACCAAAAACGGGTTTCCACAATCAGGCCATCAGCTTTAACTGCGGTAATCAGCACTTCGGCAGCAGGTTTTTCGAGCACATGCTCGGTTGTTCTAGCTATTTCAGCTAAGCCCTGTACAACTGGGGCAGAATCCACATCGCGTTTGAGGGTCAACTCAACACTATGGCGACGCTGCACATATCGAGTTAAATTGGTAATTGTACCAGTGTAAATCGTGGCATTCGGAACCATTACCTCGCGCCCATCGGCAGTGCGCATGGTGGTAGCGCGGATTGCAATATCGGTGACTGTGCCTTCGTCGTTGCCCACTAAAATGCGATCACCCACCCGAAACGGGCGCTGAAACAGCAATAAAATCCCAGCGGCCAAGTTTTTGGTGATGTCTTGCAAGGCAAAACCGATGATCAAGCCGCTTACGCCTAGGCCTGCCACAAACGAAAGCGCCAGTTGGCCCCAGCCCATCACCAGCAGCACAATCACCAAACCAGCCACGATCACCAAAATTCGCACCAAGCGCAGAATCAAGTTTTCAGCTTCGCTGGGTAATTCTACCCGCTTTAATACGCGATTGGTTGCGCTATTGGCTAATCGAATGCCATAGCGTAAGGTGAGCAAAACTACAATTGCCGCTAAAATGCGGGGCAGCACCCGAATTGCAAAATCCTGCGCTTGTTCCGACCACAGATTCCAATCCATACTATAACCCTCATACTTGGCTTATTGCGATTTTGTTGAATAGAGTACGGAGCCATTCGAGGCGCGAATCGTAATATTTTTATAGCCAACATCAGTTAACAAACGCCCAAGCTCTTCGCTGGCTTGTTGCTGCGATTGTGAGAGAATGCCTTTTTCAAGCGCATCTTGGCGCACTTGTTCGCGCAAAGTGTTTTGTGCTTCAACCGTCATATCGGCAATTTCATGCGAACAGCCTGGCAACCATTTGGGCGTATCTTGGGCAATAATTCGGCTGTTTTGGGTATCAAGCTCGTTGCTCAGCAATTCAGCATCGGGCAACACAATTTCAACTGTGGCTTGGTCGGGGTAGCCATCATTGCTCACAATCAAACGTTCTTCGCTAATTTTGCTCAAATCAATGCCCGCTTGGACATTAAAATAGCCCAAATAGGTAATTTCTTCGGTGCATGCCCCTAGCAAGCCATGTTCGCGAATAATCGTTGTATCTTTGGTGAAACTCATCGCGAGGGTTGAAAGCTTGGCTTGGCGTTTGATCGCTTGGAGTACCGTCATACCTGGTTTGATTGTCGAGGTTGGTTGGGCCATCAATCCGTCAAAACCGAGCGATGGTGATAAAAACGCATAGCCAACTGTTCCGATTAGTGCCAACACCAACACCAGCATAAGCATCGTTCGAATTCGCATAGGGTTATCCTCCCCACTATGAAATAGCCTTACGCGCGATTATAGTAGCCGAGATTAAGCCAAAAAACAAAAGAAGCGTCCCACAAATTGTGGAACGCTTCTTGCATTGAACAGGTGTATGAAACAGCAACTAGCGATAAGGCCGCAACGCGCCGTAATAGTGATTGAGCCAGTAGCTGCTATAGATGCTGACTGCACCAACCCCCGAGGCGGGAGTCATCGCATTGACCATCACACCGCCGCCAACATAGATGCCTACGTGGGTGATGCCCGGGCCAGCAGTGCCAGCATAAAACAGCAAGTCGCCTGGTTGCAAGTTGCTCATGCTTCCGATGAAGGTGCCATAAGCGCTGCTATATTGGCCAGCAGCACTGTGGGGCAAGCTCACTCCAACTTGGCGATACAAATACTTGGTCAAGCCGCTGCAATCGAAGCCGCTGCTTGGGCTTTCGCCGCCCCAGCGATAGTTGTAGCCAACATAGGCCCAAGCCATCGAAGCAACGTCGCCGCTAGCAGTACCACCACCGCCGCCACCGCCACCAGCAGGTTGGCTAGGAGTACTCTTTTTGGGTGCAGCAGGCGCAACTGGTAATGAAGGCACATTGGTTGTGAACGGCACACGGCGGAACACAAAGTTGCTTACATCAACGAGATCTTGTGAGATCCAGCCTTTGGTGCCTTTGGCGGTTTGAACCTTGACCCATTCTTTGTAACGAGCCAATAAGGTTAATTCAGCGCCTTTGCTCAGTTTGCCCAATGAATCGAATTTGGTGCTTGGGCCAGAGCGCAAGTTGATGCCTTCATCAGTTGCCCAACCGACCAAATCGGGGTTAGCTGATGGAATCGATTCAGCTTCGGCGATCCGTTCGGCAACGCCAGCTTCAAGATTCAAGAATTCGGCTGAAACCCAACCCACATTGCCTTCGCCAGTTTCAATTTGATACCAGCCTTGATAGCGAGCCAATAATGAAACTTGGCTATCAATCCCCAGCTTTTTCATGCTGATGTAGTCAGTACCAGGGCCATCACGCAAGTTCAAATTATCTTGGGTGATTTTGCCCACTTTGGCTGGTGGTGGGGTTGGAATATTTTGGGCATCAGGCAGGGCATCGATCACCGATTGCTCTAAATCGAGCAAATCAGCGGCGAGCCAACCTTCTTGGCCGCCCTCGGTGCGCACTTGCACCCAATCGGCGTGGCGAGCCATAACGGTTACCTTGGTGCCTGGTTCTAATTTATCAAGACGATCGAATTCAGTGCTTGGGCCGTTGCGCAAGTTGGCAATATCGGCGCTCACCACTGATTCGGGATAGGTCGGGTTGTTATTAACTGGGCGGCCTACTGGAATCACCAACGAATCATCAAAATCGGGGCTGCTAATTGGCCCATCACCAACACCTGGGTCAGGCGTAGCTTCTGAATCATTGAGAGCAGTCAACGGAGCTGGTTCGTTGCGGTGGGTCATGGTCATCAAGCCGAGTGCTGGCCGAACTTGGCGTTCAGCGGTTGGCGATGCGCTGACCAAGAGTGCAGTATCTACCTGAGGTTTAGTGGCATCTTTGTTGACAACTAAACCAACTGGTAAGAGCGAAAGCACCATAAGATGGAGTAGGTAGCGCCGTGGAGCTTTGCGCAGGTACGATGGAACCGCACGAAGTGCAGAAACAGAACGGGCGTTAACGCGCTGGCGTAAACTGGTCGTTCGTAAAAGCGAATTTTCGTTGTTCACAGCCCGCTGCTGGAAGTCTTGGAGATCATGATCTTCTTGGATCAGATCATTCGAGGACTTAGCATCTTGCATGCAGCTGTAACCTCCCTATTATCGAATGCGGCTTAATGATATCGCACCGACAATTAAATAATTAACGTTTATGCATCGTGCAATGCCGAGAGCGAAGTTAACATATTTGTGCCATGTTTGCAAATCTCAGCTATTTTTCAGACTACTGGCTTAAGCTTTTCAGATATTTGTCAGATAGTACTTTTAGGCCATAGTAAAGCCTTAAATCAATGTTTTTATTATCGAATTAGCACATATTTTCTTGAAAGTGGATGAGAAAACTCTAATCATTATGTGATGTTAGGCACAAAGTTGACCATAATTGAGTCAAGAATTTAAGCACTTTTTTACCATTTTTCAGATCTTTATTAATTTTAATTAACTAAGAAATTAAGCTTTTTGGCAACGATTGCGATTAAAAATGGGCCAATTTAAAGGATTTAGCGCCTCTGAATCATCCAAATCTGATCAAACCCTAGGCTTTCTCATAAACCTTAAGCATCTGGGCGGCAAAGTGTTGCCAATTAAATTGGCTGGCTCGTTGTAAACCACGTTGGCGATATTCATTATTCAATTCAGCATCATTTAACATCCGCAACATTGCCATCGCCCAAGCCTCGGTATCGTGTGGCGGCAGCAAAATACCAGCCTCGCCGACAATTTCGGGCATGCTGCTGGTATTCGAAGAAATCACGGGCGTACCACAACTCATCGCTTCTAATGGGGGCAAACCAAAACCTTCATAGGTCGAGGGCCAAACAAATGCACTGGCTCCAGCAAATAGCGCGGCGTTTTCAGCATTCGTGACGCGCCCAGTAAAAATAATATCAGCAGCCAAATCTTCATCAAGAATTGTGGTTTCTAAAGCGGGAAAAAATGGCGAATTAGCCTTAGGACGGCTGCCAGCAATCACTAATTTAATTGGTTGCTCAATTCGGCGACGCACACGCCCAAATGCTCGCAGCAATGTCGTGAGATTTTTGCGTACATCAAAGCCGCCAATATAATAAAAATAGGGCTGAGTAAGATTAAAACGTTGCAAGGTTTGGCTAATCTGTTCATCTGTCTGCGGTTGATAATCAGGTGCAACACCTTCATAAATCGTATGCACGTGTAATGCATTAACGTTCAATACATCAATAATATCATCGCGGGTATGGTCGGAGACTGCCACTAATTGGCGACAACGGCGCACAGCACTCGTCGCGAGGGCAGTATAAGCGCGCATCGCCAACGAGCCACGATATTCAGGTAAAATTAATGGAATAATGTCGTGGACTGTTACCACGGTCGGCACTAATTGGCGACGTGGCGGCGCATAATAGGGTACATGCAACAGATCAACGGCTAAGCGCAAGGCGGCGCGGGGCAACTCAATTTGCTCATACCAAAGTTTGGCTAATTTCGGGTGCAGCTTATCGAACGGCGTTGGCACGCGATCAACCGCAATATGCGGAATTTGGGGAATTTCGGCTTGGGTATAGGCTGGCAAAAACAACACATATTCGTGCTGAAGACCAACATGCGGCAAATGTTCAATTAAATGATGTAAATACTGACCGCTGCCCACCATTGGTTCAGCCCAAAATGTGCCACTAATCCCAATCCGCACGATAGCTACTCCCATTACTGTGCCCAATCAGGCTGCATTATACCAGTGCTCAAGCCAGCCACGGTTATTGGCCAAACATCGCCGCCACCCAAGTAATTAAAAAGATCGAGAAAATCGTGGGGATTGCACTGATTAATGGAAAGATGCTTTGGATAACTTGAAAACTTGCGCGTTTGCCTGCACTGATTTTGCTCAGATCATTTGGATGAATTTCCCATGTCTTGCCTTTGAAACGTTCGCTACGCCGAAGTTCAACCAGCCAGCGCTGGCTCAGCCATTGACCAAAAAACCAATCTTCGGTTAAGCGCACGCCGCGCAACCACCACAACACATTGCCTGCCAAAATCAAGGCAGTTAAAAATAATTGCATCCCGCTCATCGCCATGCTCCAAAAAAACTAAGGCAGTGGCTGATTGTACCACTGCCCAAGCTCAACGCTTACTTATAGCCCATGCGTAATGCACCATCCAAACGAATGGTCTCACCATTTAACATCGGGTTTTCGAGAATATGCTGGGCTAGCATGGCAAACTCCGCCGGATCGCCCAAGCGTGGCGGGAAGGGCACTTGCGCGGCCAAGGTTTGGCGGGCTGGTTCGGGCAAACCTGCCAACAACGGCGTATCGAATGTGCCTGGGGCAATCGTCATCACCCGAATGCCATGCCGCGCCAATTCGCGAGCAGCGGGCAGGGTTAGACCCACAATTGCACCTTTTGAGGCACTATAGGCTACTTGACCAATTTGGCCATCGAAGGCGGCAATTGAGGCGGTGTTGATAATGATCCCGCGTTCGCCAGCCGCATTTGGCTCATTTTGGCTCATACGTTCAGCACCCAAGCGCAAGGCATTAAACACCCCATTTAAGTTAACCTGCATCACCCGATTGAAAAGGTCAAGGCTATGCACGCCATTGCGGCCCAGAATTTTCTCGGCGCTGCCAACGCCGGCACAGCTAATCACCGCTTGCAAACGCCCATTGCTGGCAATCGCCTGATCAAATGCAGCAGCCAGCGACGTTTCATCGGTTACATCACAAGCTATAAATTGGGCATTTGAGCCTAATTCCTTGGCAAGCGCCTCGCCAACCTCAACGTTACGATCGGCAATCACAACCTTGGCTCCAGCGCTATGCAAACGGCGCACAGTTGCCCCGCCCAAGCCTGAAGCCCCACCAGTTACCACCACACTCAAAGCTTGAATTTCCATTGTTGATCCTTATCTAATGGGGATCGGTTGTTGGTTGTTGGGGATCAGTTTTTTAACCACGAAGGACACGAAGACAGGCTATAGACTTTTGGCTATTGGCTATTGGAACACAACAAAACATTCCGCTAGCCTCAAGCCTATAGACCATAACCACTATTGTTCTATGCTCTATTCATCCCCCGATCCCCGACAACCAATCCCCAAGTTATACCCGCTCAATAATCGTGGCGGTCGCTTGACCATGGCCGATACACATCACTTGCAAGCCAAATTGGGCATCGCGGCGTTCAAGTTCGTTGAGCATTTTGCTCATCAAGACTGCGCCAGTTGCGCCCAATGGGTGGCCATGAGCAATCGCGCCGCCGTTGGGATTTACGCGGCTAGGATCAAGCTTGAATTCATGCAACCAAGCCAACACCACCGAAGCAAAAGCCTCGTTGATTTCAACCAGATCAATATCATTAATACTCAAGCCAGCCTTGGCCAAGGCTTTATGTGTCGCAGGAATTACTTCGAGCAGCTGCATACGTGGATCGCCAGCGGCAACCACGCGAGCACGAAATTTAGCACGGGGCTTGAAGCCATCGGCGAGGGCTTGTTCGCGCTCACCAATTAATACAACCGCCGCACCATCGGAAATTTGGCTGGCATTGGCGGCAGTCACCACGCCATCGGCGCGGAATACCGTTTTGAGCGTGCCCATTTTGGCGCGATCAGCCTCGAAGCGAATGCCTTCATCGTAGATTAATTCGTGGGGATTGCCAGTTTTATCGCTGCCAACGATTGGCGCGAGTTGGCGACTGAACCAACCAGCCTTGGTCGCGGCAGCGGCGCGTTGATGGCTCTCAAAGCTCCAATCATCAAGCTCGGTACGCGATAATTGATATTTCTCAGCGATGAGTTCGGCTGATTCGCCTTGGTGTACCAATTGATATTTTTCGTTGATCGCAGGATTGAAGGTGGCAAAATTGCCAGTCACATCGCTAAACATCGGCACGCGGCTCATCGATTCAACCCCGCCAGCGATGGCATAGCTCACGTCGCCTGCGGCAATTGCCTGCGCCGCGAAATGAATCGCCTGTTGAGCCGAGCCACACATGCGGTTGAGGGTTACCGCCGGAACCGTAATTGGCAAATTAGAGAGCATCACGCCCAAACGGCCAATATTCGCGCCTTGCTCACCAGTATTGGTCACGCAACCAGTCACCACATCTTCAATCAGGTTTGGATCGATCCCAGTGCGTTCAATTAAATTGTTGAGCACATGGGCATATAAAACATCGGGGCGCACATCGCGTAGGCTGCCTTGTTGGCGACCAATCGGCGTGCGAACGGCATCAATTAACACTGCTTCAGCCATGAGGCTACCTCCTTGGAGCTACTGACCACCTGTGTTATGGGCGAGTATAGCAGATTTGGAGAACATAGAGCATCGAGCAAAGAACATAGAACATAGAACATGGCTATGAAGGCTATCAGCTATCGAAACATGCTGTGGTATTTCAATTGATCCAGCCAATAGCCAAAAGCCTATAGCCAGATACCCTTTGCGACTTCAGTCATCATTTTATACTCATACTCTAATTTGGCTCGAAATAGACCACATCGCCTGCGTTCAACAACGCTGGTGGATCGGCCTGTGGGTCAAACAAACGGAGCGGAGTCGTGCCAAGGATATGCCAGCCACCAGGCGAGCTTTGAGGATAAATACCCGTCTGATCGTTGGCAATCGCCACCGAGCCAGCCGCAACTTTAGCGCGGGGAGTCGCCCGCCGTGGCAAATGCAAGGCCGTCGGCAAGCCATCAAGATAGGGAAAGCCCGGCAGGAACCCAACCATTGCCACCCGATATTCGACACTGGAATGCAAGGCAATCACTTGATCGATGGTTAACTGGCAGCGTTCGGCAACTTCAGCCAAATCAATTCCATCGTAACAAATTGGAATTCGATGGATGGTCGGCGTTGGCAAAGCTGATTGGCTTGATTGGAGCCGATGAATTTGCCGCCGCACATAGCGAGCATTTGTCACCTGCAAATCAAACAAGACAGTCACTGTTGCCAAACCAGCAACCACATCAACAACCCCGCGCAAACGGGCATGCCGCAGCGCCAACGCCAATTGAGCTGGCTGCGGAGTAGTAATCAATAAGGCACTATCGCCAAATAGTTCAATCTTCAGCATAATTTACGCAGCGCAAAGAGATAGAGCTTGTAACCACGAAGAGCACGAAGGTCACGAAGAATCGTTTTGAGCCACGAATTGCACGAATTTCACAAATACGTTCATAATTCATGCTTCAGCACCATAAATTTCCTTATGCTCTTTTTGACCTTTGATTTTTGACTTTTGAACTGCTTAAAACGGTTCCGGTGGGCGAATTTTATAGACCATCGCGGCAAACCAGACGATCATGCCAAAAATCGCACAACCACTGGTAATCAAAATCGCAGGCCAGCGACCCCAGCGCGTGCGTTGCCACAACCAATCGAGGGCAACGCCAGTAGCCAAGGCAATCGGCCAAGCGCTAAACATTAGCCAACGGGTGGTAATGGTCGAACCATTGATAATTGGAAAGGCCGCCAAGATCAAACTAACAACAAATGTTGCCCCCATGACCAATTGCAAGCCGCGATGTTTGCGACTGAGCCACCAACCAAATGGCGCGATTAAGACAGGCAGCAAACCATAATGCCGCCAAAACCCAAGATCAATCATATCCCACAGGAGTTGCAGGCGTGGCACAGCTTCGCGCTGATTGACCGCGTTCATGCCGCCTTCGGCAAACGATTGGCCTTGCTGCAAAAACAGCCCAATAAAACTTGAGTAATACAAAGCCCAAACAATCACTTGGGTTGCTACCAAGCTGGTGAATAAGGCCCAACCTTGCGAACGTGGGCCGCGCCACCACAGCCACAGCATCAGCAAGCCGCCCATTAAGCCAGTATTGAGATAAAAGCCAAAGTGGCCGAGCGCAATCGTGCTCAAACCGAGCGTAATCCACAGCCAGTTACGTCGTTCATGCCAGTGTTGCCACGTCCAAACCATAAATGTTGCCAGGAGCAAGGCCACAAATTGGCTAAAAATGTGCGAATCAAACGACCAAGCGTTGGTCATAAAGCCCGCTGGCACAAGCCCATAGATAATCGCGCCAATCAGCGCTCCATGGCTTGAACCCGTTGTGCGCAAGCCCAAGCAAAATAGCACTGGAATCGCCAAGGCTTCACAGGCTGCGGCGGTTAATTGCAACAACCAATCGGCTGAAATCCCAGTCAAGGTCAGTGGCTGCAACAAGGCATACAACACCGGCGGATAGGGAAAATCGATGCCGCGATGGCGCGATGGCCGAAACAAATCGCCAAGGTTGGTTGCATGAATCCGGTTGCGATGAAAGCCAATATCGCCTGGCATATGTTCAAGCAGCAAGCGCCCGCCCAATTTGAGCGACCACACCAGCACCGTTGCCAAAATCAGCCAACGCAAGACATCGCGGCTGATCGTTAAGCCTAGGCGCTGCAAGATTGGCGGCAAGGCCCAGCGTAACAGTAACAAGGCAGCCAAACCATAGAACGTTGTTTGGAAAATTGCTGGTGCAGCATAGCTTGCCCGTAATGGTGCAAACCAAGTAGCGGCCACAACCCCCAAACCAGTCAGGCCAACTGCCAAGCCAACTTCAAGGCTTGAACCACCAAGCCAGATTATGCTCAAACCAAGTGTCGCCAGCAAAAACAGCCAAGCCAGAGTTGGATAGAGCGCAGGCCAAGCCCAACCACTGCTGCTCAATTGCCCACCACTAAACGCCGCCCCCAGCTCACGTGGATCATCACTCACCACTGGTTGAGCAATCGTAATTGCCACTTTACCAGCAGCATCGGCAGGCAACAGCACATGCAATACCCGTCCGGCGGTACTGGTAAATTGGCTGGTTCCCATGATGAGGCTAGCTGGGTTGCCGGTAAGTTGTGGCAAATCGAGCCAGTAGTGGCGTTGCGGCACATGGGGAAAGCGTAGTTGGGCATTCAGGGTTGACCAACGGTAACGAGCTGAGCGGTCAGGCAATTGTTCGCCAGCATTAAAGCCAACCACAAACGGGGCATCGTTGTTGATGCCCTCTTCCAAGCCCAGATTCAGCGGCACTTGCCATTGGCGATTGGAGACAAAGCCCAAACCAATTAAAAGCCCAATTAATAACGTAACCAGCGTCAACCACTGGCGACGCTGGCTGAAGATCGTCATCGTATCAACTACCATGCTGCTTGCAAAATCCCCAGTAAATCGTCAACAGTTGGGGCTAGTGGGTTATGGTAAACCGCCCCATCGCCAAAGGCTTGTTCAGCCAACATCGGCAAGGCATCTTCAGGAATGCCCAAATCGCGCAGTTGGGTAATCAGGCCGCAGTCGCTGGCCAACTGACGCAAACCTGCAATCAAATCGTCGATCACTTCTTCGCGTGGGCGACCACCAGTGTTGATCCCAAAGGCCCGTGCCAACCGAGCATACCGATCGGGCACGGTGCTAGCATTAAAGGCAACTACATGCGGCAAGAAAATCGAGTTGAGCAAGCCATGGTGCAAGGGGAAATGGCCGCCTGTAGCGTGAGCCAAGGCATGCACCGCACCCAAATACGAGTTGGTAAAGGCAATCCCTGCCATACACGAGGCAATCAACATCTGGCCGCGAGCTTCTTCATTAGTCGAGCCATGGTGGGTCGCGTCACGCAGATAATTCGAAACAATCTCGACCGCACCTAACGCCAAGGCATCGCTCATCGGCTCAGATTCGGTTGAGACATAGGTTTCAAAGGCATGGGTCAGCGTATCCATACCAGTTGCAGCGGCCAAATGCGCTGGCAAACTTTGGGTCACTTGTGGGTCGAGAATCGCCAACTCTGGCGCAAGATAGGGGCTGGTAAACGAGAGCTTAACATTATTGGCTTCATCTTTGATCACAGCAAAGTTGCTAGCCTCCGAGCCAGTGCCAGCGGTCGTAGGAATTGCCACCATCGGAATTAAGCGCCGTTCGAGCACATTAATCCCTTCGTAATCAAGTAAATTGCCGCCCTCAGTAATCAAAATGCGCATGGCTTTGGCGGTATCAATCGGTGAACCACCACCAAGCGCCACCAACAGATCAGCGCCCGATTCGCGGGCTTGAGCAGCAGCTGCTTCAACCACGATCACCGAGGAATTCGGCGGAACATCGCTGTAAACACCGACAACTTCGACCGTTTCGGCCAACGCTTGTTGAACCTGCTCGACCAAGCCCGACTTGACCAAACCAGCATCGGTCACAATAAAGGCCTTGGTTGCGCCCAACGAGCTTAATTCAGCTCCCATTTCGGCAACCAAACCTGATTTATACAACACCCGTGGCAGTAAACGAAACTCAAAAAATTCTTGCATAATTGGCTCCTTTTATCAAGGGATCAGTAGTCAGGGGCTAGGGGTCAGAAGTTGAAACCACGAAGAACACGAAGAGCACGAAGGACTATATTAACCACTCATTATGCTTAATCCTCGTGGCTAAGGCTGACTCCTAGTTCCCAAACCATAACCCTTATGTTCTAGACTTTTACCTACCTGTTATTCCTGCTTCCTGACCCCTAGTCCCTAGTCCCTGACCCCTAGTTCTATGTCTATGTTCTAAATTTAGCGTTCGCCGCGCAAGACGGCCCGCGCCTCACCAATCAATTGAGCTGCGCCTAAATCGCCAACATCGCGCAAGGCTTGTTGCTCTTCAGAGAGCCAAGCATCGGCATCAGCGCTTGCCAAAATTGGATATTCGGCCCGTAAAGCCAGCAACTCGCCAGCATCTTCACATGCCAAAACCGCCCGCCGAATGCTATGCCAATTGGCTGGCGGCGGAGCACTTGCTTGAGCCGCCACTGCTGGCTTGGTGCTAGTCTGAGTTTGGCTCGATTGATCAAGCGTTTGGCGCAGCTGAATCAGGGTAATTCTGGCTCGCTCAAAGGCTTGGCTAATTTCAAATTCGCCTGCATCAACTGCTGCTTCGGCCAAGCCAGCCAAGCCCTCGTCCATCGCCTCATCAAGCAAAAAGGGATATTCATGCAACACTGCTTGCAATTCTTCGGGAGTATCGGCAGCCAGCATGCGCATAATCGCTTCAGCCAAGGGCGGCAAACTATCCGAATCTTCCGAGCCAAGCGCATCGCCAATTGCTTCAATCGCTGATTGCGGCGTGTAATTGAGTTGATCTAAAGCCTCAGCCACACCCGCTACGCCAGCCTCAGCTTGCACATTACCAAGGTAGGGCAATTGATTCTCGCGTGGCAATGCGCCGATCAACATCCACAATAAGCCTTGCGCCAACTCATTCCATTCGGCTTCGGGCATGCCATAGGGAACTCCAAATAGCACCGCTTTGGCTCGCCGATCATGTAGCAGAATGGGGGCGGGCACAACGCCTGTTTGGCCACAACCAGGGCAACGGGTATCGTGCAAACTTACCTCACGAATCGCCCGCACCAAATCAGGGCGTTCCTCGGCATCAACAATCAACCAAGCCTCGGCCACAAACGGGGTTTGGCAGGTTGGGCAAACAAGCTCATATGGTTGGCTATACGAAATTGGCATGCATGGCTCTCGCTAGGGTATTAATCGACGCAAAAAATCGCTAAGCCCACTGTCTATTGGCACAACGGCGGCTAAGCGATCAAACAGCAACGTTAAGTCAGATTGTTGGGCAGCAGTTAAGCTTTGCCAGAATGCTTGATGATGGTCGCGATCATGGCTTTGTAGCAAGGTCTCAAATTGATCGATTGTTGCCAACTGCTGTGCTGGCCATTCGAGTTTTGCCATCAGAGCAATTAACTCGCGGCGATAACTGGCATGGATCAGCATTAACTGCAAATCATCAAGGTCAGCCGCAAGCTGGACATGGGCCAAATACTCAGCTTGATCCAGCTTTTCGAGCACCAAGCGGCTATGCAACAAGCCAACCAATTGCTGGGCCAAAGCCTCAGCCTCGCTAGCACTGGCAACCGATAAGGGCAAGGCTAAAATCAATTGCTCATGGCGAGCATCGTGATACAACAATGGTGCAGTTAACGAGCCAAACGCCTCGCAATAGGGGCATTGGGTTTCGCGCAAACGACCATCAAATAACTGTTGCACTAAACCAGGCTGCTCCTCGGCATCGAGAATCAGCCACAGGGGCGCATCGAATTGCGCCCCACAAACAGGGCATTGCACCACGGCAACTTCATGGCGAGAACGCATATTCCAACGTTAGGTTTAGCCTAACTTGCCTCCTGCTGGATTTGCTCAGCTTGTTTTTGCTTTTCCATCTCGACCAATACCCGCCGTAGCACTTTGCCAACTTGGGTTTTGGGCAGTTCCTCAATAAATTCCACTTGGGTTGGAACTTTATAAGGTGCGAGATTTTCCTTGCAAAAATCGCGAATTTCTTTGGCGGTGGCAGCCGCATCGGGCTTGAGCACCACAAAGGCCTTAACTGTTTCACCACGGTAGGTATCAGGAATGCCAGCCACAGCCGCTTCAAGCACGGCTGGGTGCATAAACAGCACTTCCTCGACTTCACGTGGCACAATATTATAGCCCGAAGCGATAATTAAGTCTTTCTTGCGATCGACCACATAGAAATAGCCATCGCTATCGGTTTTGACAATATCGCCAGTGCGTAGCCAACCATCTTCGGTCAGTACTTTGGCGGTTTCATCATCACGGCCCCAATAGCCCTTCATAATTTGCGGCGCACGAATCAGCAATTCGCCTTCACGCTCTGAGCCAATTGGCAACGGTGCTTCAGTCTCAAGATCCAAAATTTGCACTTCAACATCGGGCATTGGTACGCCAATTGAGCCAGATTTGCGCGTGCCAAAAACTGGGTTACAGTGGGTAACTGGAGCCGCTTCGGTCAGGCCGTAGCCTTCGACCAAACGCCCACCAGTTAATTCACCAAATTTCTCTTGAACTTCCATTGGCAACGCCGCCGAGCCACTGATACAGGCCTTGATCGAGCGCAAATTGTATTTATCAATATCTTTGTGATTGATAATCCCAATGTAGAGCGCTGGCACACCAGGGAAGATCGTTGCACGTTCGTTGTGCAAGGCTTCCAACACACCATCAACTGGCCGTGGATTGGGAATGATCACCATTTCTGCGCCAATTGCCACCGCAAAGCACATGCCAACCGTCATCCCATAGACATGGAAAAACGGAATAGCACACATCACACGCTCTTGGCCAGCTTTAAGGTCATTCATCCAATTCAACAATTGGCTGGTGTTGGCCATAATGTTGTAGTGGGTTAGCATCGCTGCTTTGGGAGCGCCAGTTGTACCGCCCGTATATTGAAACAGCGCCACATCATGGCCATCCATCACCACTTTAGGCGGGGCTGGTGGATATTCAGCCAGCAATGTGCTAAACATCAAGGTCGTGCGATCGGGGGTAATTTCAACCCAACTGGGGTCTTTTTGCTGGGTGCGCCGCACAAGCATGCTTTGGGGGAAGGATAAAACATCGTGAACGTAGGTGACGATCACACGTTTGAGCGGGGTTTCGGCCAAAATTTCTTGAACTTTGGGGTAGAACGGGCTAAGCACAAAAATTGTCTCAGCGCCAGAGTCGGCCAATTGATGCTTGAGTTCGCGCGGCGAGTAGGTTGGGTTGATATTAACAACCGTGGCTCCCAAACGCAGCGCCGCGAAAAAGCCAATCACAAACTGAGGCGTATTGGGCAGCATAATCGCAAAGCGATCGCCCTTGCGAACACCCAAGCCATGCAAGGCTGTGGCAAACCGATCAACCGCTTCCTTCAATTGCCGATAGGTGAGCGAACCGCCAATTGCCACCCGACCACCAAGTACATATTTCAGTACAAAGTTTGTAGCCACCTGATTGGGATAATTGGCAACGGCGCTATCCAATAACGAAATCAACGGCTCAGTGGAGTACTGCAATGAGGGCTTGACCGTTGGCTCGTAGTGTGTTGTCCATGGCGTATCCACGATGATACCTCCTCAACAGCGGACAAGCAAAACATTCGGAGAGGCAACAGGGCGAACAGGGTGGGTCTTAGGATGCAGGTGTTTCCTCGGTGTTCGGGTCGAACCAGCCCCGTTCTTGGGCAATGAATTTAATCGTGGCATCGTCGGGGGGATATAAACCCGCCACTTGATAGGCATAGGCTAGCAAGGCCGCGCCGCCAACTAAACCCACAACTGCGCCAATTAAAAAGGCCAGAATCGCTCCAAAACGCCGCATGCTGGAAACTCCTTGTGTGTCGGTGGAGACCATTGGGATAGCCGGTTTGGCCCATCCCCAACGGTAGAAACGCGCTACCATCATAACGCATAGCATCATTAAGCGCAACCACCAGCCCTAGCAACATTTGGCCAAGCACGGGCGTACTAGACGACAGTTGTACAATGCAATTACCAAGTATGTTGCACAGCTTTGTGCTAGCATTTGAGGAGCGTGTGATGTCTGATAACGATTATCGACCTAAATTTGATCCCCAAACTGGCCAGCCCATCCCGAACCAACCCCAAGGCGGTTACCCACCACAGCAGCCCCAAGGTGGCTATCCACCACCACCGCCCCAACCAAACTACGGCGCTCCAGCAGGCGCATACACCATGGCTAGCGAGCCAGGCCGCCCGCTCGATTTGCCCGAACCACCAGTTGCCTTGAGTGGCCGTGGCATGACCACTGGTTTGCGCTACAAAATTATTGGTTCGGTACTTCAAGCAGCGATCATCGAGCTTGATCCAGGCCAGATGATTTTCTCGGAAAGCGGCGGGATGTCGTGGATGAGCGGCAACGTTCAGATGAACACGAATTCTGGCGGTGGCATCGGCAAAATGTTCAAACGGGCTTTCTCAGGCGAATCGTTGTTCATCGTCGATTTCACGGTTGCAGGCGGCACTGGTTTGATTGGTTTTGCCAGCGAAATGCCTGGCAAGATTGTGCCATTGCACCTCGCCCCCGGCCAAGAAATCATCATGCAAAAAGATTCGTTTATGTGTGCCGAAAAGTCGGTTCAGCTTGATATTCACTTTCGACGTAAATTGGGCGCGGGCCTGTTTGGCGGCGAAGGCTTTATCATGCAACGGGCGACTGGCCCAGGCGTGGTTTTTGCCGAGCTTGATGGTGAAGTCGTCGAATACTACTTGCAACCAGGCCAGGTAATGAAGGTCGATACTGGTCACGTGGCGATGTATGAGCCAAGCGTGCAGTTCGATATTGAAATGGTTCGCGGTTTCAAGAATATTCTCTTCGGCGGCGAAGGCTTGTTCCTAGCAACCTTGCGCGGCCCTGGTAAAGTTTGGCTACAAACTATGCCGGTCATGAACGTCGCCAAGAAATTGGCTGAATACATGCCAGCCAGTGGCGGCGGCGGCAGCGCCGGTGGTAACATCATCGGCAGCATTCTCGGCGGCGACTAAACGCTAGCACTATTCCAGCGATGAGGGCAGCAACACCTTCATCGCTGGTTTGTTTTATGCGAGGGGTCAGGGGTCAGAATTTAGGGGCCAGACGGTTGATCCACGAAGAGCACAAATGACGAGCGAATGGATGTCAGGAATCAGGAGCCAGAACCCACAATCCTAAACAATTATCTCTATGGTCTGTCCCCTGACAACTAGCACCTGACCCCTATCACACCATCTGCGCCTCTGAGTTAAAACCTAATCCCTTTTCATCCCTCATCCTTCATCCTTTTCTAAACAGAGGTTTTACCATGGCAACGATTCGTTTAGAACCAATTACCGAGGAAAACTTGCGGCCTGTGCTCAAACTCAAAGTTCGCGATGATCAAACCCAATTTGTGGCGCAAAATATGTTTTCGGTGGCCGAAGCCTATGTGCACCCCGATTGGGAGCCACGCGCGATTTATGCCGACAGCGATTTGGTTGGTTTTGTGATGATGGGCCGCGACACTAAAACTGGCCACGATTGGATTATTCGCTTTATGATTGGGGCCGAGCACCAAGGCAAGGGTTATTCCAAACCAGCACTTTTGGCCATCATCGAGCATCTCAAACATAAAGCTTATCGCACTGAAATTCGGCTGAGTTATGTGCCAGGCAATGAGGTCGCCGAAAAGCTTTATCAAAAAGTAGGCTTTGAAGCAACTGGCGAGGTCGAAGATGGCGAAATTATTATGCGCTTGAACGAGGCCTAATTCGATTATCAGCAACTCATCAGAGCGTTGTCACCCCAAACCGATCATAGGCGGCGTATACTGCACGATGAAAGGAGGCCATCGTGCACCGTTATTCACGTCTAATGCTTATTTTGGGCCTTGCATTGCTCAGCGCTTGCAGTAATAGCACCCCAGCTACGATACAACCATTGCCAGAACAGCCAACCGCTAGTATTCCAGCAGCCAACCCCGATCAATCAACCTCAACTCCAGCAGTCAGCCAAACCGCAGTCAGTGAGGATAATTCCGCTCCACCCAGCCCACCCAATCTACCAGCATTCGATGATCGTCAAGATCCGCTGAGCTTGTTGGCAAGCTTCTACAATGCGGTCAATCTCGCCGACTATCAACGTGCCTATGGCTATTTTGAAGTCGCGCCGATGCCGTTCGATCAATTCGAACAAGGCTACGAGCAAACACTTAGCGTCAAGGTGTTGATCGATCCGCATTTTGTGATTGATGTTGGTGCTGGCAACCAAAATACGAGGGTTGCTGCCGGCTTGATTGCTTATGATCGCCAAGCAGGTTGGCAATATTTTGTAGGTTGCTATGAATTGCATCGGGTCAATATCAACGGCCCAACTGAGCCTTGGCACATTCGCAATAGCCAATTTGAGCTGACCAACGATCTACAAGCTATGAGCCAACAGATTGGCCAAATTTGCCCAGCGATCGAGCCACCAGCCAGAGTTCAAACGCCTGAACAAACGTTAGCTCTGTATATCTCCACCTTGAACCAAGCCAATTATGCTCAAGCCTGGAATTATTGGCACGAACAACCAGCCAGCGATGTGGCAACCTGGAGCCAACAATTTGATCCGAACCAATCAATCCAAGTGTTGATTAACCCACAAGGTTTGATTGATGCTGGTGCAGGCAACTTGTATTATTCGACCAATCTGGTGTGGCTAACCAACGATCAAGATGGTCAATTGCAAGTACAAGCGGGCTGTGTCACATTGCATCGCAACAACACCGAGCCAGATCAGCCGTGGAAAATGCAAAGCCTAACGTTACAGGCATTGCAAGCAAACCCTACAGCGCTCGATCAAGCACTCAACAACCAATGCCAATAAGCTAGAATTTAATCAACACGCTATTGTGCGAATCACTCAATAGTAGATAGCTATTGACAAAAAGTAGCCTTTTTTGTCAATAGCGCCAGAGTTTAAACCCCAAGCTAGGTCGGCTATTGACAAAAAGTAGCGTTTTTTGTCAATAGCTATCGCGAACCAACAAACCAAAATCAACTAAACTATACCCAATGAAACAAGTTTGAAACATCAAGGGATACCATTCATGCCTGTTGCCAAACGCCTACGCGGCTTATGGATCGATGCAGTGTTGTTGGGGCTAGCCATTTCGTTGTTTATTCCAGCAATTGGGGCGGCTCAGGTAGCTGGATTTCCGCTTGGATTGACGATCGCACTCTTGCTGTTGCTGATTGGCGGCTTGATCGCGAAGGCAATTCGCCATGGTATGCACTTATACAGTCCGCCAGCTGAACGCGAAGCCAAACTCAATGGCCAAATTCAGCAGGCGCTGGTTGTGAGTGCCACCCCAACTGGCTGGCTACGCGGCACCTATGGTCGGCGGATTTTTGAGTTTGAGCTGGAATTACGCCTCGAACAAACCACGCGCAAAATCTATCCATTCCTTGAATTACTCAAAGCACCTGATGCAGGCGATATGGTGCAAGTCAAAATTCACCCCCATAATCCCAACGTCATTGTGCTCGCTTAACGCTTGAAGCGCTCCTGTCGGCAATCCAACAAGGGCGCTTCGTTTAGCTCGGCAATAAGCCAAAAAGACCAAAATCAAGCAAACGAGGCTGCTGGGGCAATTATGAGAGCAAGGCTTCAGCATCGATGATCGTCTGGGCAATATCTTTGAGTTTAACCCGCTTTTCGCGTGCCCGATGGCGCAACCGTTCGTAGGCATCGTGTTCGCTAATATTCAAGCGCTGCATCAAAATCCCTTTAGCTCGCTCGATTAATTTGCGAGCTTCCAGCGATTCATGCAAAGCATCAACTTCTTGGCGCAACGCACGAATTTCGGCAAAGCGAGCTAAGGCAATATCAATCGCTGGGGTTAATGCTTCCATCGTGACAGGTTTGACCAAATAGCCCAGTGCCCCAGCCCGTTCAGCCTTGCGAATGGTGTCGCGGTCGGTAAAAGCGGTTACCATTACAATTGGCATCGGGCGTTCAGCATAAAGCCGTGCGGCAACCTCGGTTCCTTCCAATTCGGGCAACTTAACATCAAGAATCGCCATATCAGGCTCTAATTGGCGTGCCAACTCCAAGGCTTGGGTTCCGGTGCGGGCAACTCCCACCACCTGAAAGCCCAAATCGGTCAAATATTCTTCCATGGTTAAGGCCACTAGTTCGTTATCTTCGGCTAACAAAATCCGAATCGTGGCTCGCTGCTCATCAGACATAACAAGGCTCCGTCTTCACTAGAAATGGCTGCCTACATCCTAGCATACTTTAAAAAGCATTTACACAGAGAATAAACAGGCAAATAAACACCTAAATACGTAGATAAATTCGATAAATTTAAATTTTAGGCTAGGAAGATTTAGTTTGTATGCATGTTCAGTTTCAACTTTTCCCAATTGGTTTAAATCCAATGCGCAGCATTGGGGATATCCCCAATATATTATTTAATTAGGATCATGAAATAGACGTTAACAGTAGAGTATGTGGATTTGTGGAAAGATCGCGTTTCATGTTGTTGTAGTGGCGCATGATTGATCGGGATAGATCGTGGAAGAGTTTCCCCATGTTCCCCATGGGTTTGGGGATTAGCTCATGTTGTGGATTGTTGTGCACGATCGGCGCACATGCTTTCCCCATGATTGTCCACATGACGGCGAGTTTTCCACACCAACAGGCTAGTTATCCCCATTTTGTGGATAACTTTGGGGATAACTGGCGAATAAACGGGGATAACGCTAAATCTAGGACAGAGTTTAGTTGCATGGCCCTAGATATAGTAGGCATGCCGCGTGGACGATATGTGGAAAAGCTGCTGATAACTCGGTGGAAAACCTCTGGATAGCATGATCGGCTCATGAGCCTGTGGATAGCTGTGGAAACATGTGGACAATCCAAGCCCTAAATTTGGGCACAAAAAAGCCCCAACTGAAGTATCAGTTGAGGCCAAAGGAGCGGGCTACAGGCGAGCTATTGATCCGATTCAGGATCGATTGAGTCGATGAATTTACGGAAGATCGAAAGCTCTTCTTCATCGGTGGTGGGGGCAGCCTCAGGTTCAGCCTGCGAAACCGATGTTGTCGGAATATCTTCGCTTTCGTCTTGGTCGTCCATCATATGGCCCAATTCATCCATCACATGGTCGGCCACGAAAATGGGGGCTTCAGCGCGAACTGCCAGGGCAATTGCATCGCTCGAACGTGAATCAAGCTCGATGGCTTGGCCGTTATTATCGACAACTAAGCGTGCAAAGAAGGTGCTATCGCGGAAATCGCTAACCACAACTTCGCGAATCGTGCCGCCCAGTGCTTTGACGGTTGCCAAAAGCAGATCGTGGGTCATTGGGCGTGGTGGCTCGTGGCCTTGGACGGCTAGTGCAATTGCATCGGCTTCAAACGGGCCGATCCAGATTGTCACATAGCGACGGCTGTTAAGTTCCCGCAGGACAACAATCCGTTGTTGTGTGAGTAGACTAAAGCGTATGCTATCAACCTGGACGCGAACCATAACGCTGAAACCTTTCTATGCATCATCGTGGTGCATACTTAGTTAATTGCCGCTCCATGCGATGCATCTTACCACGCCACCTAGGGCAGCGCAACCAGTTATGTCATGCTCTGGTGTCATCTTGATTTTGCCATACGGGTGACTTTGCGTCCCCTCTCTAGCGCTAAACGGCTGACCCAACGGCTGTTTGAATTGAATCAAAGCCATCACGCCGTAGTAATGCCGCTAGCTCACGGTTGATGGTGCCAACCAATTGTGGCCCAGCATAGATCAGGCTGGTATAGAGTTGCACGGCACTCGCGCCCGCCAAAATCCGTTCGTAAGCATCTTGGCCGCTGGCAATTCCGCCAACTCCAATCAATGGGAGCTTGCCGTTGGTTGTTTGATAGATATATTTGAGGGTTGTCAAGGCCTTGGTTTTGAGTGGAGCGCCACTTAAGCCGCCAGTTTCGGTTTGCTGAGCAGAACGTAAATTTTCGCGGCTGACAGTTGTATTGGTGGCGATAATCCCATCAACCCCAGCATCAAGCGCTGCGCCAAGCGCTGCATCCAAGCCTTCGCGATCTTCATCGGGCGAGAGCTTGACGAACAGTGGAGCCTGATGGCGTAATTGTTGGCGGGCAGTTTTGACAACCTGCAATAATTCGGCCAATGGCTCGCGGCGGCTGAGTTCGCGCAAACCAGGTGTATTCGGCGACGAAATATTGATCACAATGTAATCGGCATATTCACCAAGCAAATTAATGCCTTGGCGATAATCATCAGCGGCTTGTTCGTTTGGCGTAATTTTATTCTTGCCCAAATTAATTCCAAGTGGAATGATGCGGGGCTGTTTGGCTAAACGTTGAGCAAGTGCTGTAATTCCGGCATTATTAAATCCCATTCGATTGATTAATGCTTGATCTTCGATTAAACGAAATAAACGCGGCTGTTCGTTGCCAAATTGAGGTTTGGGCGTAACTGTACCCAATTCCAAAAAACCGAAGCCCAATTGACGCATTCCACGGATATGCGTGCCGTCTTTATCGAAACCTGCTGCTAAACCAACCGGATTATTAAACGTTAACCCACATAAATTGGTGTTAAGCAATGGGTCATTGTGATGGAAGGAACGGAATAATCCTGCGGTAAATGGTAAACGAGTGGCCAAATCTAGGCCTAAAGTGGTGAGCCGATGAGCTTTTTCTGGTGGTAAACGAAACAAAAGTGCTTTTGCAAGCTGATAGCTGCGCATAAAAAGCCTCAAATCTATGATTTTGGCCGCGACTATCGTTGGCCTTGGCGATTATACACAATCATTTGCTGGCCATGAAATATCCCACATATCCCAAGTTTCCCACATATCCCACATGGTTATCCACATTTTTGGGGGTAACTTTAAGCATTTGGGGATAGAATTGCGAACATGTGTTTTTATTAACAAGCGGGTTTTGAAATTATAACGAACATTTGTGTTATTATGGCTGTGGAAAAACAATTAATTTGACAAATTTCAAAAAGTTATCCCACATTATCCCACACTTACCCACATTTTTGAGGTATTGTTTATTTTTGCACAATCTTTTTGGGGGATAGGGAGTTAGTACCATAGGGTTAAGTCTAAATTGGTGTCCCAAGAATGAGTGGTTCTGGCTCGAAGTTGGCTTTGAGGATGTTTAGTTGTTCAGCAAAAGCGCGTTCGGCTAGTGTAACCCCGATTGGCTGAAATTGCAAATACTCCGAAGCCAAGCGCTGAGCCAGTTTTGGCAAGTCGGCGCGAATCACCACGCCAAGCACTGGGTAGCCACCAGTGGTTTGGGCATCGGCCAACAGCACAATTGGCTGACCATCAGGTGGTAGCTGAATTGTGCCTGGCACAACCCCAAATGATCGAACTGCTTGAGTCGGAGCTGCCAAAGCTGACCCGTCGCAACGATAGCCCATGCGATTGCTTTTGCTGCTAATTTGCCAGGTTTGGGCTTGAAATTGGCGTTGAAGGTTGTTGGAAAGTTGGCGATTGGGCAGATAGCGAATTGGGGCTTGGCTTGAAATGCTGGATGCTGTGTCCAAACCACGCCCAGCAAGGCTCAAATTTGGCTCGGTATAGGCCAATTGATCGCCAATGTTCAAGGGCCGCGCTAAATAGCCTGGCCATGGTGCGCCGAGTAATGTGCTTTGCGAACCAAGTTGGTGTGCAATGCTGAAGCCGCCTGAAATTGCCAAGTAACAACGTGCGCCAACGTGGCGTTGGGTAAACCGCAATTCGCTATCAGGCCGCACCAGCCATGCTCGGCCAAGGCTGATTGGCTGATTGTTTAATTCTGCGCCTAAATCTGCACCGACCAAACTGATGATGGTTAATTGGCTGAAGTGCAAACAAGCACCAGCTGCGGTAATTTCGAGGCTGGCACGATCTGTATCATTGCCAACCAAGCGGCTTGCTAAGCCATGCGCTACCCAATCAAGCGCTCCGCTGGCGGGCACACCCCAATGGCGTAGGCCTGCACGCCCCGCATCCTGCAACGTTATCAACATGCTGGTTTGGCGAATCGTCAACATAGGCCTAAGTATACGCCAAGTCAAAAGGCAAAAGTCAGAAGGCAAAAATTAAAAAGAACATAGAGCAAAGAGCATAGAACATAGGGGCCAGCGGTCAAGGGCGATGGAGCAGGGAATCGCTAATAGGATGAGAATCAAAACAATCTGGGTGTATCTGGGGCTAAAAATAAATTTTGTGAATGAGGTTTTAACGCAGAGGCGCAGAGTGGAGAGGGGCTATAGGCTGAAGGCGCTAGGCTATCGGATGATTCGTGGCATCCTAAAGATCATAACAACCTAAATGCCAAAAGCCAACAGCCTATAGCCTAGCGCCCTCGTGGAACGTTCTAGCCTTTGGTTGGCGAATGCGCGTATAATGGGGCTAACCACTTTTTATTGCTACGGATTAATTAATTACTATCGGCTATCGTTGATTGCGGTTGTACTTGTTGGAGGCAAGCCCATGACTACGCGTACCCTTCGGATTGTGCTCCTGCTGGGGTTGGTGCTGCTCTTTTTCGGTGGCTCGTATACCCAAGCGCGTGAGCTACAACGGCCAACGCCGCGCTCGCAAACCATGCTTGTGCCAACAACCTACATCAACCAAAGCTTCGATACTGCTAGTTTTCCGCCGCTCAATTGGTCAACAACAATTATTACCTCGACCGACACGCCTGATCCTGAATGGACGTATGTGACAAGTGCGACGCGCCCGACGGCCCAGCCTCATACTGGCGCGGGCATGGCCCATTTCAATAGCTATTCGACAATCAACGGCAATGCAGCGCGATTATCAGTCGTGCTCACTCCCACAACCAGCGTGTTGCGGGTCAGTTTTTGGTATTACCATAGCGCGATTTTTCCAACATCGGCTGATACGTTGCTGTTGCAAACCAGCAGCGATGGCCAAAACTACGTAACTCACGCCAGCTATCCACGCTATCGGGCAACCGATGGTTGGACGCAGTATCAGCTTGATTTGCCGTTTGCTAGCGCAGGTCAGCCGTTTTACCTTGGATTTTTAGGCATCAGCGATTTTGGGGCCAATCTTTTGCTCGATGATGTGCTGATTCAAGATACGCCGCCGATTGAAATTTTTGGCACAACCAGCAATCAAGGTTGTGCTGGCGATACCTTGCTCTATCCTTTAAGTGTCCGCAACAATTACCCTAATGCTCAAACGCTCAATTTGAATTTGGCCGCAAGTGTTTGGCCCAGCAGTTTGCCGTTTAATCAGCTTGCTATTCCTGCTCAAAGCAGCCGCCCAATTACGGTTAGTGTGCAGATTCCAGCAACTGCCCAGCCGCATACCAGCGATCAAACGACTTTGCAATTGAGCAATGGCTTAGTTGAGCTGAATCAAGCAATTGTAACGAATTGTGCCCTTGGGCAGTGGATTGATCGCGAGGATTCGTTGGTTGCTGCGCGTTATTCATCAGTAGTTAGTGCTGATGGAGCGCTTTTCCAAATCGGTGGTCAAGGGCCAAATAACAATTCGCCTGCTTTGGCGAATACCCTACGCTACCAGCCAATTACGGGGAGTTGGCAACAACGGGCGGCCATGCTTACACCAGTATTTGGCGCTGATGCCGCTACCCTCAACGGCGAAATTTATGTGGCTGGGGGCTATACCACTGGTGGCTCGACCACGACAGGTTTGATCAGCAGCTTACAAATTTATTCGCCAACGCTCGATACTTGGCGCAGCGGCCCTAGTTTGCCAATCGCATTAGCCTATTATCAATCGGCAGTTGTTAATGGCAACCTCTATATTATTGGTGGGTCGAATGGCAGCAATGGTTTAGCTAGCGTCTGGATTTTCGATCCTATTGCGCAAGTATGGAATGCTGGCCCATCCATGACGACCGCCAGGGCATTTGCTTCGGCTGGCGTGATTGGCAATAAAATCTATCTTGCAGGCGGCACGGCTACAATCAGCAATCAAACTGCCATGGATACCATGGAGATCTATGATCCCAACTTGAATATTTGGATGCCTGCGCCAAACTTGCCACGCCGCCAAATGCAAGGTGGCGATGCTCAAATTCTTGATCGCTTTTTTGTGATTACTACAGGCTATTCAATGCCAGTTGTCGCCTCGAACTCAAGCCTGATCTTTGATCAACACACCAATCAATGGTCAGAAGTATTGTTGAATAGCTCGCGCTATGGAGCCGAGGCCGATAGCATCAACGACACGGTGTTTGTGGTTGGCGGTCGGCAGTTTGCCAATAATGTTTTTACCATGAGCAGCCGCAACGAATCATTCCAAATCTGTCGGTTTGTACTTACCACCGCCACGCCAACCCCAACGGCTACCAACACGCCCACCGCGACGGCCACCGCGACGCCCACCAACACCGCTACCGCTACACCGACCGCAACGGCCACCAACACGCCAACCAATACAGCGACGGGTACTCCAACCAATACCCCAACCGTTACGTTAACCCCGACCAACACGTCAACAGCGACGGCCACGAATACGCCGACCAATACGCCAACGTCAACGGCGACGAGTTCACCAACCCATAGCCCAACCAATACGCCAACCGCGACCCAAACCATCGAATTGCCTGATCTCTTCTTGCCACTGGTTGGGGTGGAATTGCGCTAACCGTAATGTGGGATAGAGCATAGAGCATAGAACATAGAGCATAGATGAGTGGACTAGAACCGGGGGCTAGGGATCAGGGATCAGAGACTATATTTAACCCAGAGGCATAGGCAAGCTAGGGGGATAGCGATCAGAATCCAAGATTGATGATGGGATTTCGATAATTCAAAGCTGAACCCTCATCGCTGAATCCTGACCCCTTCGCGCTCTTCGCGGTTGCTGCTCTTCGTCCTCTTCGTGTCCTTCGTGGATCAAAAACTAAATCTACATCATATGTTCTATACTAGGTGTTCGATGTTCTAAATATCGAAAATTTGTGCTAAAATATTATGTTATAATAGGGCTTTTGTGGTATAATAGAGCCATGAATAGACGTTTACAACCACAAGCCCAAGAGCCACAACGGCGCAATCTTCCGGAACGTCTAAGCCAAGGATTTCGCGTCGTTCGTCGAGCACCTTGGGTTATTTTAATGCCAATTTTGCTGGATCTATGGCTCACGTTGCTGCCAGCTTTAGCGCCCAATCGCTGGCTTGCGAGCATTGGCAGCGTCATCAGCCGTTTTAGCCAAGCCCAAGGCCAACAGCTTTGGTCGCAGGCCAATGAGTTGTTACAAACCATCGATTTGCGTTCAAGCGCCGTTGGTACCTATCTCGTGCCCAGTTTGTTCAGTGGCGATGGCACGCCCTCGATCTACCCTGGTGCACCATGGTTGTTCAACGGTTGGTTGACGTTATTGCTGGTGCTTGGGTTGAATGTCGCTGGCTTAGGCCTAAGCGCATTGGTCTTGTTTTGGCTCGGCCAGCAGCTCGGTACAACTAAGCCAGCATTATCGGCGTTGCCCAAACAACTTTGGGCCTTGACCAAGATGTGCTTGATTATTGTTGGGCTTGGTTTACTCTTTGGCATTCCGGCGTTTGTGGCTGCTAGCTTTTTGCTTTCGGCCAGCGCGTTTGGGGCGCAACTGGTGTTGGCAGCGTTTGGCGTGATGCTGATTGCGCTGTGGCTTTATGCCAGCCTTGCCCCAGCAGCAATTATTATTGGCCAACAATCAGCCCTAGTGGCGCTCTACCAAAGCTATAATCTCGTTCGTCAACAGCCCCGCGAAGCCTTTCCGCTGATCCTCGCGAGTGGCGTTTTGATCCATGGCACGGCCTTTTTACTGCGGCCATTAGCCAGCGATCTGATCAGCATTATTGCCGCTAGCACTCTGTTTGGGTTGCTTAGCTGTAGTTTACAAGCAGCAAAATTAGCCTTTTATAGCGAACGTGTTGGCTCACTTGCCCACCGTTTTCCTGTTGCCCTAACACAAAAGTGAGGTTCGATTCGATGGCGACAAATTCCAATCAGAGTACATACGATGCCGCCCAGATTCAAATGTTGCGCGGCTTGGAAGCAGTACGCGAAAACATGGGGATGTATCTCGGTGGCCAAGACACGTCAGCATTACATCACTTGGTCTATGAAGTTGTCGATAACTCGGTTGACGAGGCCTTGGCTGGCTTCTGCGATACGATCATCGTCGAGATGCGGACTGATGGGTCAATCGCTGTCGTCGATAATGGGCGCGGGATTCCCACCGATATTCACCCAGTCGAGGGGCGTTCGGCCTTGGAAATTGTGCTGACCGAGCTGCACGCTGGTGGTAAGTTCAAAGGCTCACAGGGCTACAAGGTTTCTGGTGGTTTGCACGGGGTCGGGGTTTCGGCAGTTAACGCAGTTTCCGAATTTTTGCGGGCTGAAGTTAAACGCGATGGTAAGCTGTGGGCGCAAGATTTTCGCCTTGGCATGCCTCAGGCTCCAGTCAAAGCAGTTGGCGATGCCGAGGGCACGGGCACAACGATTATCTTCAAGCCTGATGCCCAATTATTTACCACGGTTGATTTCAACTATCGCACCTTGGCTAATCGTTTGCGCGATATGGCCTACCTCAACAAGAGCCTGCGTTTCAAACTGGTCGATTATAACCATGATCGCGAAGTAACCTATTATTTCGATGGTGGGATTGTCTCGTTTGTGCGCCATCTGACGCGCGAAAAAGGCCCAGTGCTAGCTCAGCCGTTCTAC
Source organism: Chloroflexota bacterium (assembly GCA_020161265.1). Taxonomy (NCBI): domain Bacteria; kingdom Bacillati; phylum Chloroflexota; species Chloroflexota bacterium. The sequence goes on along the minus strand of JAIUOC010000013.1, from coordinate 119,692 downwards.
GTCGAAAAACCTTATGAAAACGTCAATGTTGAAATTGCAATGCAATACACTGGCGATTTCAACGAAAATCTTTTAGCCTTCACCAACAATATTGCCAACCCCGATGGCGGTACGCACGTCACTGGCTTCCGAGCAGCCTTGACCCGCACGATCAATGCCTATGGTCGCAATAAAGGTTTGCTCAAAGAAGGCGATGCACTTTCAGGTGAAGATGTGCGCGAAGGCTTGACCGCGATTATCAGCATTAAGCTATTTCGCCCGCAATTTGAAAGTCAAACCAAATCCAAATTGGCAACGCCTGAAGCTAAAACTGCCGTCGAAACCGTGCTCAACGAGGCGCTTTCGGCATTCTTGGATGAAAATCCCAACGAAGCCCGCCGAATCATCGAGAAATCGCTGTTGGCCTCACGCGCCCGCGATGCCGCCCGTAAAGCCCGCGATTTGGTGCAACGCAAAGGTGCACTCGAAGGCTTTGCACTACCTGGCAAACTGGCCGACTGCTCAGATAAAGAGCCTGCTCACTGCGAAATCTTCATCGTCGAAGGCGATAGCGCTGGTGGATGCTTCTCTGGAGATACGCTCGTTGCGCTTGCTGACGGACGTAATTTATCATTCAAAGATATTGTGGCAGAGCAAGCCCAGGGGATTGAGCACTTCTGTTACACCATTCGCAAAGATGGCAAGATTGGATTAGAACGCATTATCAATCCACGCATTACCAAGCGCAACGCTCAAGTCATCAATGTCCATCTTGATAATGGCGATGTAATTACCTGTACACCTGATCATCGTTTTATGCTTCGTGATGGTAGCTACAAGCCAGCGAGTCAACTAGCCCCAACCGATTCACTCATGCCGTTGTATCGGAAACAAGCCAGTGAATATAATATTGTGCTTGATCCGCAAACAAATATATGGGTTGAAGTTGAAACTGATGTTGCATTAGCTGCATTAGAAATTGGCGCTCCAACTAACCATAAAATTATTAAAATCGAAGCCGTCGATCAATTGATTGATGTATATGATATTGAAGTACCCTATACCCATAACTTTGCTTTAGCATCGGGCATTTTTGTTCATAACAGCGCAAAACAAGGCCGTGATCGCCGTTTTCAAGCGATTTTGCCGCTGCGCGGTAAAATTCTGAACGTAGAAAAATCACGTTTGGATAAGATGCTGGCGAATAATGAAGTTCGAGCATTAATTACTGCACTTGGCACAGGTATTGGCGAAACATTTGATATTTCGCGTTTGCGCTACCATCGCATTTTGATTATGAGTGTCGCAGGTGATGAGCCAACTTTGATTCGTAATGGTCAAGGCCATACTGAATTTGTGCGGATCGGCGAATTTATCGATCAATGTATTGCAGGTCAACGGAGCGCTAGCGAATACGAAGTGATCAGCTTTGATCAAAAGCGTCATGTTGCGCGTTTTCGCCCACTCAAAGCCGTGATGCGTCACGCCAACCATGAGCCAATGTACAAACTGACCACACGCTATGGCCGCTCGGTCAAAGTAACCGCCTCGCATAGCGTCTTTGTGCTCGAAAATGGGCAGCCTGTGTTGAAAAAGGGCGATCAAATTCGACTTGGCGATCAGTTGGTTGCCAGCCGTCGAATTCCACGGCCTGCCAGCCAACCCCGCGAAATCGACCTTGTGAAGCTGTTTGCTGAAGCAGGCTTGATTGATAACCTGTATTTGCGCGGCGAAAGTGTTCGCACCATCGCAGCCCAACGGGTGCTCAACAACGTTTCGCAGCCTGAACAATGGAACGAAGCACGGATTAACCTGCATACTGCTGCTTGGGAACGCTTGGTCGAATATCGCCAAGCCAATGGCCTCAGCCAAAAAGCGGTTGCCCAACGGCTTGGAGTCAAGCAAGCGATTACGATTAGTCAATGGGAACGTGGCATGCTGCGGCCTATTCAATCGCAATTTGATGACTATTTGGCAACGATTGGCTGGGAAGAACCGATCAGCTACGAACTTGTGCCATCAAAGATTGAGCGTTTGTTGCTGCAAGATGATAGTAGCGCTAACGCCCGCTGGCGCGAAGTGAGCAACTACAAAGCCTTTGATAGTTTCAGCAACGATGAGCTAGATTTGCTTGATCGTGACGTTGAGCTTGTGCCGCAAGCCCACGACGACCGCGCATTCCCGCGCATGTTGAGCATCACCCCAGAATTGCTGTGGTTCTTGGGCTGGTTCACCGCTGAAGGCTCCTTGAGCAAACATCAAGTCAGTTTGTCGTTGGGACAAAAAGATGCAGCCTTTTTCGATGAGCTAAAAACCACGATCGAGCAGCTCTTTGGCGAAACACCACGCTTCTACCAATCGCCCGATAATGGCGGGATCAAATGCTATTTCCATAGCGTTTTGGCGGCGCGGCTGATTCGAGCCTTAGGCTTGGGTTCAGTTGCCCATCAAAAACGTGTGCCAAATATGCTGTTCAGCTTGAGCAACGATTTGCAGCGCAGCTATCTCGAAGGCTATTTCCTTGGCGATGGCACACTCAGCGGTAGCACAATCAGCATGACCACCAATTCGACCGAACTCAAAGATGGCTTGCTCTATTTGCTTGGACAGCTTGGTATTTTTGCTGGTGTTAGCAACATCAAGCCCAACTTACCAGCCGATGCACCAATTCAAACCGTGCACGACTACTACAATATTGCAATTAGCGGCAAGCAACAGCTAGAGCAATTGCGTGGGGTTTGGCAGCGCCACCATTTGGCCGCCAAAGTCGAGGCACATTTGGCCAAACCAGCGACCAAAGCTCAAGCCTTCACGCCATTGAGCGACGATATGGTTGGCTTAGAAGTCTTGGCAGTTGAAGAATTGGCTCCAACTGGCGAGTTCGTCTACGACTTCTCAGTCGAAGAAGACGAAAACTTCCTGTGTGGCACTGGCGGTTTATACGCTCACAATACCGATGCTGATGTGGATGGAAGTCACATCCGCACTTTGTTGCTGACCTTCTTCTTCCGCCATATGCGCGATTTGATTACCAATGGGCACTTGTATGTGGCTCAGCCGCCGTTGTTCCGGGTGCAACATGGCAAGGCCTACAAATATGTTTACGATGAAGCCACCCGCGATGAGTACATTCGCTCATTGCCAGCAGGCACCAAAGTCACCGTTCAGCGCTTCAAAGGGCTAGGCGAAATGAATCCCGACCAATTGTGGGACACCACGCTCAACCCTGGCAATCGCATGATTTTACAAGTGACAGTTGAAGATGCGATGGAAGCCGATGAAACCTTCTCGATGTTGATGGGTGAAATCGTGTTGCCGCGCAAGCGTTTTATCCAAACCCACGCCGCCGACGTGAAAAATTTGGATGTGTAGGCGGTTTCAATAATAGCTATTAAACTGAGGCAGGGCTGGCAATCGCTGGCCCTGTTACTCTTTATAAAGCAAAATCAGGCTTTGGACTGAGTGAGAATCGCCGCCAAGTCTCACGGACTATCAAGCCTTCGTGGTATAATAGCGCCATTGACGTTGACGAAATCCGTGGATTGAGCCTTATTTGTTCTTCAGAGAGCCGCAGCTGCTGGGATTGCGGTGAACATTGCCAATCTATCCAATTTCTGAGTCGTAACGCCCCGCGTTCGGGTTGCTTCCGTTAGCAAGCTTTTCGAGGTTGTTGCATGCAACGACGAACGAAGGTGGCACCACGAGAGCTTTTGCGCTCTTCGTCCTTCTCTAGGGACGAGGGGCGTTTTTAATGTCGAAATTTTCGCCCAACCCAAGCGTTGAGGTTTGTTATGTCATGGGAAATCGGCTTAGTAACGTTCGGCAGTATTGTTGGTTTGGTGGTTATTCTGTGGATTTTTAGTCGCTTGGCCTGGGGCGGTGGCATGCAACAGCCATCATACCAATTGTTGAACCCAGCCAAGGAACGCCCAGTGTCCACCCATTTTGCCCAACCCGACCAAGAATCGATTGTGGTTCGCTGTAAACAATGTCATTTTAGTCATGCGCTGCCAGATATTAGCAAAATGCCAGCGTTTTTAGCCTCGGTAGCCCAAGCTAGTAGCGATAGTGGCGAGCTTAAATCGATTTGTCCGCATTGCGAGGGCGTGCTGCAAAGCTGGATTCGTCAAGCAATTCAGCATAATGGCAGCCAACAAACCATTGATTTTGCAGTATTACGGCGTGGTCAACGCCGCTTGTACGAAGTTGAAACAATTATCTATGAGTCATTGGGCGAAATTCCCCAACCATACCGTAGTTTGGTGGCGGAAGCGCTGAATGAGCCAGAACCAGAGGAAATTACATGATTATTCGAGGCGATCACGCCGATTTAATCCATAATCACGAGGGTCGTTTAGCACCTGACCAACAACGTCAACTCCAAGCGATGCGGGCTTTTCGAGTGCCATTTTTGCCGATGCTGCTCATCGGTTTGGCGCTGATTAGCTATGGAACATTGCGTTTCGATACCTTGGGCTGGGTTGTTGCGGGATTGGGCGGTGTGTTAATTATCAATGCTTGGGTTCGTCGCCAAAGCCAAGCCGCGCTCAAGGCTGGCGTGGTGCAAGCGATTACCGGCGAACTCGAAAAAATTCGGCCAGTGCCGTTTGCTATGTTTGAATCTGAGCTAGTGATCAATAAACGTTCGTATGCGCTCTTAGCCAAATTGGGTCACCAACCGCTCCAGGTTGGACAACCGTACACAATCTATGTAGCCAAGGGTGTTTCACGCATGGGTATTATCGTGGCGGTTGAAACAGCATGAGCAAGCGTCAATCCAAGCGCCCAACTGGCGAGGAATTAGCCAAAATTCGCGAACATAATGCCCAAGTAGTGCAAATCCAAGCGGTTGATCTGGTTTGGGGCATCAAAGCCGAGTTGCCAAGCAATCGACGTGGCGAGTTGCATCCTGATCAAATTAAACGCATTTTGAAAATCTCAATTTTTGATATTTGGATTCGTTTGGCCTTTGGGGGATTCTTCTTGGTGTTTGCGCTAACCCAACGCACCGATTCGTGGCAGTTTTGGGTTCCGCTTGCCATCGCGTTATTTCCCTTAGTTAGTGCGATCAATGGGGCACTTGCTCGTCAGCGGCTCAATAAAGCCAAAGTCGAAACGCTCGAAGGCAGTTTAAACGAGGTCAAAATGCATCGTTCCGAGGCAGTTTCGGCCACCTTGCACCGCGATAGCTTATATATGTTTTTGCTGAACGACCAACACAGCAAAACTTTGCCCAAGCCCAACCAAGCCTACCGTTTTTATGTGGCATTCGGGGTGATTCGGCCAGGAATTGTCGTTGCAATCGAGGAATTAGATCAGCTTGCTGCGTCAGCCGACGCATAATTTGAAGGAGTATTTCAATGCTAGATATTCGTTTATTCCGTGAACAACCCGACATGGTACGCGAAGGTTTTGCTAAAGTTGGCCGTGATCCTGGCTTAGTCGATCAGGTGATTGGTTTGGATCTTAAACGGCGCGAGGCGATTACCGAAGTCGAACGGCTCAAGGCCGAGCGCAATGCTGGCTCGAAAGATGTGGCCCGCACCAAAGATAAGGCTGAACGCGACGCAAAAATTGCCGCCATGAAACTGGTTGGCGATCAAATTACCGAACTTGATACTCAAGCGAATGCAATCGATTTGGAATTGCACAATCTTCTGCTCGATTTGCCCAACTTGCCGTTGCCTGAAGTGCCAGTTGGCAAAGACGAGCACGATAATGTTGTGGTGCGAGTTGAAGGCACAATCAAAGAAACCGATTTTGAGGTTAAGCCACACTGGGAGCTAGGCGAAGCCCTTGGCATTCTCGATTTTGAGCGGGGCGTGCGCATGAGCGGCACACGCTTTTTCGTGATGAAGGGTTTGGGCGTGCGCTTGCAACGGGCCTTGATTAGCTGGATGATCGATATGCATGTTGATCAGCATGGCTATACCGAGTTGGCCGTGCCCTACTTGGTTAAGGCCGATGCCATGGTTGGCACTGGCAACTTGCCCAAATTTGCCGACACGATTTTTCATATTGAAGATACCGATTTATGGTTGATTCCAACCGCTGAAGTGCCAGTTACCAACTTACATCGCGAAGAAATTTTGGATAAAGCCCAATTGCCATTACGCTATGTGGCGCATACCCCATGTTTCCGCAACGAGCAAATGAGCGCTGGACGCGATGTCCGTGGCATCAAGCGCCTCTACCAGTTCGATAAAGTTGAGATGGTGAAAATGGTTGAGCCAACTACCAGCTACGACGAATTGTTCTCGCTGATTAGCAATGCTGAAGATGTTTGCAAAGGCTTAAAGATTCCTTATCGCTTGTTGCAATTATGTACCGCCGATTTGGGCATTGCCACGGTCAAGTACGATTTGGAAATGTGGGCACCTGGCATGAACGAATGGCTCGAAGTTTCGTCGTGTGGCTTGTTTGGCGATTATCAAGCTCGCCGCGCCAATATTCGCTATCGCCCCGAAGCTGGGGCAAAACCAGAGTTTGTGCACACGCTGAATGGATCGGGCTTGGCTTTGCCACGGGTGATTATCGCGATTCTGGAAAATTATCAAAATGCTGATGACAGCGTGACCGTCCCCGAAGTGCTGCGACCGTACATGGGCGGCATCGAACGGATTGGGTAATATTAGGGGTCAGGGGTTGGGGTTCAGGGGTCAGGAAATGCTTTGGTGAAACAGAAAGCAGCAGAATAATCAAAATAATCTGTGCTCATCTGTGGCTAAAAACCTTCTTTGTGTTCTTCGTGTCCTTCGTGGATCACAATCCTGACCCCTAGCCCCTGACAACTGACACCTCACTCACACATCTTCCAACAACAAGCGCAGGGCTGCCGCATCGAGGTCTTTTTTATCGAGCAAGGCGACTGCCCCGACTGCCAAACCGCGTCGGTGAAACTCGCGGTCGGGGTAGGCACTGACGAGTAGCACCCGGGTATTGGGTGATTGTTGCTTGATTTGGGCCGCGCAACTAATTCCATCTTCATCGCCTAAAACCACATCGACCAAGGCCAAATCTGGCGAGCGTTGGCTGATTGCTGCCATGGCCTCGGTTTGATGAGCGGCCTCAACTACAGCACAATTGGGCTGCATTTTGCTAATCATGCGGCTAACGTGTTGCCGATAGCGCAAATTATCATCAACAATCAACACGCTTAGCGCTTGACTGGGGGCGAGCGCTTGGCTGCTGGTTGGCATCATCGGCAATTGCGGGTGTTGGGCCGCATAATGCACCGCCTCAAGCCGACTTTGCACCCCAATTTGGCGATACAGCCGTGTAAGATGATTTTCGACAGTTTTAACGCTCAGGCCGATGCGGCGAGCGATTGCATGGTTATCATCGCCCTGCTGCAAACACCACAGCAATTCGCGTTGGCGCGGGGTCAGGCCAGTTTCAACCACGGGCACGCCGCGCATCAATTTAGAAAGCAAGGGTGTGCAAACCCAGCGTTCGCCAGCCAGCACGCGTTGCAAGGCTAACCGAATATCAGCCAAAGGTTGATCTTTGAGTTGATAGCCATCGACTCCTGCTTGCAACAACCCTTGCACATACACATCATCATCGTAGGCGCTGACCACCAAGATTTTGAGCTGGGGATAATGCATGCGAATTTGGCGAATGGTTTGCAACGGCTCGAATTGCGGCATGCTCACATCAATCACCAAGGCATCTGGTTGCAAATCGAGCGCTGCTAAAACCCCAGGCCCATCGCCAACCTCGGCCACAATTTCAACATTGGGCAAATCGCTTAGCGCGGTTGAAATGCCAGCTCGCACTACCGCATGATCATCGGCTACCACAATTCGAATCTGACGCTCGCCATTGAGTTGCATGCAAATCCTCGCTTTAGGGGGAAATCCCCCCATTCAACTAGGGGAAAGACCCTAGGAAGATTGGGGGATTGGGGGTTGGGTTGACCAACAGCTTTGGCGTACACTAGCGTTACATCAGTCAGCACATACTATCGTGCCATAAGCGGCGAATTTACGCAACTTAGGCAACCCACCACCAACCAACTACCCATCATGGCAAATCTACACCTACAGAAAAAAGCAATGGTTCGCTCAGCGTAGCTTTGATGATGGTTTAGGGCATTGGTGCGCTTCTCACCAGGAGCAGGTTCGTTCGATTTGGTTGGCTTTTTGTTCGCACAATTCGGTATCAATGACGATTGTAGGTCTTAACAGACGAAGGAGTCCACTCTATGAACGTGCGGCGTAGCGCATTCACTTCCCTCTTGTTGATCCTCATCTCCGGCGTGATTGCAGCCTGTGGTAGCGAAAGCGCTACAACTGCTCCAACCACGGGCACTGGTGGCACAACCAGCAGTGGCGGCAAAGTAGTCGCTTTGTTCTTGCCCGATGCCAAAACTGCCCGCTATGAAACTGCCGACCGCCCCTACTTCGAAGCCAAAATGAAAGAGCTTTGCCCAGATTGTCAGGTGATTTACAACAACGCCAACCAAGATGCTAGCTTGCAATTGCAACAAGCTGAAGCAGCATTGACCAACGGCGCAAAAGTGTTGGTACTTGACCCAGTTGATTCAGCTGCTGCTGCTTCAATTGCCGACAAAGCCAAAGCCCAAAATGTGCCAGTCATCGCCTACGACCGCTTGATCCTCAACTCAGATGGCGTAAGCTACTACATTTCATTCGACAACGAATCAGTTGGCAAGTTGCAAGCTGAAAGCTTGGTCGCACAATTAGACAAACAAGGGATTGCCAACCCAACCATCGTCATGATCAACGGCTCACCAACCGACAACAATGCTAAATTGTTCAAAGCTGGCGCTCACAGCGTGTTTGATCCATTGGTTAGTGCTGGCAAATTGACCATCGCCAACGAATATGACACTCCCGACTGGAGCCCCGACAAAGCCCAAGACCAAATGCAACAAGCCTTGACCAGCATGGGCAACAAAGTTGATGGCGTGTATGCTGCCAACGACGGTACTGGTGGCGGGGCGATTGCCGCTATGAAAGCTGGCGGTCTCTCACCATTGCCCCCAGTCACGGGCCAAGATGCTGAATTGGCTGCGATTCAACGGATTTTGGCTGGCGATCAATACATGACGGTGTACAAAGCAATCAAGCCTGAAGCCGAAGCTGCTGCTGAATTGGCTTTTGCCTTGCTCGAAGGCAAAACCACCGATAAAGCTACCAGCAAGGTTAACAATGGCAAAATTGATGTTCCTTCAATCTTACTGACCCCAATTGCTGTGACCAAAGAAAACGTCAAAGATACGATTGTCAAAGACCAATTCCACAAAGTTGATCAGATCTGTGCTGGCGACTTCGCCAAAGCCTGTGCTGATGCCGGTATTCAATAACTAACCTCTACGCCGCTGGGTTGGCACGGCTCACACAGCCAGCCCAGCGGCTCCTCCTCTGACCCACAGCAAAAGGAATATGTCATGACAGCAACAGAAGCAGCGATGCCTGTCTTGCAATTGCGCCAAATTAGCAAACGCTTTGGTGCGGTTCAAGCCCTCTCCAACGTCGATTTCGAGGTTTACTCGAATGAAGTGGTGGCGTTGGTTGGCGATAACGGCGCAGGCAAATCGACGCTGATTAAGACCATCGCCGGAGCCTACAAACCTGATGAGGGCGATTATGTCTTTGAAGGCAAGGTCGTTTCAGTCAATAGCCCACGCGATGCCACCGACCTCGGCGTTGAAACCGTCTACCAAGATTTGGCCTTGTGCGATAATCTCGATGTGGTTTCCAATCTCTATCTTGGCCGCGAAAACGTGCGCCGTAGCGGGGTCAAAGCGCTTGATCTGCTGAATGAAACCGAGATGGAACGTCGAGCAACTGAAGTGCTGCGCGATCTGAGCGTCAAAATTCCGAGTGTGCGGGTGCAAATTGCCAATCTTTCGGGCGGTCAGCGCCAATCGGTGGCGGTTGCCCGTTCGGTTATGTGGAACTCCAAAGTTGTGCTGCTCGATGAGCCAACGGCGGCGCTGGGCGTTGAGCAAACCCGCCAAGTCAAAGATTTGATTATGCGGTTGCGCGATCGTGGTTTGGCTGTGGTGGTGATTAGCCATAATGTTGCCGATGTGTTTGAAGTATCCGATCGAATTATTGTGATGCGGCTGGGGCGGCGGGTCGCTACCTTCCACACCGCCCGTAGCACCAACGAACAAGTGATTGGCGCGATTACTGGGGCAATGCTGCCCAGCAATGCCTATGGAGAGGCCGAATGATGAAAACGCAACCGACGAATCTTGCTGCTGCGCCCAACAATTGGCGCGAAGCATTAGCCGAACGCTTTCGCCAAGGCAACTTAGGCTCGCTACCAGTGATTATTGGCTTGATTATTATTGCGCTGGTGTTTCAAAGTATCAATAAAAACTTTCTTACGCCACTCAACCTGACCAACTTGATGGTGCAAATCGCCGCGATGGGCACAATTTCAACTGGGGTTGTGCTAATTTTGCTGCTAGGCGAGGTTGATCTTTCGGCAGGCCAGGTTAGTGGCTTGGCGGCGGCAGTGATGGCGGTGTTGGTTTCGCGCCATAATTTGCCTGCTGGCGTGGCGATTATTGGGGCAATTGTGGTTGGAGCCTTAGTCGGCTTGTTGCAAGGCTGGTGGATTTCATCCTTCCGCGTGCCCTCGTTCGTGGTTACGCTTGCAGGTTTGCTAGCTTGGCAAGGCTCGCGGCTACGGGTGCTTGGCGACACAGGCACCATCAACATCACCAATAAATTTATTAATGATATTGCCAACTATAAATTGCCAATTTGGCTTGGCTGGGTTTTGGGGGTTGTCAGCGTTGTCGTTTATGCCTTGATTGTGTTCAACGAATATCGCAGCCGCCGCGCTGCTGAATTGCCAACTGGTTCGTTGAACGGCGTGTTCTGGCGGGTTGGAGTGGTTGGTGCGAGTGTCTTGGCAGGTGTTGCCATGATGAGTGTCAACCGCAATGCCAACGCTGCAGGCAACCCAATCCAAGGTGTGCCTAGCGCAGTCATTATCTTCTTGACCTTCTTGATTATCTTTGATTTTATTACCCAGCGCACCCGTTTTGGCCGCTATGTCTATGCGGTTGGTGGCAATACCGAAGCTGCTCGCCGCGCAGGGATCAACGTTAATCGGATTCGGATTACGATTTTTATGCTGGCTTCGGCGCTCGCAGCCTGTGGCGGGATTTTGGCGGCCTCACGTTTGAACGCGGCCAATCAATCATCAGGCGATGGCGACGTGCTTTTGAATGCAATCGCCGCAGCGGTGATCGGTGGCACCAGCTTGTTTGGTGGGCGTGGCCGAATTTGGTCGGCTTTGCTGGGCGCACTGGTGATTGGGGCAATTGCCAATGGCATGGATTTGCTGGCGCTCAAGTCATCGATCAAATTTATCGTCACTGGCTCAGTGCTTTTGTTGGCCGTTACGATTGATGCCGCCTCACGCGCCCGCCGCGAAAACAGCGGACGTTAGATCCAAACCTTAACGCAGAGGCGCAGAGAGTATTTTAGGATTCAGAGGCCAGCGATCAGGGGTCAGGATTCTTGATTGGGCGAGGTGATGCAAAGCTGATCCCTTGTCCCTGAATCCTGACCCCTTCGTGTTCTTCGTGTTCTTCGTGGATTAATCTTAACCTTGACTTCTTCGTTCGTGCTATTTTGTGCTAAAGTGCTGGTAGCAGATCTATCAGTGAGCACAGATTAATGAGCAACGAATTTTTGACGGCGATTTATCAAACGCTCAAGCAAGTGCCAGCAGGCCGGATTGTGAATTATGGGCGGTTGGCTTTGGCAGCGGGCTACCCTGGCTATGCGCGGGCGGTTGGCAAAGCCTTGCATTCCTTAGATGAGCAATATCCTGATGTTGCTTGGTGGCGGGTGGTCAATCGCGAGGGTCGGATTTCGACCAATTGTCCAGTGCATACGGCAATCGAACAACGCCAACGCTTAGAAGCCGAGGGGATTGAGTTTGATGATCGTGGCTATATTAGCTGGCAACGCTTTGGTTGGCTCGAAACCAGTGAGCTGGAGTTTTGAATAATGGGCGATAGCAACCACTATCGCCCATTATGTTTAATTATTTCACCAGCACTACGCCCGATTGGGCTGAAACTGGCAAGGTTAATTGGCCGTTGCTGACGGTATAGCTGCCACCATTCAAGACATCGGTCAAGACTGTGCCATTGACCAAATGGCTGACATTGATGGTTGCGGTTTGGGTGGCTGTGCCATTGTTAAGCACTACAACTGCCTCTTGCGTGCCTTTCCAGCGACGATAGCCATACAGTTTGCTGGCATCGTTGACCAGCAGGGTTGCCACATCGCCGCTGCTGAGCGCTGGGTAGGTACGACGTAGCCCGATCAATTTCTTGAAATGGGCGTACATTGCCGTATCGGGACTACCACCTTTATCAGCCCAAGGATAGGTGCGGCGGTTATCGGGATCGCCGCCACCAGTTACCCCAACTTCGTCGCCATAATACACCGATGGTGCACCTGGCAGGGTCATTTGCAACAGCACCATCAATTTCATGCGGGCTTTGTCGTCGTTGAGCAAGCGTAAAGCGCGAGTTGAGTCGTGCGAACTGACCAAGTTCATCATGCCAAACCATGGGGTAGCAGGCATTTGCGCACGGAAGGCATTGTAGCTACTGTCGAATGAGCTAGGTGCATTGCCATTGGCGAAGCTCACCGCCCAATCACGGAAACAATAGTTCATCACCGAATCAAGCTCGTTTTGGTTGAGGTAGGCGCGATATAAGCCCCAATCACAACCGCCCGTGACTTCGCCCAGCAATAAACTTTCGCTATCGCCATAACCAGTTTTGACATAGGGCCGCATATCGCTCCACCAAGCATGGGTGATATCTTGGGCTACGTCGAAGCGCCAGCCAGCGATACCCCGTTCGAGCCAGAAGCGGGTTACTGATTTGCCATTGGGGCTTTGAGCGCTGCCATCGCGATAGAAAAATTGCTTCACTGGGTCGTTTTCGATAAATTCAGGGATGGTTTCATAGCCATACCAACCCTTCCAGCCCCAACCGCCAACACATGGATACGAGCCGCTGGTGCCAGCTGAGCCTTGGGTGAACCAACTGCGGTAGGGCGATGAAGCCGATTCGCAAGCACCATTGATGCCTGTCCAGCGGTCGGTTTTATAGCCTGGGTAGCCTTGGAGATAGATGCTATCCATGCCAGCGTGGTTGAATACACCATCAAGAATCACTTTGAGGCCTTTGGCATCGGCGGCGGCGATCATCTCGTCGAATTTTGCCAAATTGCCAAAGCGTGGGTTGATGCCATAATAATCGTTGGTATCGTAGCCATGGTTTGAGGCTGCATCGAAAATCGGGTTGAGATAGAGGACATTCACGCCAAGATCGTTGAAATAACCAGCATTGATTTTATCGACAATGCCTTGTAAATCACCACCATAAAAATCGATGCCATAGCCGGGGGTGGTTGGCGTTTCATTCCAATTGCTGTGGATTGAGGCCAAACAGTTGGGTGCGCCTGCGCCGCTATAGCCGTTGCAGGTGTTTGGGCCATAGACCCGCACATTGTTGAAATTGTTGCCGCTATCGCCATCACGGAAGCGATCAGGGAAAATTTGATAGATCACGGCATCTTGCAGCCATGTTGGCACCGCATAATCTTGCGGTGGTGCTGGAACCGTTCCTAACTTCCACGAACGATCAAGCGCGGTGGCACTCCACACGCCTGGGCCAGTGTTGCTGGTGTTGGCAACCACATAATAGCCAATTGTCGAGCCGTCGCTCAGCTTAAATTGATACCACTGATCGGTTGAGCTGCTGGGGGCTGGCACGCTGGCTTGCCACATAGCATAGGTTCCATCATTACTCACCACAGTTAATGGATAGCTGAATGATGGTTGGCTGAATGGTGCGCCAGTTAACCAAACCGATAAACTCACAGCGCTAACATCGTTGCTACAGGTACGTAAACGAATACTAGCCGATTGCCCGGCTTGCAGCGAACCAAGCGGGTCGCGATACACGCTGTTGGTGCTATCGTGGTACACCGCGCTGCTGATGATCGTGTTGTTGCCGACTGCTGCGCCGCTGCAAGCCCCCGATGGCGTGGCTGAAACTGTGGGAGTTGGGGTGTTGGTGGCAGTAGCAGTTGGGGTACGCGATGGCGTGGGTGTTGCGCTGATGGTGCCAACCGGCGTGCGCGTGGCTGTAGCGCTAGGAGTGGCAGTGCGAGTGGCGGTTGGGGCAATTGTTGGAGTAGCCGTGGGCGTACCGCCGCTTTGCACTGTAAAACTATAATCATCGGGATCATAGTTTGCGCCCCGTACATGCTGGCCGCGAGGATTGACGTAATTGCCATTTTGGGCTTTGAGTAGGGCTAAAACGCTGCCATCGTACACCCGAACCCGATAATACACAGTTGTACCAGCGGCATGAGCTGGAATTGTGCCACGCCACAGATCGTAACTGGTGCTAGCGGTGTTGCGGAAACTAGCAGTTAGCGTTTTGACTTTGCTCATCGCTACGATCTGCTCAGTTCCGTTCCAGTAGCGAATTTGGGCACTGGTCAGATCGCCAGCCAGCGCTAAGATTGAAATTTGGACATTGGTGGTTGAAACGATCGTGCCATTGGCTTCGGCTTGTTGAAAGCTGAAACTTTCGCCTGGCACAAGCTCAGTGCGGGGGTTGGCGCTAGGAGCAGCATGATACAGCTCATCCCAATGCACATTATTATCGCCAGCGGCAACCGACTTCGGGTTTGGCAACAAGGCCAAGGCCAACAGAACCAACGCGAGCAATCCGCCAAATCGTTTGTTTAGCATTAATGACTCCGTTTACAGCGTTGTTAGAGTATTTGTCGTGAAACACCAACGTTTCAGATAGGAGCCGTGCGCCAAATTTTAGGCACACCAAACCTAGCGTCGAACGCTCGGCTACCTATGTTCTCTGTTGGTGCTCGCAACGATGGTGGCCTAGACCATCCTCACAACGACCAACAGAGCCTCATTCGGGGCGGTGCAAAACGGGGTATCGCGATGGCTAGGCCATCAACAATACCCCGACACCATTATCGGTATTCAATTAGCGGGCAAGCATGAAATTAGTTTGAACGTCCAACGATTGGTAGAAAGATCTTGAGAATATCCCTGCCAACAGTGAAGCGCACAACGTAGCGTTGTTGCATTGGCGATGGATCACCAATCACCCGCCGTACATTGAATGCGGTTAGCGTGTAGGTTCCATTTGGCAGTGGTGCTGCGGGGATGAAGCTGAAGGTTGTTGGGCTGGTAGCGACCACTGTGCCGACTACGGGCTGATTTTGAGCATTGGTCAAGACCAATACTTGGCTGATTGGGGTTGTTGCCGTAACAACTTGCGACCATGTAATTGCTGGTTGGACTGTTGGCGCAACTTCAACTGCGTTGTTGGCAATTGAACTACTGCTGACCAAGGGGTCGCGCCATGCTTGGACGGCCTTGCGGTTATCGTCGCCAGTGCCCCAATTGGTGTCAGTATCATCAACGATGAAATGGCCGTTGTTGCCATATTCAATGGTTACGCGGCGATTGGTGAAGGCCTCGATTGTGCCCCACGATTCGACGCGCTCCCACGCGCCACGAGTGTATTTATACTCCAAGGCTGTGCCTTCGAGAATTTGTTTATTGAATTCCCATGTATCGGTCAGCACGCGTTGCATAATTTGACCATTGGCCGTCCAAGCGCCATTGAAAACTGTGCCATCGTTGCCAGCGACATAGACGCTTTCGTTGGTTGGGGTTTCAACTGGCACTTTGACGCGGAAGGTCACGTCAATTACCCGTTGCTCGGCGCGAATCGAGACGCTATTCGAGAATTCCGATTGATTGAACGAACCGTCGAGCGCCTTCAATTGATAGGTATAGGTAATGCCTGCGGTTACCTCGGTATCAGTGAAGATTGTAGTTGGGTGCAATACCGAGGCAATCGCGTTGCCATCGCGATACACATCGTAGCGATAGGTATCGTTAGCGCTTGAAACATCCCAGCCAATCACAATTTGCGAGGCTGAACGTCGCACTTCGCGAAGATTAATCGGCGCGGTCGGCGCTGTTGTGTCGCTGCTTGCCGCAACAACTAAACTAGCTGCCTGCGCTGGTGAATAGCCATTATCCGAACCATCAAGATCGGCATAGATCCAGCTTGTGCCACCGTCGGTGCTATAACGATAGGCTACATCGAAGGTTCCAACACTGTTTGGCAGCAGATTGCCCACAAACTCATCGTTATTGCCATCTTGTACATTGAAAGTAGCCTCGAACCATGTCCAGCTAGCAGTGTTTGGCTGCGAACCATCGGGGCCATAGCCAACTTCGGCCAACAGGCTTGGCGTTGCGCCTGCTTCACTGGTAACGCCTTCGATGTATACCCGCCCATAGATATTGGTGGTTGGGTTGGTAATGCTGATCGTATGGTTGATTGTGGCTGGGAATTGCAGATTCGACCAGTTGATTACATAAGCTGGCAAGCCCGAAACTTCGTTGCTCGCGTCGCTTTCCAAGCCATTGCGTACTGCTTTGACAATGTAGTAGTAGCGTTGGCCTGGCGTGAGATCAGCATTGCTAAAACTGGTGCTGGTTGTATTGCCGACCAACTCGTAGCCACCGCCGCTCACGATTGAGCGATAAATGTTATAGCTTTCAGCGGTTGCAACGTTGTTCCAGCCAAGTTCGATGCTTTGTGACAATTGATTGGTCACTTGCAAGTTGGTTGGAGCAGCAGGAGCACTCATATCAACGCTATCAGGCGTTAGCCAAATGCCAACACTTTGTGGTGCAACGCTGAATGTGTAGGTTGTAACATCGGTTGCTGGCAGCAAACCAGTTTGGGTCAATGGCATGGTGCGAGTTAGCACTGTCCCCGTTGGCACGTAGCCAGCTAAGTTCAGCTCGATGCTATGGGCTTGGCTATCGCGGTTGAACACAACAATTGCCGCGCCGTTTTCATCCTTACGTCCATAAGCTAAGACTTTGTTGGCATCGTCGGCGGTCATCACATCGAACGAGCCTGTGCGCAGATAGCTATAATCGCGGCGCAATTGGCCAAGCCGTTGATAGGTTGCCAACAAATTGGTGTCGGCTTTGCGCCATTCGGGCAAGCTGTTGTAGCCTGCTTGGTCAGTCCATGGGTAGGGTTGGCGGTTGTAGGGGTCGTCGCGTGGCACATCGAAGCCATAGCCAGTTAAGCCAACTTCATCGCCATAGTAGATGGTTGGCGCACCTGGCAAGGTCATTTGCAAGGCGGCAACCAACGATAAACGATGCCGCGCATCAACGAAATTATCGACTGGTTGGCGATCGTAGCCAGTGCCGGTAAAGCCCAATTCGTTGAGCACATGGACGGCCCGATTGGTATCGTGGCTATCGATCAAGTTCATGGCTGCATTGTAGGCTGGCTCTGGGTAATCCTCGCGTATGGTTTCAAAGCTGTTGACAAATTGGCTGGGTAAGAGCGGATCGATCTCCTGACCGCCGTCGTTATCGACCCAGCGGGTATCGCGCAAGAAGCCCAAAACTGCGCGGCGATAGCGATAGTTCATGGTGCTATCGAATTCATCGCCAAGCACCCGATCGCGTACATCGCCTTCGCTCCAGGTTTCGGAGTAGAGCACAGCATCGGGATTGGCGGCTTTCATTACGTCGCGCCAGGTTTCAAAGAAGGTTGGGTTGACCCCAATCACATCGGGCACAACGTCGATACGCCAGCCGTCGGCTTTGTTGGTGCCATCGACCCAGTAACTAGCGGTGTTGCTTGGTAAGTTGGGGTTGCCGCCAGCCGTACCAAACCAATAGGCCATCACTTCAGGATGGTTGGTGTTGATTTGGGGCAAGGTGGCTACGCCAAACCAACCACGATAGTTGGTATCGCCAGCACATACGCCCGTGCCTGGCTCAGCGGCTGGCTCAAAGAAGAACCATGTGCGATATGGGCTGCTGACGCTTTCGCATGCGCCAACTTCAGCGTGGCGGCCAAAGCGATCAAAGAATGGGCTATCGCTGCTGACGTGATTGGGCACGCCGTCGAGCACCACCGTCATGCCACGGTTATGGGCATCGGCAACCAAATCGTCAAAGGCTTGTTGTCCACCAAAGGCCTCATCCACGTTGCGATAATCGCGACCATCGTATTTGTGGTTGGATGGGCTATCGAAAATTGGGTTGAGATAGAGCGTGGTTACGCCCAGCTCTTGCAAATAATCGAGTTTATCTTGGACCCCATTCAAGTCGCCGCCATACATGGTGCTGCTATAGGTTGACCACCATGGGTTATTTTGGTCGGTGAATGGCTCGGGATCGGGCACGATCGAGTTCCACGGAGTAACTGGGAAGCGATGGCCGCGCTCGGTTGGGTAGAACCAACCTCGCCCTGGGTAGGTGGTGTCAGTTGCTACACCAGTTGGGTCATTGCTGGGGTCGCCGTTGCGGAAACGCTCGACGAAAATTTGATAAATTGTGGCGTTTTGGGCCCATTCAGGCGTGGTAAAGGCTGGGTCGTAGATATAGATATTCCACGAGCGATCAGCGCTGGCGTTGACCACCTCGCCTAAGCCACCATCGAAACGATTATCATCTTCATAGAATAGGGTTGTCGCGCCATCTTCGATGATAAAACGGTAATAGACCACGCCCAAAGCAGTTTGCGCTGGCATGGTGTATTCCCAATAATCGTACATTTCATCGCTAGCCACCTTGGTCATACGTTGAATGCTTTGACCATTGTTGGCGGTGTAATACAAGCGAATGCGAGCTTGATTGATATCGTGGGCAGCGGTGCGCAAACGCAAGTTAACCGCTTGGTTGAGCGGTGCAGCACCAAATGGCACGCGATAGAGCGATTCACGGCTGTGATGTTCAATTGCATCACGATTGATCAAGCCATCGCCAACGACTGAATCGGGCACTTGGCCATCACGTTGCGGCGTAATTGCCACGCGGCCAGTGCGATTATCCAAGTAGAAGACGACAGTTTCATTGAGATTGGTGGTGGTAAAGCCGATAGGTGCAGGATCGTTGGCATCGAAGACCCGACCTTGGGCATTGTATTGCTCAACCCACGAGCCAGTGCGGGTGAACTTCGCAGCATAATTGCCTGGTGATGCAATCGTGTAGCGCAACACAAATTGATTTGGGGCGATTTGGATCATTTTGGTCGCTGGATTATTGTTGCTCCAGCCTTGGAATGCACCAACCACCGTGAAATCATTCGATGCATCAATTGCATTGACCACATTTTGAGTTGGTAGCAAATCCCAGCCGTTATCAGCCGCATGATTATTGCTATCGAACAATAATTTTACCGTTTGATTTGGTTGGTCGGTATAAATCCAAGCGTTTGCAGCTGGGAAGGCGGTCGCCCAATTACAAGCATTGACCTTCCATTCATAGGTGCCAGCGGTTGGAATAACAACATCGAGGCTGAAAACCCCGTCGCCGCTCACCAAGTCGCCTTGGGTTCCATTATCGACCAAGGGACTGCCAGTTTCTTGCCATGGTGGAGTTTGGTAGCTGCCTGGAGCACACCATGGGCCTGCATTGCCAGCGGTTTGCGGGCGAATCGTCAGGCGGCTCGTGTTGGTATCGAGCAAAAATACCACCATTTGTCCGGCTTGGGTGGTGGTAAAGCTGATGTTGCCTTGATCGACGGCACGGCCAACCCCAGTATATTGAGTTGTCCAATCGCCAGTATGTACGACTTTGCCTTCATAGCTACCAGCGTTTGGCACAGTATAGGCCAAATAGTACCAGCCATTGCCGAGGTTGGTCATGGCCGTGGCTGGGTCGTTATTCGTCCAAACAGGATTTTGGAACGAACCAACCGCTGTCCAGTTGGCAAAATCGCTATCGTAGGCGTGAATAATATTGGTGCTTGGCACGCCATGATTGCCAGCATTGGAATTGTAGTTGTTGGTGTCGAGGGTCAATTTGACGGTTTGATTGGCTTGGGTGGTGTTCATCCAAGCATTAGGGCCAGCCGGAACTGAAGTTTCCCAACTGCCACAAACAACCGCTTTCCATTCAGAGCGGCCAGCAGTTGCGATCACAACATCTAAAGAGTAGATGCCATCGCCAGCGACTAAATCGCCAGCGAGACCTTCGTCATTGGCAGGTGTTGCGCTGTTATCCCAATTTTGGAATCCGCCAGCGAAACACCAATTAACTTGAGCATTTGCAATAGTTGGAGCTTGATTGAGCGCCGGATTAAACGTGGTAGGCTGGGCAGCAACCACAGGCGTTTGTTGGCTGAACGTGGGGATCATCAACGACAACAGCATAACGATCAGCAGCATACGGCTGATCAGGCTCCGACGATGGGCAGTGTCACGCATGGACGGCTCCTTTGGTAAGGGGTTTTATTTGAACTGCGTTGTCCGCGATTTGTTGTGTCGTCAAACAAACTTTGTTGGTGCTGCGATCATAGCCTACAGCCAATACTTTGTCAACTGAACGAACGAGGTTTTAAATAAGGTAAAAATGTTTACAACTATTTGTAAAATATGCTTTTGTAAAAATGTAAAATGAATTTATTTGTTTTGGATTGTGTAGTTTTAGCGACGTTTCAAGCGCATGAATTTTGAGCAAAATTGGATGTTTCACGTGAAACGTTGCTTGATCCACGAAGAGCACGAAGGACTGAAACCACGAAGGACGCGAAGAGCACGAAGGTTAAGTTTTTTAGCCACAGATTGCACCGATTATTTTGATTATTGTCCTATGCCTCACACCTCAAATGCTAATCCTGTTAGAATTTCCTCCCGCATCCCTCATAATTCATCCTTTGGTTCTCTGCGTTCTCTGCGTTAAACCTAGCCCCTGATCCCTTCATCTATGTTCTATGCTCTATGTTCTATGCTCTTTGTTCTATGTTCTTCATCCCCACTATAATAGCTGGCAACATATTGATCGTTACGTGAGGCGTTTATGGCATACACTCTCGAATCAACAGGCTTATTGGTATTTCAACGTGATGACGAAGAAGTTTTGACGATTCAGCCCTACTTGCAGGCTTATGGCTCGCAGTTTGCCGCATTAGGTGTGCAAACCAAGCCTGATACAGTGCAATACACTAGTTTTGATAACCAAACCTTTGAGCTTAATCTTGAAACGACGGCAACAGGCTATCGGTTGGTGTTTCACGTGAAACATCAGGTTGCCCAAATTGGTTTAGCAATCGGCGTACAACCAGCAGGCTCGTGGTATGGCATGGGCGAACGAGTGATTCAAAGTTGGCCGCTCAACTTGGCTGGCGTGCAAAGCCAACCATTTATGACCTATGACCACGCCGATGATGGCACACTCAATATTGTTACGCCAGCTTGGATTGGCGCGAATGGCGTGGCCTTTATCGTGGCCGAAGATACAGGCCCGTTGCACGTCACAATCAATAGCGATCCAGCAGGGGTGATTCGGCTGGTGCAGTTTCCTTCGCCAACCCCATTTGGCGCAGGCTTGGATGGTAGCGAAACCCATTTTGAAGGCACGCGCTTAGTGCTCGATCTGCTGATTGCTGAAAATGTCAGCGTTGCAGCCCAACATGTCATTCAAAAATTGGGCTATCCCAAGGCGGCTCCACCATTGGCAATGTTTAGCAAGCCGATTTGGACAACCTGGGCACGCTATAAAATGGATATTGATCAAGCTCAAACGCTGGCGTTTGCCCAAGAAATTATCGACCAACGCTATCCATATTCCGTGCTGGAGATCGACGATCGCTGGCAAACCGCTTATGGCGATTTAGAATTCGATCGGCGCAAGTTTCCCGATCCCAAGGCAATGGTCGATCAATTACATGAGCTTGGCTATAAAGTAACCCTGTGGATTCCACCATTTTTCGATCCTAAGAGCGCGGCTTTTGCTGAAGCTGCTGCCAATGGCTATTTGGTCAAACATCCCGCCAACGATCAACCCTATTTGACCCGTTGGTGGCAAGGTTGGGGCGGTTTGTTGGATGTCTCGAATGCTGCCGCCTTGGCTTGGTGGCAAGCAGGTTTGGAGCGCTTGCAAACCTTGTATGGCATTGATGGTTTTAAATTTGACGGCGCTGAAGGCAATTTTCTACCCGCCGAGGCCAAAACCCATCTGCCGATGACTCCCAATCAATATAGTGATCGGTATGTGGCTTTTGTGGCCAAATCGTGGCAATGGACAGAGGTACGAACCGGTTGGCGCTCGCAACAGCAACCAATCTTCTTCCGCGAATGGGATAAATGGAGTCGTTGGGGTATGGATAATGGCTTGCATGCGGTCGTTACCCAAGCGCTTGCGATGAGCGTGATCGGTTATCCCTACGTGCTGCCTGATATGATCGGCGGCAATGCCTATAACGGTGAATTTCCCGAACGCGAGTTGTTGATTCGTTGGACGCAAGTCACAGCATTATTGCCAGCTATGCAATTTTCAATCGCGCCATGGCAGTACGATGCAGAAACCAGCCAGATTTGCCAGCGCTATGCTCAATTGCACGCTGAGCTAGAGCCGTACATCGCCGAATTGGTGCAAGCGACAATCACCGATGGCACGCCTTTAGTTCGGCCATTGTGGTGGCACTACCCCGACGATGCCAGTACCCGCTTTATTGGCGATCAATGGTTGTTTGGCGAGCAATATTTGGTTGCGCCAATGCTCCAATCCAATCACTACCAACGCGACATTTATTTGCCTGAAGGCGGTTGGCGCGATTACTGGACTGGCGAGAAATTCGAGGGTGAAACTTGGCTCTACAATTACCCTGCGCCCTTGGAAACCCTGCCGTTGTTCGAGCGGCTGTGGTAGAATTTTAGCGAGTAGTTGGATTATTGGTGTGCAAGGAGATTATTTCATGGCCAACACAACCATCACTTGGCTTGGTCACGCCAGCTTTTTATTTGTCACGCCCGAAGGCAAACGAATTGTGCTTGACCCTTGGTACGAGGGCAATCCTAGTTTCCCCGAGTCTGCCAAAGCTGAACTCGAAAATGTCGATGCAATTTTGCTTACGCATGGTCATATGGATCATACTGGTAACGCTATCACGCTGGCGCAGCAAACCAAAGCTCCAGTTGCTGGCATCGTTGAACTGATTGGTTGGGTGCAAGGCCAAGGTGTCGATGCGACACAATGTATTGGCTTCAACAAAGGTGGTTGTATCGAGATTGCTGGAATCAAAGCAACCTTAACCACAGCACACCACAGCAGCAGCATCAGTAGCGGCAGTATTTCGCTCTACTTGGGCGATCCTTGTGGCTTTATCCTCGAATTTTCCGATGGCTGCGTGGTGTATCACACTGGCGATACCTGTGTTCACGGCGATATGGCCCTGATGGGCGAGATTTATCAGCCGAATGTGACCATCTTGCCAATTGGCGATTTTTATACCATGGGGCCACGCCAAGCGGCGCATGCACTCAAATTAATTGGCTCTAAATTTGCCATCCCCGAACACTATGGCACATTCCCAGCTTTGCATGGTAACCCCGCAGCGTTGCAGAGCGAATTGAACAAACTTCAGCTCAACACCGAAATCGTTGCGTTGCAACCAGGCGAGGCTTGGACTTACCCAGCCTAAATGTTTCCCGTGAAACATTTAGCAGTTTGATCAGACAGCGTGCTCTTTGGCAAGGGTACGCTGTTTTTGTAGGCAAGGCTTGTCCCAACTTGTGAAACATATGCACAACGATCTGCGGTTGCTTAACATTGAATTAACGTTAATGCCTAATTTGGCTATGTTATGCACATTACCCACAGCTTTTCCACATTAGCAATTAACCAAAGTTATCCACATGCTGTGGATAACTTCTTGATAACTAAGCCAAAATAGCGAGAAATTAATGGTTTCACGGGAAACAGTAGAACATATTTGCGATCGATTGGTCAATTTTAAGTAAATTGCTGCTCTGAGCAGATTGAGGTATCATGACGGGCAAAATCGGCTTGAGAAGTCGAGAGTTTTTGGCGAAATAAAAACATTGATCTTGATGGAGTAAAACGGAAAATGACCTTTAGCGATGAGCAGGTATCTGCGATTTCCGAGCGATGGATGCGTTTAGATTTACATATCCATACACCAGCATCTGAAGATTATGCTGAACCAGAGGTAAGTTATCTCGATATTTTGCGGGCTGCTGCCGCCCACCAACTCGATATTATTGCCTTTACCGACCACAATACGATTCGCGGCTATGAACAATTTCGCGATGAACTGGCCTTACTCGAACGTTTTGTCCAAGCCGATCGCTGTACGCCCGAGGAGCGCGAACGCTACGGCGAATATCAACAATTGCTAGCCCAATTGACGGTGCTGCCTGGTTTTGAGTTTACTAGCCATTATGGCTCGCATATTTTGGCACTTTTTGCCCCGACTACCCCATTAAGTGTGCTCGAAGCGGTTTTGTTGCAATTGGGGATTCCCGCCCAAGAATTAAAAGCTGGCTCGTGCTCTATCTCCAACACCAAACATGTGACCGAAGCCTACGAAATTATTCATCGCGCTGGCGGGATTGTGATCGCCGCCCATGTCAATGCCCATGCGGGTGTCGTTAGCGAGTCAATTCGCTTTGGCAATAGCGGTCAATCACGGGTTGCCGCCACCCAAAGCCCCTATTTGCACGCCTTAGAATTTGTGCATTTCTATGCCTCGCACGAGAGCTACCTCAGCCCAAATTTTTATAATGGCCAACATAGCTATTACGAACGGCCAATGTTTTGCATCCAAGGCTCCGATGCCCATCGCATCAGTCGGGCTGATGCCGATGACCCAGAAAGCAAAAAAGTCTATGGCGTAGGCGATCGTTATTTTGAGGCCTTATTGCCCGAAGCCTCGTTCGATGCGCTCAAAGCTTTGTTCAATAGCAAGCAAATCGATAAGGTTCGCGTGCCACGCCGCGACCAAAAGCAATGGGAGATTGATAACGTGCGACTGAATGGCGATTCGCGCCACTTAATTGCCCGTCCGGCAACCGAGGAGTATTTGGCGCAAGCTTGGCACGATATAGCTGCCCTCGCTAACGCCGATGGTGGAGTTTTGTTAATCGGGACTGATGGCGAGCAAACTGTCTCGCCAACCGTAATTAGCGAGCAAATTAAGCACCTCGTAGCCCAACATCTTGATCCTCAACCCAGCCTCAGCCTAGAATTAATGCAATATCAAGAACGCGATGTGGTGCGGGTCGAAGTTAAAACTGATGAATTGCCGCCTTACGTCGCAAGCAATGGCTCGGTTTATGTGCGCCGCGACGATCAAACCCATGTCGCGAATCGCGAAGAATTATTGCAATTAGCCCGCCGCGCTTTGGTGCGTAGCACCATGTCACCACTCGATAATGGCGAAGATTTGGAATTGCCACGCTCTGGGGTCGAGATTGTTAGCGAGCAAAAACGTAACGCAGTTTGGACCTATGAAGTACGTGATTTGCGCACCACCACTGGGGTTGAGCGTGATCGTGCCCAAGGTTTGTGGGCCTATGCCATCGCTCGCCACGAAGAATTGCGCGATGCCAAAATCGACCTCAACGAAGATGTGCGTTGGTATGGGCGGCTCGGCGTATGGCGTACCTTCCAACAAGGCAATCGCACCAAATACGATCTGATTCATCGCGATGCCTCAGGCGTGATCGACCATATTTTCTATGGCGTTTCTGAATGGGGGCTTGGCGAAGGTTGGCGTTCATTGCTTGGCATCAACGATAATTTTGGCGTTGATCTGAATGTCAACGATGATCATGCACCAATCAGTGCGCCACGTGGCTTTACTGCGCCGATCGACGATGAGCAAACCGATGGCGAAGATGATTGGATGCCTTGGGGCGATCGCAAATATCGTTGGAAAGGCCGTGGCGGGCTTTGGCGAATTTACGGCAACGATGAAAAAATTCGCTTTGATCTGGCCATGAAAAATAAAGAAGATGAAGATTTTCAAACCTTCAACGATGTAACTCGCGCCAAATTGACCGAAGCTTGGCTCAATTTGATTCGGGTCAAGCCGCCAACTACTGGCATCGAAGTTGTGTCGATGGAAGAAAGCGATTTTGGCCGCTCGTTCCGCTTCCGCAATTTGCGCAGCGGCGAGGTCAGCGACCCATGGCGCGACCAAGATCTGGAGCAAGGCACAGTTCGCGAATATGCTGCACGCATGTTCCTTGAAGATCTGCCAATCGACGAGGCTTCAGTACGTTGGTGGGGCAATATCGGCTATATGCGGCCAATGCGCTCACAGGTTGATCTCGTTTATCGCGATGAAGATGGCGTGGATCATATCTACTATGCTGCCCGCCGCGAGGA
Source organism: Chloroflexota bacterium (assembly GCA_020161265.1). Lineage (NCBI taxonomy): Bacteria > Bacillati > Chloroflexota > Chloroflexota bacterium. The sequence goes on along the minus strand of JAIUOC010000013.1, from coordinate 93,466 downwards.
ACTTGAAAACGAATGGCGCGAATTATTGGAGCTATGGGACGATGAGTAAGCGTTTGCCAGTGGTGGTTGGGGTTAGCGGTGCGAGTGGAGCAGCCCTCGCCGATCGGGTGATCGAGCGTTTGATCGCGTTGGAACACCCGATTGAGTTGATTGCTACGTCATCAGCTCGGATCGTTTGGCGACAAGAACAAGGCTATCCTTGGGCTGAAGCCGTGGCGCGTTGGCAGGCTTCAGGCCTGATCACCGAGCATAATCCCAATAATCAAGCGGCGACGATTGCTAGCGGTTCGTATCCGGTCTATGGCATGCTGATTGTGCCCTGCTCGATGGGCACAGTTGCGGCCTTGGCGGCTGGTTTTGCCAACAATTTGCTGCTGCGGGTGGCCGATGTAACCCAAAAAGAGGGACGGCGCTTGGTCGTCGTCCCGCGTGAAACGCCGCTATCGAGCGTGCATTTGGAAAATATGCTGCGTTTAGCGCAACGTGGCGTGCGACTTGTGCCGCCAATGCCCAATTTCTATGCTCGCCCAACCACAGTTGCCGAGGTGGTCGATTTTGTAGCGGCCCGCGCTTTAGTCGCCTTGGGGCTAAGCCCTGAGCTTGATAGTAACCAGCAATGGGCTGGCTTGGAGCTTGAATAATGTCAGTTTTGCCACAATCCGATCAGAAGGCGGTCTATGTCAATGCCATGTTCACAGCAATTGCCCAACGCTATGATCTGATGAATCGGCTAATGACGTTTGGGCTTGATCAAGGCTGGCGACGTTGGGCAACCAAACGCATCAAACAGCCGCAAGCGATGTGGGCCTTGGATGTTGGCTCGGGCACTGGCGATTTTCTGCCGATTTTGCAACAAGCCATGCCCCAGCTCAACGTCGTTGGGCTGGATTTTACCTTGGCGATGATGCAAGCTGGTCAAGCCAAACGCGAGCAAGATACGCTTGGACATAGCTTTATCAATGGCGATGGCATGCACTTGCCTTTCGAGGATGAGGCATTCGATATTGTGACAACAGGCTTTGCCATGCGCAATATTGTGGATATTCGCCAAGCATTTAGCGAGATGGCACGGGTAACCAAGCCAGGGGGCAAATTAGCATGTTTGGAAGTTGCGCGGCCTAAAAATCCCTTGGTACGTTGGGGCCATCAGTTCTATTTCAACAACATTGTGCCGATTATTGGCAGTATTGTTGGTGGTAACAATCGCGCCTATACCTACTTGCCCCAATCAGCTTCGATCTTTCCGCAACCACCTGAGCTAGCCCAGATTATCGCCGAATGCGGCTGGCGCGATGTGACGTGGAAGCAACTTGGTTTTGGTGCGGTTGCCGTGCATATCGCCACAAAATAGATCTACAAAATCGATATGGCCGCATCAAATTTTAAAGTTGATAACAATAAGGGCTTCTCCACTAGAAATTCCTATTGTTTGATATGAAATATTGTATATACATTTCCCTAACACATGTTATAATGCGAGAACTATACCTTTATTGCCCTGAATATTCAGCCATAATTACTATCAATCGAATTTCGATTAAAACTACCTTTGAGTAGAAAGTGCAATAGATTCTATTTCTAACTATGGAAGGATAGTGGGATGGAAAATGTAATAACATGCCCTTATTGTAAAGAAAATATTATTGCTGGAGCACAGAAATGCCGCTATTGTGGAGAGTGGCTTATTCATCGAAAACGTTGGATATCATTGTGGGATTTATTAACCATTATGTGGAGAAGTGATGGCAAATATTGGATATTAGCCACAATCATTGGGCTTATCATATCTCCCTTCGGAGCTATAACAGTTCAATCTATTTATGAATCTCTGGATATACCTCAAATTCAAACTAATCCTTCAAATGTTTTTAGAGGAATGAGAACCGATTATACTATTTTTGCAGTTACAAGTATGGCATTTATATTTAGCTTTACACAATGGATAATGCTTAGAAGATATATTAAAAAAAGTTATTTATGGATTATTTTAAATTCTAGTATTATTCCAATAATTTTTATAAACTTTGGACATATTTATATAACATCAACAAATATATCTTTATTCCTGGTTATCTCTATTTTCTTGAATTTTATTATTGGATTTTACTTGATCGCTAATTCATCCGAAATTGGTAATTGATTATACAATCATGATATATAACTATTTTTTGTGGAAAATAATAATGAATCAGGCTGGATTCGCTAAGAATCCAGCCTGATTTGTGTTGTCTGCAAGGATATTTTGGAACTTAGGCTGCACTTGGGGCAAATTGGCGTTCTTGCTCCATTTCGTGTCGTGCCGTCAAAATATTCTGAATCTCGTCTTCGGAAATTCGCCAGCCACGCCCAAGTTGATACGAGCCAATCAACTTTTTGCTAACCCAACGCCGCACGGTATCTTCGGAGAGCTGCATTAATCCGGCGGCTTCTTCGATTGAATAATCATGGGAACGCATATGCGCCTCCTCTAGATAGCTCATCGTTAGAATCCACCACATTGGGGTTCGTTGCCACCGTTGGCATAGCCATACTATAGCACAAGATTATTAAGCACCTGTTATGCAAACTACACAAAAAACTGCTTAGGCTCTTGGTACTATTGCACAGTTTGGGCCATTGTTTTTTTGTAGAATTCCATAATTTGGTCGCCAATCATTTGCCAACTATAGCCTTTGGCTGCTTGTAGATTTAATTGGCGCAGGTGTTTGCGAGCAGCAGGGCTAGCAATAAAACTGGCAATTGCCCCAGCCATTGATCGTGGATCGCGTGGCGGCACTGCTAAATTACCTGGATGATTGGCTAAAACTCCCGCATAGCCTGCATTAGCTGCCGCCACAATTGGCAAACCTACCGCCATGGCCTCAACCAATACGTAGCCAAAGCTCTCTTGGCCAATCGCTGGTGCACAAAAAATATCAGCACTCGCCATCAAATGCGGCAAGGCTAAATCGGTCACATAGCCCAGCCATTCGACATCGGTCAAGTGCAATTGGGCTGCCAAGGCTTGTAATTCTTCGCGTAATGGCCCATCGCCAGCAATCACCAAGCGCAATTGGTTGGGATAATCCTTTTGGAGCAAGGCATAAGCCCGCAGCAGATACTCTACGCCCTTGCGTTGCTCCAAGCGGCCAAGTGTGAAGAGCGTAATTTTATCATCGTTATATTGATGCAAGCGTGGCAAATTCACCGCTGCATCAAAGCGATCAATCGTGATGCCACTGGCAATAATTGTATATTCGGCTTTGGTGCCAAAAATTGCCTGCGCCGTTTCGAGTGCCGCCTGCGAGCCAGCGATTCGTCCATGGATATGGCGATATAAATCGGGGCCAAGTGAGGTTGCCAAACGCAAGGCCTGTAATTTCCACGCCTCATCAACCCGAATATGAAAGGTTGAAACATGGCAAGCCTTGGAATTTGCTAAAAGTCGCCCGCTCAATGTCGGCGAGTGCAACGATTGAACATGCAAAACATCGCAAGCCTCTTCGGCCAAAATCTCGCGTAAGCGGCGATTCGATTCGATACAGATTGGCAGTGAGGTGCTTGAACCGCTGCCATACGTCGGAATCGAAACACCCAACGAGATAACGCGCTCAGCCAATTTGCTATTATCAAACTGACTACCACCAGCAAAAATCACCACCTCATGACCTTTGCTTTGAAAATAATGGTACAAACCACGAACATATACCTGAATGCCACCAGCGCGGTGCATATGATCATCAATCAAAAAGCCAATTTTCATAGATCAACCTAAATCAAAATAATCCTGGCTCAATCTGCGTTACCATGGCGAAAATGTCAAGCACGAGCAGATCGGGTTTGATCCACGAAGGACACGAAGGTACACGACGGATGGCTATGGGCTTTTGGCGATAGGAATTAATAGATTAATCAAATACACGGTATGTTCCATCCGCCCCATAGCCTGGCGTTTCATCCTTCATAATTCATCATTCATACTTTCATGGATTGACAAGCCCAAAACTGCGTGTTATCGTTTATCCATACCCCCCTGGGTAGGGGGGTGTTAAATAAGGAGTAATGCAATGAAAACTGAAAGCTTCAACGTTCCAGGTATCTCATGCCAACACTGTGTTAATGCGATCAACAACGAAGTTAGCGCAGTTGCTGGAGTTCAAAATGTCGTTGTCGATTTGGCGAGCAAAATTGTCAAGGTCGAAAGCAACGAGCAAGTCAGCCGCGATCAACTGGTAACCGCAATCAGCGAAGCAGGCTACGATGTTTCGCCATTTACGAATACAATTCCCTTAAATTAAGTTTCGAGGCTAGGTCGGGTTGCATCGTCAGCCCGCCATCCTGCTTAACTTACCAGATCTGAAGGTATGGTATGGATACAAAGACACTTACATTGCCAGTGACCGGAATGACCTGCGCCGCTTGTGTGACGCGCGTCGAACGCAATTTGAAGAAGGTCGCCGGAGTTGCTGAAGCCAGCGTCAATTTAGCCAGCGAATCGGCGACGGTGGCCTTCGATCCAGCGGCGGTTAGCCCAACCAACTTAATTGCTGCGGTCGAAAAAGGTGGCTATGGCGTAATTACCGCCGAACGCACGCTGCCAATCACCGGAATGACCTGCGCCGCCTGTGTCACGCGGGTCGAAAAAGCCTTGCGCAAAGTTGATGGCGTGTTAGAAGCAACAGTTAACTTGGCAACCGAAACCGCAAGTATCCGCTACCTGCCCGATCAAGCAAGCCTTGAGCAGATCAAAGCTGCCGTGACCAAAGCGGGCTATGGGGTGATCGAAACTGGCGAGGATGACGATGCTGAGGATAGCGAAACCCAAGCGCGTCAGGCCGAACTTAAGCGCAAACGCACCAATTTGATTGTGGCGTTGATCTTGGGTGTGCCGCTGATGATCGTCTCGATGATGCACGATTTTAGCTTAATTAGCCCGATTTGGCTGGGCAGCGCCCGCGATATGACTGGTATGGGCCATGATATGCCAGCCTTCTACAACCTCTGGCCATGGCTGTTTGGCTTGATGGCAACGCCAGTTGTGTTTTATAGTGGGCGCGATTTCTTGCGTGGTGCTTGGGTTAACCTCAAGCATGGCAGCGCCAATATGGATACGCTGATTGCCCTTGGTTCGCTGACGGCCTATGGTTTTAGCTTGGCGGTGCTACTATTCAAACTGAGTGGCCACGTCTATTTTGAAACTGCCGCCATGATTGTGGCCTTGATTTTGGTAGGCAAATATCTCGAAGCCCAAGCCAAAAGCGCCACCTCATCGGCAATTCGCGCCTTGATCGATCTTCAGCCGCCAACCGCCCGTGTGCTGCGGGGTGGGGTTGAAGTTGAAATGGCTGTGGCCGAAGTACGAGCTGGCGAGATTGTGGTTGTGCGGCCTGGCGAGAAAATTCCGGTTGATGGCGTGGTCACAATGGGCCAATCGGCTGTTGATGAATCGATGCTCACTGGCGAATCGTTGCCAGTTGAAAAGCGGGTTGGCGATAGCGTGTTTGGCGCAACGCTCAACAATGCTGGCAGTTTTCAATTACGCGCCACGGCGGTGGGCAAGGCTAGCGCTTTAGCTCAAATCGTCAATCTAGTTAAAGCTGCTCAAGGCTCCAAAGCGCCAATTCAACGCTTAGCCGACCAAATTTCGGGCGTGTTTGTGCCGATTGTGATTGTGATTGCCTTGCTGACCTTCGGCTTGTGGTATTGGGTTGGCGGCGTTGGCTTTACTCAATCGCTGATTTTCGCGGTGGCTGTGTTGGTGATTGCCTGCCCGTGTGCTTTGGGCTTGGCTACTCCTACCGCAATTATGGTTGGCACAGGCGTTGGCGCACAACATGGCATCTTGATCAAAAATGCCGAGAGCCTTGAACGCGCTGTGCGGTTGCAAACGATTGTGCTCGATAAAACTGGCACAATTACCGAAGGCAAGCCAACCCTGACCAATGTGCTAGCCTTGGGTGATGAATCAAATCTATTAGCCCTTGCTGCGACTGCCGAACGCGGCTCGGAGCATCCGCTGGGTAAGGCGATTGTGCAAGGTGCGACTGCTCGTGGTGCAACGCTTGGTCAAGCGAGTAACTTCAAAGCAATTGTTGGCGGTGGGATCGAAGCTGAAGTCAATCAACAAAAGGTGGTGATTGGCAGCCCACGCCTAATTCGCGAACAAGGCTACGATTTGATCAGCATCCAAACCACGATTGATCAATGGCAATCGGAAGGCAAAACCGCGATGGTTGTGGTGGTTGAGCAGCAACTTGCTGGGGTGTTAGCGGTTGCCGATACCATCAAAGCTAGCTCGCCAGCCGCCATCCAGCAATTGCGTAAATTAGGGCTGAAAGTGGTGATGTTAACTGGCGACAATCAACGTACTGCCGAGGCGATTGGCCGCGAAGCGGGGGTTGAGCAAGTGATTGCCGATGTGCTGCCAGCTGACAAAGCCGCCACGATCAAGCAATTGCAAGCCAATGGCACGTTGGTGGCAATGGTTGGCGACGGCGTAAATGATGCGCCCGCTTTGGCTCAAGCTGATGTTGGCGTGGCGATTGGCACAGGCACTGATGTTGCCATCGAAGCCAGCGATATCACCTTGTTGCGCGGCGATTTGGTGGGCGTGGCGCAGGCGATTGAACTTTCGCGCCGCACCATGACCACAATTCGTTGGAACTTGTTCTGGGCCTTTATTTACAACGTGATTGGTATTCCAATTGCAGCGGGCTTGTTCTATAACCTGACTGGTTGGCAACTTTCGCCGCTCTTGGCAGCTGGCGCAATGGCCTTCTCATCGGTCTTTGTTGTCACCAACTCGCTCCGCTTGAAACGGGCTGCCAGCTTACCGAATGCTCAGCCTAGCTCAACCAACGAGCCGCTCCAACCAGCTCGCGCCTAATCAACAGCAATGGTGCTGAATTAATTCAGCACCATTGCTTCTTTGCGTTGGGATTATTTTTGATAAATTGCTTCTAGTTTTGCTTTTTCAAGGATATCAATTAAAATTAAAGATTGTTTTTCCGAAGGAATCTTTTGAGGTAGTCGAGCTGCGACCTGAAGTATTCCTTGTTCCTTTACTGAGAAGAGTCCTTTTTCTTGACCCTCTGCAAGAATATATGCCCATGTTTCACCAGGAATTCCAACTACTATTTTCTGTGCCTCAATTCCATTCAGCATTTTTTGGGTTTTTGCTGAAGATCTTGCTTCATTTTCCAATTGATCTGTAAAGGCTAAATCTTCAAAAAAAGATTCAGGTAGAAGTTCTTCTAAAGTATATAGTTTTTCCTGTAAAGTTACCCAACAAGCTTCTTTTTTACACCACTCACTAATATTAGAAATAGTACCCGTAGGATGCATAATATGATCATATACAAGTTTTGCAGTGATCTCTATTGCTTGTACCGTAGCTTGATTAATCTCTTGATTATGCCATACCTTGAGAAAATCAAAAGATTTTCTCTGACGAGAGCATATTTTAGATAGCATTGCAATGGTGTAGGCTACGACATTTGCTCGATAACCACCGTTGTACCAAGACTGAGCTGAAACTATTTTTTCTGTTCTGCGAAAAATTATTGCTCGGGCTATTGCACGCTTGAAGAAGAATTCGTTAAATTGATCTGCATTTTTGTCCCATTCTTGTCCAATACGTCCTACATAGTGCCCAAAATTTTTTTGGGCACCTTGATTGACAGAAATTGGATACCCCTCCCATACATTTTCAAACTTAGCAAGATCTGTTTTGGTAAACATCTGTGTTTTAGGATACTCTGCCTCAAAACGTTTTTTCTGAGTAGGTGTAAGTTTTGCTTGAGCATCGGTATATTGTCCACGTGCCCTTTCATAAAACCATTTTGTCTCACGCTGTGAGCCTTGTTGAGCAGGAACCCATAGCCGGCGTGAGAATTCTTCCATACGTATATGAAATGGATGATTTGAGAAGAAGTCTGCTGCGTTAACCTTATTTTGAGTATTAGCATACTCAGAGATTTGAGGAATAATGTCTTCACTTTTTTCTTCATCAATAACTGATATTTTCATCTGTACAAAAATATTTTCAAGCGGTGCCTTATCTTTACGATTAGTATGAAATAGCGATGCAGTGGTCTGTCCACCATTAACAATTTGTAAATCCTTAAGTGATGCTATAGCAAATCCATTAGATGTTTTTACTATTTCAATATCTCTAGCTGTTGCAGCAATACCATTATTGTAGGCAAAAAACATTTCAGGATTTTTCATGATAGTAAAACGAATACCTTTATTAACATTTCCTCTTACCTGAAGGAAGCTACGAACATTTTGTTCCAATAATCTAGAACCATATTTTCCATATAAATCAGCCAATATTTTGGCTGGCATTACAACCAAATATGATTTATACGTTGCTGAATCCAGATGTGCTGGAAGACATGGTAGTCCTGGATCAATCATCTCAGCGAAGTTTATCTCTAATTCTTCACGAGCACCTCGTGAAGTTTGTAATCGGTGTAAGCGAGAGATATCCCAAATATTATAAGAGAAATTCCACGAATTATATTGTTTATCTTCAAGTTCTTTCACCTGTGTACTTAGTACACGCTCAGAAAATAGAAAGAAATTTACTTTAGAAAAAGAGCCGCACCTATCAGCTATATTACGAGCAAGGTCATAACCGTGAGAAGTCTCTTCTAGGTTAAGATAGAGGTTTTTCTCAGCACTTGCAGTAAAAAAGTTTTCTAGGCGCTTGAAAATAAGTGAGATCTCTGCTCGTGCTAGTGACTGTAGCGTTTCTCGATTAGCAAAGTCTGAAATGAATAAGTCAAGGGAGTTATCGTTAAACCAATATCCATCGACTTTCATTCCACCACTTGCTAGGCGATGATGACCTAGTTCAAATCCATCAATAACTCCTGAATCGATAAGCTCATCCGCAATGTTCTGAGTAAATTCAACTTCCAAGAAATCCATATTTGCTTCTGCATTAGCTAGAATTTCTTGGCGGAAATTATGTAAAAATTCTTCCATTGATAAAGATGCCATGATTATTGCTCCATTATGTTTAATTTATTAGTCCTGAATCTCTCAATGCTTGATAGTACAAGTTCATAAGTAACAGATTCGATTCCCTCAGGTAAAAGATTTCTTGTAATTCTAGGAAAATCATCCTTAATAATATACGTATAATGATCTTTTACTTTAAATAAAGGTAAATCATAGTCTGGGATATCAATATAGCCTGCAATTCCTAATTTGAGCTCAAATAAATTTATAATTTCAACCTCACTTAGATTACTAATAATTCTCTTCGTAATCGTATTAAGACTCTCACCATTATTTTGTGTCTCTGATAAAAAATAAACTTGTAAGTATAACTGTCCTAAGTGCGTAGAGAGCTGATCTTCAGATGTAATACGTACTTTATCACGCTGATCTCCTGCAAGTGATTTAACTTCGATTGCACTATCATTAAGAATAAAATCCTGATGCTTTTTTTCTGGACCTTTCCATCCTTGGATCAATATATTTTTATCTAATAGATTATTTTCAAGCATATTAGCAATAAAATATAATTCGGCATACAACCCTTGTATTTCATTTTTTGGAAGAAGATTATTTAATCCACTAGAAAATAATGATTGCCATTTCTTTAATCTTTTACAGACAACATAAAATATATCATATTTCTCGTGATGTATTTTTATATTTTCAATGAGATCAAGACATAGTTTCAAAAAAACATCTTGATTTTGTCGATGTTCAAGTTTTAATACTAATGCTCTTATATTATCATCATTGAATTCAAATACATCCACTGAAATATCTCGGATATTTATTTTTGCCTCTTGCAGTGAAATATTAGGAACAAGCTTTGAAATTTCAATTAATAAACCAGGTCGACCTTCATGATCTTTTATCCAGAATAATGCAAAATCAACCTCAATTTTAACACGACGACGAACGAGCTGTCTATTGGGAGCTGGATTCATATCAACCCAAGGATCAAATATTAATGTCATAGTCATCTTCCTCACTAGAAGAATCATATTGATTCTCTTCGAATTGTTTGAGCCATACTGAGTTTACTACATACCTTATTGTTCGAACATCGCTTGAATTTGGAAAGCTTAGACTAATAGCTGGAACCAATGATTGGATAACTTGATCATCTTTTTTTCTGTCAATTAAATTTAGAAGGTGTAAAAGTAACAAAGGTTTACCTCTCACATTTGTATAATCACTAAAGATAGGATTTTTCCTTGATGCCTCAGCTGCTAATTCTTGAGCTCTCATAATTTGATTATCATCTAGTCCTATTTTAAACATACTATTACCCGAAAATCTATTTTTATTTCCTGTATACCAACCATTCTCTGAGCTAGGTTTTCTTGGTTGTCCAGAAGTATCATGACCTACATCTCTTTCCTGTGCTGCGATCATATAACCTATTTCAGGTTCTTTTCCTGACAACGATCTGAATGCTACGTCCCAGTAAGGATATATATCCGAAATTTCCTTGATAAATTTTGGAATATTTTCTTGCAAATCAGATAAATCGTTATGAAATTGAAAGCTAAAAATGAAATTTTGAATATCTTCCCAATTTATATTCTTAAATAAAAGCGAGTTAGTTGCATCAATATAAGGGGCGCTTGACTGGCTTAATATATCAAAAAAAGATTTAAAAAACGATCTATTACTTTCATTTTTATCAATAGATGCAGGTAGTATATGGGTCTCCATAAGCTTACCATCATAGCTAATATGGAATGAACGATTTTCCGCATAACGCATTTTATTTAGTGCTGTAACAATTAATGTATCTGGATGCGCTCTGACATATAGTCCGAAATCACTTGGTTTTTTCTGTTCACGACTCATTCGTTTTACTTGCATCCGAAGTTCTTCTGTCGCCTCACTAATATGACAATACCAGCCATACGAAATATCTGACATGTAAATACGACATATATCTTCATATCCATCACGATAGCCAAACCATCTCCCCATTTGCATCAGCGTATCATACATCTTTGAGTTACGATAAATGTAACTGATTGTCAATCCTTCAATTGTAAGGCCACGTGATAGGCTTAAACCACCAATTACAATTACGGTAAGCCCATCCCCCTGATTTGTATAAGTTGTATAATTGAGTGCTTCATCAGATTTGCTATTAACTAACAAGATTTTGATTAGACTTGCTGCCTCATTCAATTCGTCTAATATATCCATCCATTCTGTTTCACAATCAATATATTCTTCTTGAAAGGTTTTAAATATTTGTTGTATAAGTTCATCTTTTAAAGCCTTTTCAATTGGTAATTTGTAATTAAAACGTATTGCATTTTTTAATTGTTCAATATATTCTGTAATAAGATACTTGAATTCTCGTTGTATAGATACAAAACGAGAAATATTAACCATCATTGAGCAATGTTTATTTTTATCACCTCTTATATTACGAATTGTTCTACTAAGGATAAAGCAATTTATTGCCTTTTTTAAGCTTTGTGGAAGAGATTGAATTGAATCATCTTTCTTGTGTCCTATAGAAATATGTTTATCTACATCATCTATTTTTCTAATAATAATATTATCAATTGATTCATAACCAGAAAATATCTTTTCTGACCCAAAATAATTTGTTGGTGCATCTAAACAGTGAATAAAATGTGCTGGAAATAAATCATTACCAAGCATATCATCTTTATTATCCGGATTAATAAATACATTGGCAAATGGAGTAGCTGTATAGCCTATATAACAACGTTTTTTGAACAAATTAAGTATTCTACGAATCTCTTTATTTGTTCTCGTTGGATCTAGTTCTGGTTTATTAGTATTGATAGAAGCATTATCAGCTTCATCATCAATTAATAACATCGGAATATCAGAGATTTTCTCTATACCTTGACGTACATTCAATTCCTTTAACCAATTGTAGAGACTACCAAGTGTACTTACGTTCTTTTTAATAACGAGTATAAATGTATTATTAAGGGATTTTAATTCCATGCCGAATCTATTTGCAAGAGCTTTATTAAAATCGCTTTCAGTTGTAGTAACAGTTACAGGCATAGAACGATTAGGTCGTAACTGACCTACTCCAATGCGATTATTATTCCTACTATCTCGACCTATAAATCCTACATCAATACGCTCTTGAGTTTGTGTTCTAAGATTATTATGAATTCCAGCAATAACAATTATAAATTTGTAGCCAGCATCAGCAGCCTTTGAAATCAACCCAATGTAATTTGAGGTCTTTCCTGATTGAACATGACCAATCACTAATCCTCTTCGCTCCCAATCTCCATCTTTATGCGGGTCTTGTAGAAGACCAAGAATTCGGTTAGTAACAGACCCCATTGAGCCAATCACTCGAGTTGGCCAACCTTGCGTAATAAGATATTTCTCATAGTCTTCTGCATAATCCCAACTGATTTGGCGCTTAAGATACCATTCCTCATCATGAGGTATATCAAGATCGATAAGAGATACACCTGCTCCCATAGTTGTAAAATATTGGGTTTCTAGCGATCTAATAAGTGTATTAAAATCCTCTGATTTAAATTGATAGTAGCTATCTTGAAATACAGGACGAAACTGTTCGACGATTGTAATAATATCTTGACTAGATAGATTACTGCCACGAGAAAGAATAATTTGAGATAAAAACTTTTCGGCCTCTTTAATTTTTACTGAATCTGTCATTATAGTAACTCCTCAATTATCTTTTGTGTCAATTCTCGATTTTCATTAAATTGTTTCATGCTGAAAATTGTTTTTTTGAAATTCTCCTTATCCATTGAGAAATCAGAAGTGAGTAGAATATGGAAATGCATTATTTGGCTTTTCAAATCCTCATATTGAATTGGCTCTTTTTCCTCAAATGATTGTGGAACAGAAGAATAGTCGGCATATATGGCTTCAAGTGGTACAGAACGTTCGATTAAAGAAATAACATCTCTAAGTATTGATGCATTATCTGGACCAATTCTATTGAGAAAAGCATTTATAAGAACATGTTCTTTATTAACTTCATAACGGATTTTATCTCTATCACTAAAGCGAACCCATAACGGCTGTGATTGTTTATCAAATAAACGATTCCCTCTACCAATATGAATCCGTTTGCTTTGATCAGTAATTCGATTAATAATCTGCTTTAGTTTTTCTCGAACCTGAGGTGGAGGATGTGCACGAGATTTCTTAATATCAATTGTCCAATATTCGTCGAGAACATTTGTAAAATCAATTTGAATTCGTGCTAGTTTTGTTGCCTCACTTTTCGGGACTAATCTAAACCAGTCACCCCAAGCCATTAATCGACCGTTTCTATATATATATGCTCCTTGGTTAGTTACAAAATCGCCACGTGATCGATAAAAATCATAATCTTTCTTTGATAGTTTACTATGATGTGGTAAAATGTAAGGTTGGATCTTGATTTCATTTCCATCAATTCTTACGATTTCTTCTTGTAATAGTTGTGTTGCTTTATTAGAAATACAGAATGGATCGAAAGCTATAATAGGATGTCCATTAATCTCAATATTAATCTTATGTCTTTTATAATCACCACTTATATATCTATGAAAAACTAATGCCAAATGTTTCTCAACTATAGATAGTTTGTCATAAGAATTATTTTTGCTGCTATCATTGATACTATTTTCTAGAAATCGATCTAGTTTTTTCCATAAAATATATGTTCCTTGAAAACCTAATGTCTTAATATAAGGAGTAAAGAGAAGATCTTCAATAGCTGGAATTGTGACAATCCACTCATTACGAGCCGTAATCAGATCAAGATCCCAACAAGCTGCAAATGTATTCTGGTCTTTTCGGCTAACTACAGTAAGCGATTTGCATTGAGAGAAAGAAGCTGTTTTGAGTCCAAGCCCAAATCGCCCTAGATCATCTTTATCCCGCTTATCACGCGGATTTCGTGAACCAGGACGCATAGCTTCGATCAATTCATTCTCATTCATTCCTGAACCATCATCAATGATGACTAAACAAGGATCATTTGCCTCATCAATATCTAGGAATATCCGAATATTACGTGCTCCTGCGGTTATACTATTATCAATAAGATCAGCAATGGCAGTTTCTAGAGAGTATCCTAGATCACGCATTGACTGGCTCAAAGATGCGGCATGAGGCGATAAAATCTTCTCTTGCATTCAAGATTCCTTTCTAATCTTGCATTGATTAAAAAATATCTGAACTATAACAACCGCGCTTTTTGGACACCATTTACTATCAACTTGTAAATCGTTTCCTTTTTAGACTCCTAATCCACTCTAAACTGTAAATATTTACTCCATTCTTTCTAATATATCGAGTACAACTGCCGCAATCTTATTGGCTAAGAGCGGTGGAACAGCGTTTCCAACTTGATGATATTGTGATGTTCGATTTCCTTCAAATTTATAGTTATCAGGAAATGTTTGAAGTCTAGCTGCTTCTCTAACGGTTAGGCTACGACACTGTATTGGATCATAATGAATATAGTAATGACCATCCTTTGAGATATGAGATGTAATAGTTGTCGAGGGCGTATTGGATAATTGAACACGAAAACGATCTGAGAATTTTTTTCCGGAAATTCCATCAGTAATATTTTTATGTGCTGGTAATAGTTCTTTAGGAAAATCAGATAACTTAGGTGATATATTATACACTTGGGCAAAAGCAGCTGAAAAAAAATACCGTTGTAAGTCACTTTTCATATGGGATCGTGCCTCATGTGAAAGTAAAGTCTTTAATCGTTCATCATAAAACCAATCCATAAAATGATCTGGTTGTGAATAGATAGTAGAATCTTTTTCCAATATCTGTTCTTTAATCGACTCGAGAATCATTTCTATATGGTCTGCTAAAATTGTCAAGCCATTTTCTCTCCCATATTTGAACCATGATTGCTGTGTCATAGCTGTTAAAGTTTCTAACCATATAGAATTATTATCTAATCCCTTGGATATTCCGCTACGAATTTCTGGTAAATTACCAATAGCATCACGTACAGTAGTACGTAAATTTACTTTCTCTAATACTTTAGGAACGATATCAATATCACTGCGAATACCTAAAATGAAAATTCGATGTCGGGCTTGTGGAATACCATATTCCTCGGCTTTGACAACAAAATCACTAGGATCACCAGTTAAATTCATAATACCTGGTTGTGATAAGGAATAGAGCTTATATTCTAGATCAGATGATTTAGAATCAATAATCGATGAAGGATTGCTAAGGTCTCGTAATATATCATTGATAACATATTTACCTTGAATCTTTGAGGAAATTAAACCTTTTACATTTTCCATAACAAAGATAGGAGGTTTATGATCGATTAATATTCGTAAATACTCTCTATAAAGAAAATGCCGCGGGTCATTCTCAAAATTCTCTTGACCTTTCATCCGTGATCGGCCTACCAGTGAATAAGCCTGACACGGTGGACCTCCAACAAGTACCCATTTATTCTGATAATTGAGTGCTTCAATAATTCTTTTTTTTACATCTTCATGAGGTGTTTCACCCAGGGTACATAACCATGCAGTATGATCTGCCTGAGCTGATTCTACAGGATGGCGTTTATAGAGTTCTTCAAGCGTAATTCTATTTTCAAGGTAATGGTAATAATCATCAGGAACAGCATTGGATTGAAACTCTCTGTAAAAGTGACGTAATTTGAGTGTTTGATGTGAAAACATATCTTTTTCAATAGAAATGGCTGTTTTAAAAGCATACAGATCTGGTGTTCTGGGATGAAGGAGAGATGCAAATCCTTCGCCTAATCCACCCGGGCCTGCAAATAAATCTATAACAGGATGGATAATACTATCTTTCACTATATCGAATTCCTATAATTTTCTGTCTCATAATGAAAACAGATGCTACGTCATGCCACATAATCCGACGAGATTTTAGGTTAGTAGAATATATAATGGCTATACTTATACGTAAGGGTATCATGTTTTATTTTACCATGCCACCTGTTTATACCTAAAATAAGTCCTCGTTACTCAATTAGATTGGATTTGTAAATATATAGATAGTGTAATTAAATGTAATTTATGCACTCTCTGTTAGCATTTAAGTAAAGTTATGGATAGGCTAACCGAATCATATGTTTTAGCCCCAAGTGCTGGCCAAAATTGCATAACGCCACCTACGCCGCAACCGTGGATCGGCCCCAAGCAAGAGTTTTTGGCTTGGCAAGCAGCGTTCGAGCAAGGCTCTGCGCCAAGCACATGGCTGCCAATGCCATTCAATGGCTGAATTAAACCATTGCTCGGTCAAACGCAACCCGCCCCAAAGCACATGCGCCAAACTCCAACGTTGTGCTTCGTGCCAAACCTGTTGCCAATCAAATGCATAACTTGCAATCAAACGATCAATATCAGCTAGCATGCGACCAATGCCAGCCCCATATTGATTGCCAATCGCTAGATGATGAGCAGTATGCAGCAGTTGGCTAATTGGCTCCAACACTGGCAAGGTGAATGTTTGATAGTGTGCTTGCTGGATTTGCCAAGCTGGATAGCTCTGCAAGCCAGCCCAGCGCGACCACAACCCCGCAAACAACCACCAATGTAATTCTAAAGTTGCGCCGCTAGGCGTTTGCAAGCGAACTTCGCCACCGCTACGACGCTGTTGTGGCCATGTTTGCACGGTGTATTGGCTCAGGCCATAGCCCGCCGCGAATAACACCGCACAAGCTCGTTGCAAATCAGCGTGCTGAATCAATAAATCAATATCGCCCATTTGACGTTGACCAAGTGCGCGATAAATCGTTGGAGCGAAGGCCATGCCTTTGAGCAATGCTACTTCGATTGATTCGACTTTGAGCAATTGCTGAATTCGCTGAAATTCTTCGAGCCGCAAATCGTTGCGTAGCGCCGTGAGGTAATAGCGTTCGCGCCAATGTTCGGCGAGGGTTGCTGGCAGGGCTTGTTGGCGCAAAACCGACCAGAGCAAGCCCTCAACTTCATGATAATCGGCTAGATGAGCGAGCATTTGCCAGTCGTTTGGGCTACAAGCAGCACATAATTGGGCTAGGTTGGCGGCTGGTTGGCTTGACCAGGCCGCCAACAACAATTCCACGGCAGGCTCGCTCATTGCTTGATCGACTCACGTTTGTTGGCCCATGGTGTTTCAAGCCGAATCAACGGCGCATTATCAACATTGGTCAGGAATTTATGGTTGTTATAGGCTGGATCGTAATAATCGCCAATTGCGCCATCGCGCAAAGCCGCCTCGATCTCGCGCACCCCATCTTCAACCGTGTGCTCAGGACTGAAATTAAGTACTTTGGCAATTTTGGCGAACGAAACGCGATAGTTGCGTTTATCAACATCGCTGCCTTGTAATACCAACTCGGCCTCAGGAATTAAACGTCCGATCAATTCGCCGATGGCGCTGATGGTGTAGTTTTGGCTATCCGAGCCAACATTGAAGATCTCGCCGCGCACGGCTGCCAACGGCGCATTCAAGCTCATTACAACGGCGCGAGCGGCATCGTCGGCATGCACAAATGGCCGCCATTGATCGCCACCAAATACCGTGATTTTACCCTCGCGCACAGCTTTGGCGGTTAGTAAATTGACAACCAAATCAAAGCGTGGGCGCGGCGATAAGCCGTAAATTGTTGAAAAACGCAAAATCGTTGGGGCAAATTGGTGATCTGTCAAGCCCAACAAGATGTTTTCAGAGTCGATTTTGGTTTGGGCATAGAGTGAAACTGGATTGAGCGCCGAACGCTCATCGAGCAATTCATCCGATGCGCCATACACGCTACAGGTTGAGGCAAAAATAAAGCGCCGAATCCCATAACCTTTGCACGCTTCGGCCAGCATTCGCGTGGCAATCAAATTAATTTCAGTGCTGAAATCGGCATCGATCGCACAGGCAGGGTCACCAACAATCGCCCCAAGGTGAACCACAGCATCCATGCCAACCAACGAGCGCACCACTGTTTCGATGTGACGCATATCGCCATGGACAAATTCAAATTGCGGGTGATTGTAAAGCTCGCGGATTGCCCCATCGCCATACATCAGCGAATCGACCAAACGTACATGATAGCCTTGATTGAGCAGGCGACGCAGCACTAACGAACCGATGTAGCCTGCCCCACCAATGACTAATACGTGCTTAATCGGCTGATCGGTTTTGGGGGTTTGGCGTTCTAAGGCATCGACTGCTAACACCACATTGCGGGCAATGCGAATGCCAATTACCAGCGCCGAAGTAAATACCCAGCTCAGCACCACCACTCCACGCGGAACAAACGGCAAGAAGCGCAGAAAGAAAAAGCTAAATCCATAAGCGAGATGGGCGAGCGTGGTGGCTTGCAATAAGGTCATTACTTTGAAGCGGCGGGCATAGCTGCGCACATGGTGATAGACCCCAAACATCCACAGCAAAGCCAAGGCAAGGCTGGTCAGGAGCCAACTGGTGCTCAAAAATTGGTCACGATAATCCAAAATCAAGCGTTCAGCCAAACTTGGCTCGTTGATTACAATCGTGATATAGCGCACTACAAAGGCCAATAACAAGCCCACATTGATGAGAATTGCATCGACCACGAGGCGCGTAGCAATTGCGCGTGAGAATTTCAAGGCAGTGCTCCTTTCGCTAGCTGCCACAACGGTGACCTTGAATCAGTCATGCTTAACGCAGAGACGCAGAGTTTTCAATTGGAACTACAATAACCTCTGCGCCTCTGCGTTAAACGAAGCAGGTTATTGTTTTGCTATGATTTCCTCACCAAACAGCTGAATCCGTTTGATCGCTGCGCAAACAGTTTCGATTGTGCTGAACTCCATTTCCGAGTGAATTGGCAAGCTCAAGCTCGATCGTGCTAACCAGTCGGTTTTGGGCAAACTGCCCTCGGTGGGTGCAAATTGGGCATAGGCAGCATGGCGATGAACTGGCGGATCATAATAGGCACGACTATCAATGCCCTCAGCCGCCAAAGCTTTGCCCAGCAGATCGCGACTGATGCCAAATTCGCTGGCTTCGATCGTGATTGAATAATCTTTGTAAGAGCAACGATCGTTTGGGCGCACTTTTTGAAAATCAACCCCAGGCATGGCAAACAAGGCCGCCCAGTAGAGCGCGGCATATTGGCTGCGTTGGCGGGCGGCTTGCTCTAATTGCTCAAGGCTGTAGCGCCCCATAATCGCGTTATATTCGGCCATGCGAGCATTCAAGCCAGCCCAATCGCTGCCATACTTGCCATCGTTGCCATATTCGCGGCCTGTACGAATTTTGTGGGCTAACTCATCGTTGTTGGTGGCGACGATTCCGCCTTCGCCAGCAATCAAGAGCTTGGTTGGGCTAAGACTGAAACATTCGGCAGTGCCAAATCCGCCAACAGGCCGCCCATCGTATTGCGCCCCAAAGCCATGGGCTGCATCGAAAATCAAGGGAATTCCAGCATCAGCGGCGATTGCTTCGAGTTCAGCGATTGCTGCTGGATTGCCAAAATTGTGCACGGCCACAATCGCCTGCACTTCGGGCGTGAGTGCTGCCCGCACTGCATTCACATCGATATTGGTGGTCGTGGGGTCAATTTCCACAAAGCGTGGGGTTGCGCCAGCCCAAATCAAGGCGCTGACGGTAGCCATAAAGGTAAAACTAGGTACAATAACTGGCCCGTTTAAGCCCAAAGAGCGATACACTAAGGCCAAACCGGTAGTGCAGCTTGAGACCGCAATCGCATGCGCCACACCTAGATGGGCGGCGACTGCTTGTTCAAACGCCGCTAAATGGTGACCCTTAGTGACCATGCCGCTGATTAAAGTTTGCTCAACATCGGCGGCTAGGGTGGCAAACTCTGGTAAAACTGGACGAACTAAGCGAATTGGCGACGTTGCCAAAGGCGTGCCGCCGAGGATTGCAGGACGTAAATCAGCCATAAACTACACTCATTAATAGGTATGATTAACCTCAGGATAGCATAGGCTGGCAAATGCTGGCTATCCCCTTTGTGTGTTGGGCAACGATTAGTGCTTTCGCGCTGGAAGGGTATTCGATGAAGTTTTTTGTGCGGGTGGCAGCGATTATTGTGCGTGATCAACAGGTGTTGGTGCATCGCTCTGAGCAGCAAGGCATCAGCTATTGCGCCCTACCTGGTGGTCACCTCGAAGTAGGTGAGACGACCGAACAATGTTTGGTACGCGAGTTTGTTGAGGAGTTTGGGGTAGCCATTCAAATCGAGCGGCTGGTGTATGTTGCTGAAGGCATGTTTATGGCGGGGCGCAAAAAGCCCAAGCCCAAACACGAAATTGTATTTTACTACCGAGCGCACTTGCAAGATCCCATGGTTGAGGTGCGCTCTCGCGAGGAACCAACGATTTATGCCGATTGGCTAGCCTTGGATAGCGATTTAGCCGAGTTGTATCCGCAATGGCTGCGGCCACTGTTGCCCAGCGATTATCAGCACAATTGGCGGGCATGCCCACGCCAAATTATTGCCGATGAATTGATTGAGCCGCCCTATACCAGCGTGCGCCAACTTTATTCAGGCGATGGTAATTCAAAATCATCGTCGTTGGCTGGTGGCGACGATAACTCATAGCGTACAACCATGGCCAAGCGATCGATATCACTGATCAGCACTTCTTGCTGGCCGCGAGCTTCGCTGACCAACAGTCCACTGTCGCCAACCTTGATATCGTAGAGCGCTTGCGATTGTAAAACCACCAACCGATGATTACCTGCGGAGATTAGCACTGGAACCTTGGTTTTGTTGACCAACAAATCGCCATCAAGCAAAACCCGCGCCGTATTAGGAGGAGGAGCATCTACTATTGTCATAACCGGAATCCTCATTGAGTAATTGAGACGCATCATACCATAAAGCTTTTTGGGCCTCGCAGGCTTGTATCTAAGTAGCCATCAGACGGATCAATAGCTTTGTTTGTTCCCAAAGCCCTAAAAGCTTTGAGTTTGCTCTAATCAAGGCCAGCAAGGACATTTAAAGATTCCATCAAAAGTCTTAGCAGGGCTTGGATTCATCCCTCACTGCTGACTCCTAGCCCATCCATTAGTGCTTTTTGTAATTGTTCGTCTTATGATTCTCGCCATCCAAAAACATTCCTGCTTGATTGCGATTCTCTAGCCCCTGACCCCTAGTCCCTGATCCCTAACCATCACAATTCCAACAAAAGTCTTATGAACATGTGGGTTGAGTATGCTATAATGCAAGGACCTCGAACGCAGAGGCCTAACACCTGGGGATGCTTGGTTTCGACAGGGAGGGCCAATCGTAAGTGGCAAGCCGAGACGCTGAGCCTCGTTAAATCGGCAACGCCATTAACTGGCAAAAACACTTTCCGCGCTCCTGTAGCGCTTGCTGCCTAATTAAGGCAACACGTCTCTACTAGCCTCAGCCCGATGGGCTTGTAGCGGCGACACTTAGTCGGGTCGCTCCCCTAGTTATGTCTGTGGGCTAGGGGCTAAGATTAACAGGCTGGTCGTGGCCCGCTTTGTCTATCGGGTGGTGCTCCGATAAGATTTAATCAATAGACTACGCTTGTAGATGCTTGCGGTTTAACTTTTTGGACGCGGGTTCGATTCCCGCCATCTCCACCAAATCGACTCAAATCCAGCCAATTCGTTGGCTGGATTTGGCGTTTTAGAAGTGTTTGAAAAAGTAGTGATAGACCGCATTACAAATCAAACTCCCACCCAAGGCATAGAAAAAGGCCGTTAGCGTAAATGGATTAAACGCACCAAGAATGTAGATCGCATAAATACTGCCAGCCAGTAATGCCCCGCCAATACTTAACAACATATGCAGCACGACATCTGTTTTGTACTCGCTAAACATCAGTGTCCAAATAACGCCAACTAACGAACCAATTGCTGCTTCAATTAACAAGCTGTTGTTGGGATGATACGCCACTGCCAACATAATGCTTAGCATGCCTGAACTACCGCCTAGCGCCGCAATCAATGGCCAGACATCGCCGGTATCGGGCTTTGGAAGGTAGCCTTGGGCTAGTTGGATTTTTAGTTTGCGCCGTTGCGGTTTTTCATGGCCTGTGCGAATTTCAAAGCTAACGCTGGCTGTTTGACCAGGCCGTGGGTTGCGATCAAGATCAATCCCAAGTTGAAATTGTTGGGGTTGTTCAGGCACAACGTATAATTCTGGTGGCCCTACCTGCAACCAACCTGGGGCATCAATCGCCTTGATATGCGCAGCGCGATTGCGAACAGTAACGGTTAATGGCGTGGCGCTCATGCCATCAAGTGGTAGCATCACGGTATTATATTCAAATTTGACTTCCGCCATCAACAAATTCGGTGCTAAGCTGCCAACCAAAAAATCGAGCACCCGCTCTGGGCGTTCGTTTTGCACCAACATTCGATGCGTTTTTATGGCTAATTCGGTTTGTTGATGCTGACGCAGCCATGTATTCAGATCGCCATTGACTAAGGCATGCAAGCCATAGCCCCAATCGGCTTGAATTGCCTGAGCAAGGTCGTAACCAGTGTATGGAGTTACGCCACTAGGAAATTTGAATGGCTGGACTAAGGTTGGCTCAAGCGTTTCTTCGAGCAGATCACGGAAAATTGTCGCATTTGGCCGTTGATTTAAATCCTCATGCAGCGCCCGACTAAGCACTTGTTGCAGCCGCGACGAAAGGCTGGTGAGTTTGGGGAATTGTAGCGGGTGTTCACAGGGATTATCATCGGTCAATAGATGATAAATCGTCGCGGCCAAGTTATAAATATCGCTCGCCGGATAGCGCTGATTGCGATATTGCTCAGGCGCAGCATAGCCAGGCGTGCCATAGGTTTGGCCCACACCACTGGTCGCCGCAGCCCCAAAATCGACCAAAAACAGCTCGTTGCTATCACGATCGCGAATTAAATTGGCGGGCTTGATATCGCCATGAACGATCGCAGGCTTGAGGGCATGCAAGTATTCTAAAATTTTGCAGATCACAATCGCGTCGCGTAGCACTTGCTCAAGCGGGCGTGGCTTGCCCGCCATAAACGTACCATCAACTAGCCGATGGCTTAGACCATGCTCCAAATCACGCCCCGCTACATATTCCATCACAATTGTGGCAACCCCTGCTTCCTCAAAATAAGCAAAAACTTGAGGAATTTGGGGGTGGCGCAGGCGGGTTAATAATTCGGCCTCAGTCGCAAACCGCTGTCGCGATTCATTGCCGCCCTGCAAGAGCGTGCGCTTCAAAATACACTTACGGTCAAATGTGCGGGTATCTTCGGCTAAGTAGATTTGGCCAGTGCCGCCCTCGCGCAACGGCTGAATCACCCGATATTGGTTCATCATCAACGCACCAGCTACCAACAGTTGGGGTAGTGGTGCGCTGCATTGATCACAGGTACGCTGATGAGCATTGGTGGTGGCCGCGCCACAAGCAGGACATTGCATAGGATGATCTCAATTAAAGGCTTTTAACTATGATACACGTCTACGCAAGCCAGCCCTAAAATGTGGCTAGATTTTGCGTTGCTCAGCGGCTAAAATCGCTAGCACTTCTTGATGCAGGGCGGCATTGGTCGCCATTCCATCAGCGCCCCAAATTGTTGCCTCGCCCGCCCATGTGCTGAAATGGCCGCCAGCCTCGCGCAAAATTGGTAGCATCGGCGCACAATCCCACGGGTTCATGGCTGGATCAAGCATAATTTCGGCCCGGCCAGTTGCCACCAACACATAGCCGTAGCAATCGCCCCATGTTCGTTGGAGTTTGGTTTTGCTTACAAGCGTTTCGTAGGCATCAGAGCGTTTCATTGCCGAAGTGACCGAGGTGGTCAACAGGGTAGCCTCAGCCAGATTATCAACTTTGCTAACCTGAGCCGAGCGGCCATTCCAGCTACAGCCTAAGCCATTGGCAGCCGCCAACATTTCATCGAAAGCTGGCAAATAGACTGCACCAACGCTGGCCTCGCCCTTAACTTCTAGCCCAATCAGCACGCCATAAAACGGCACACCATGAATAAAGGTTTTGGTGCCATCAATTGGGTCGATAATCCAGCGATAATCGGCATCGCCCTTTTGTTCGCCATGCTCCTCGCCAATAATCGTATGGCTTGGAAAATAGCGCCCAATATAGTCGCGAATAATCGTTTCGGCCTCACGATCGGCACGGGTGACGGGAGTGGCATCGCCTTTAGTTTCAACTTGAACATCGGCTCCAAAATAGGCCAGGGTTCGACGACCACCTAAATAAGCCGCTTCGGTCGCAACATCCAACAGTTCACGCAAACTTGGCATGGCTTGAATCCTTCCATGGCAACACAATTAGCGTGAGCCATGGTAGTTGGCTGCATCCAAACGAGCAAGTTCGTGCACAAAACGCTCGACAATGCTGGAGAGTAATTCTAGTTCTTGATTATTGAATTGCTCCATCAACTGCGACATATCACGATAACGTTCAGCATTAATTGCTTCAATCTTTTTGCGTCCAGCATCCGTAAGCTCTACGAACACCACTCGCCGATCTTGTTCGTCGCGCTCACGAGCGACTAAATCGTTGGCGATCAAACGATCGACAATTCCGGTCAAGGTGGCGGGAGCGTGCTGAGTAATGCGGCCAAGATCGCTCATCGTGGCGCGGCCTTGGTGGGCATCGAGCGCAATTAGCAAAATTGCCTGCGAAAGGGTCAAGCCCAAGCGTTCCATGGTTTGGCTGCTTTGACGATGCGAAAGCCATGTCAATTGACGAATCATATCGGAGATTGAGCTCAGTAGTGAACTACGATGTTCATCTTCCATAAAGTTTCCTCGTTGTGAACAATTGTGAAAAACAGAAGTACCAAGCCGTTTTGGGGCGTTTGGTCTCTTGACACGAAATTCACAAATCCTATAATAGTTCGCGTGCCGAAATATTCTCGACATATATAATCGTAGCGACAAATAATCTTGCCGTCAAACATTTTCGTGCCGAAAGGAGCCACCTAGTGTTGTGGTTTACACGTCAATCGCTTAAGCGCTCGCCAATTACGATCATGATCTCCGTGGTCTTGATCATTGCGGGGCTGGTTGCTTCAGCAGGGCTGAAACGGGAACTCTTCCCGGATATTTCATTCCCCATCGTCAGCATCACCACGATCTATCCGGGGGCTTCTTCTGAAACCATGGATAGCGAAGTGACATCGGTGATCGAAAAGGCCGTTAATGGCTTGTCGGGCGTTCAAGCAGTTCAATCAACCTCATCGGAAAGCTTTGCTTTTACAATTTTGACCTTTGATGTTGATGTTGACCCCAAAGATGCCAAAGTTGAGGTTCAAGAGAAAATTAGCTCGTTGGCCTTACCTGAGAATGCTCAAAAACCCACAATTGGTACCTTCGATTTCAATTCGTTGCCAATTGTGGTTGCTAGTGTTAGCGGCGAGAACTTGAGCAATGTTCAGGCCCGAGTCGATGGCGAATTGATTCCAGCGCTGTCGGCAATTCCTGGCGTGAACAATGTGGCGGTCACTGGCGGCCAGCAAGAAAAAGTCTTGGTGACGATCGACCCTGATAAACTGAAAACCGAAAATTTGACCCAAGCCCAAGTTGTGCAATTCTTGCAAGCCAACAACATCGTCTTCCCTGTGGGCAGCGTGACCGACGAAGGCCGTTCGTTGCCGTTGCGGATTACCCATAAATATAGCTCAACCAACGAAATTGAAAATGTTGTGGTTGGGATTCGCTGTTTCGATTTGGGTAGCCTCGGTGGCGGCGGTGGCGGCGGCTTGGGTGGTGCAAGCAGTGGTGGCGGCTTGGCAGCCCTCGCTGGTGGCGCTTCCAAAGAAAAACCTGAAGTCTGTAAAAAATACGATCAATTGCTTGGTGGGACGACTGCAGTTACCACGACAACCCCACCAACAACAACTGCACCAGTTACTACCAGTTTGATTCCGGCTGTATTACAAACAAGAGGTATTACCAGCCCCGATCAAATTACGCCTGCAGTGATTAGCCAAATTCCTGCTGCTGGTGTAAGCCAAGTATTCAACCTGCCTTTGGCCTTGGCATTGAGCGACGAAAGCCAAGCTGCTTTGGCTCAACTCTACCCTGAAGCCGAAGTTCCAGCCGACTTAGTTGCCTTGAACATTAGCTCGCCAGATCAAATTACCCCAGCAGTGATTGGCCAAATTCCAGCAGCAGTCTTGGCGCAATTCCCAGTTAACTTGGCGTTGGCTTTACCTGAAGCTAGCCAAACCGCCTTGGCCACAGCTTTGGCCTCAGCACCAGCGCCAACTACCAATACAGGTGGTTTGCCAGCGGCATTTGCCGCTTTTGACATTACTTCACCTGAGCAACTTACACCTGATAAAATCGCGATCATTCCAGCTGAATACTTATCCGTATTCACCGAAGACGTAATTGCCCTCTTGCCTAAGGAAAGCCAAGATGCGATTGCTCAACGCCTCAATAGTGATGAGGTGAGTGCAGGCTTTAGCCTTCCCGATGAATTATTGATTCGCTTGAAGGATGTTGCCACGGTTAAAGTTGGCGCAGTTGGGAGCAGCACGGTTACTCGCACCAACGGTCAAGCCAGCTTGGGCTTAGAAATTTCCAAAGATACGACTGGCAACACGGTCGAAATCGTCGAGGCTGTTGAAGCCGAATTTGCCAAATTCAACAATGGCGATTTGAAGATTCAGATCGTCAGCGAACAAGCCACGCCAATCAACCAAGCCGTAAGTGCTGTGTTGACTGAAGGCGCGATCGGCGCAGTCGTGGCAGTTGTGGTTATCTTCTTGTTCTTGCGTTCGTTGCGCACCACCTTGGTTACCGCTGTTTCAATTCCACTTTCGATTATGGTGGCCTTGATTCTGATGCGTTTGCAAGGCTTCTCGCTCAACGTGATGACCTTGGGCGGTCTGACCGTCGCGGTCGGGCGGGTGGTCGATGACTCGATTGTGGTTTTAGAAAACATCTATCGCTATTTGAATAAAGGCGCAAATCGCCGCGAAGCCGTGATCGAAGGCACCAAAGAAGTTGCTGGCGCAATTACCTCATCGACCTTGACCACCGTCTGTGTGTTCTTGCCCTTGGGCTTGGTCGGCGGGATCGTCTCGAAGTTCTTCTTGCCCTTCGCTTTGACCGTAACTTATGCGTTGTTGGCTTCGTTGATTGTGGCAATCACGATTGTGCCACTCTTGGCGTTCCTGTTTATTCGCCAAACCAAAGAAGAGCCAGAAAATACCTGGATGCAACGCGCCTACACGCCAGCCTTGTTGTGGGCTTTGCGCAATCGCGCTTGGACGTTGGTAATTGCATTCGCGCTCTTGCTGGGTAGCTTTGGTTTCGTCAACTTCTTGAAATTCACCTTCTTGCCCGATAGCAGCGAAAAGTTGATTTCAATTCAGGTCTTTACGCCTGCTGGAACCGACCTTGATAGCACGGTTGCTAAAGCCGACGAAATTGAAAAATTGTTGTTGCCGCAACGCGATGCTGGCAAGGTGCGCGATATTCAAACAGTGATTGGGAGTGCTGGTGGGGCCAACGCCGCTCGTGATCAATCGGGTGGTGCTAGCGCTCCCAATAGTGCTCGCTTTAGCCTGACGATCAACAACGACAATGTGACCGACCCAACTGCCTTTGCCAAAGAGCTTGAAGCCCAAATCAAAGGCGTTGCAGGCTTAGATTCAGTGGCTGCCGAGGTTATTTCGCAAGGTGGCGGCCCTGGCAATGCCGGCCTAGATATCACTTTGGTTAGCTCGGATATTACCAAACTGCGCGAAGCCAACGATAAAATTATGGCCGCCATTGGTGGTAATAATGCCAGCGATCGCTTCGATATTGCCAATGTCAAGAGTGGTTTGGCCGAAGTCAAGCCTGAGCTTGAAGTTGCGGTTGATCCTAAGAAAGCGATCGGCAGCGGCACGAGCACGGCCCAAATTGCCTTGCAAATTCGCGCTTTGTTAACTGGCGAGAATGCTGGCACAGTCCAATTGGCTGGCACTGACAAGCCTTTGGATATTTATGTTCAGGTTGATCCTACAGCCTTGGATGCTGAGAAATTGAGCGCCTTGGAAGTTGGTTTGTTCAACACTGTGCCTCTGTCATCAGTTGCTACGATTAGCGAAGTACCAGGCGCTAGCAGCATCGTGCGGATTAATGGCGACCGCGCCACCTCGATCTCTGGCCAATTTACCAGCGATGATACCTTCTCGACCCAAGCTGCGGTTGAGGCTGAAATTCGCGATAACATTGGCTTGCCCGAAGGCGTGATCATCCAAGCAGGGGCGCAAGCTCAATCACAAACTGACACCTTTAATGATATGTTCCTCGCCTTGGGCGTGGCAGTTATCTTGGTGTATTTGGTGATGGTGCTCTCGTTTGGCTCGTTGATGAATCCGTTGATCATCCTCTTCTCGTTGCCATTGGCAATTATTGGGGTCTTGACTTCGTTGTTCATCACTGGCAAGCCACTTGGCATCACCACGATGATTGGGGTCTTGCTGCTGATCGGGATTGTGGTTACCAATGCAATTGTGTTGATTGAGTTGGTTGAACAATATCGTGAAGCTGGCAAGCCAGTCTACGAATCGTTGGTTCAAGCAGCTCGCGTGCGGCTCCGCCCAATTTTGATGACCGCCATCGCCACGATGGTTGCCTTGTTGCCATTGGCGCTTGGCCTCAAAGAAGGTGGATTCATTGGCGCAGACCTTGGGATTGCGGTGATTGGGGGCTTGTTTACCTCAACCTTCTTGACCTTGTTGGTCGTGCCAGTCGTCTATAGTTTGATCGAAAGCGTCAAAACTCGTTTTGGCTTCGCCGATAAACATGGCAAGCCCGAAGCTGATGTTGCATAATCGCTAGCTTGTTTCTGGTTGCAACGCAGGTTACCATCACGGTAGCCTGCGTTTTTTGTAACGAAAGGAATAAGCATGCGAGCCATGACCGAAGCCGATTTCTTGCCAATTCAAGCGGTGATTGACGACTGGTGGGAGCGCCCGCTAAGCAGCTTGTTGCAGCGTTGGATGTGCCATTATTTTAGTGCTAGCAGTTTTGTGATTGAGCAAGATGGCAAACTCGTTGGATTTTTGATTGGCCTGATCGATCAAACCAAAGCTGAGGCCTATATTCATATGGTTGGGGTTGCACCCGAACTACGCCGCACCGGTTTAGCCCAACAACTGTATGAAAAATTCTTTACACTGGCCATTAGCCAACAATGTCGTACAGTTCGCGCAATCACTGCACCTGTCAATCAACGTTCAATCGCGTTTCATCGAAGGATGGGTTTTGGGCTAGAGTTGGGCGATGGCGAGGCCGAGGGTGTGCCAGTTGTGCTTGATCATGCTGGGCCGCAGCAAGCCCGCGTTTGCTTTCTGCGCCAGTTGTGAGTACTATGCGCCACATTCGTGCCCACAAACGTGGATCTGTTGCTTGCACAGATTTGGGTTAAAGCAAGCATTGGTGTGTGTAGGAGTTATGGTTATGTCCAAGCGGATGCGGAATTGGATTATTGGCTATTCGATTTTGTTCGTGGTGTTGGTGGTTGGTATGATGCTGCTCGATATTCCGTGGTATGCAGCAGTTGTGTTGACCGCAGTGGGCATGATCTATCAAACTGGGCGTTATTTGCTCTGGGATTAAAGCGGTTGTAGTTTGCTGTGGTCTGATCATTTTGGTCAGGCCACACAGCATATTAAGATATTCGATCTATAATACATGCAATGAATAGTGCGCCTGGAAAACTTATTTTAGCTGGCGAACATGCCGTGGTCTATGGCCAACCAGCTTTGGCGATGCCGATTGCCGCCTTACGTGCTAGCGTCGCCGCCGAACCAGCCCCACGCGGCGCGGGTATGACCGTGCATGCGCCAGATTTAGGCTTGGTTTGGCGTTTGCGGGCCACTGCACCGTTGAGCGATTTGGCTCAGCGTACCTTAGATTATTTGCAATTGCCAGAACCAGATTTGCGCTTGACCATTAGTTCTAGTATTCCGATTGCGAGCGGGATGGGCAGCGGGGCAGCGGTTGGCGCAGCTTTAGTCCGTGCATTGGCTGAACAGGCAGGCCAACAACTT
The DNA here is from genome assembly GCA_020161265.1 of Chloroflexota bacterium. Lineage (NCBI taxonomy): Bacteria > Bacillati > Chloroflexota > Chloroflexota bacterium. The sequence goes on along the minus strand of JAIUOC010000013.1, from coordinate 63,487 downwards.
TCGGCCCAAGTTATTTCAGATCTGGTTTATCAGAGCGAAAAAGCTTTTCATGGCACTCCCTCAGGCATTGATAACACCGTTGTAGCTTACGAACAACCAATTTTGTTTCAACGCCAAACGCAAGGTGAACCACTGATTGCGCCGTTAGCAGTTGGCAATCAATGGCATTTTGTGGTGGCCGATAGCGGCATTGCTAGCGAAACCAAAGCCGTTGTCGGCGACTTACGCCAGCGCTGGTTGGCCGAGCCAGAGCTTTATAATCGCCAATTTGTGGCAGTTGGCAACTTGGTACGCCAGATTCAAACGGCTTTGGCTGGCAATGATGCCGAACTATTTGGCCAATTGCTGAGCCAAAATCATCAATTATTGCAAACCCTGGGCGTTTCCGCCGAAAAACTTGATTATTTGGTGCAAACAGCCTTGGCGGCTGGGGCGTGGGGAGCCAAAATGTCGGGGGCTGGCTGGGGCGGAATTATGCTAGCACTGGTTCCGGCTGAACGCGCTAGCCATATTCAACAACAACTGCGAGCGGCTGGCGCTGTGCAAACCTGGCAAACCAGTTTGCTACCAACGGATTCAAAGCGATGAGGTTGCTTCTGTGACGATTGATGCTGCAATTATTGTTGTAACCTACAACCACGCTCGCTATATTGGCGATTGTCTCAGCTCGTTGTTGGCGCTTGATCCTGCGCCCAGCGAATTGGTGGTAGTTGACAATGCCTCGCGTGATGCAACGGCCAAAATCGTCAAAAATCAATTTCCTCAAGTGCGCTTTGTGCAAACCGGAGCCAATTTGGGCTTTGCAGGTGGTTGCAATCAAGGCGCTCGATTAACCTCCGCTGAATATATTGTGTTGGCCAACCCCGATTTGATTGTGCAGCCCGATTGGCTTGAGCAGCTGGTCGCGCCGTTGGAGCGTTGGCCGAGCGTTGGTGCGGTTGGCGGCAAATTGCTATATCGCGATGGCACGACCATTCAACATGCCGGCGGAGTTTTGCGCTTGCCATGGGGTTTGGGCCATCATCGTGGGGTTGGCGAGCATGATCATGGCCAATACAACGCACTTGAAACAGTCGACTATGTGACTGGGGCGGCCTTTGCTTGTCGGCGGAGCACTTGGGATGTGCTCGATGGCCTTGATGAGCAATTTTACCCGGCCTATTACGAAGAAGTTGATTTTTGCACTCGCCTACGGCGTGCCAGCCTTGATGTGCTATACACGCCCCGCGCAGTCGCAACCCATATCGAAGGCTCTAGCGTGGGCCATCGTAGCGCCGTTTATTTGCAACTGTACCATTTTAATCGGCTACGCTACCTTTTTAAATACTTCAACAATACCTGGCTGATGCGTACATGGCTGCCTGCCGAGATGGGTCATATTCGGGCTTGTGCCAGCGACGACGAGATTCAAGCCCTGAAAATTGCCTACTTGGCCTATCAATCAGCCTTTTTAAACCATGAATCCCAGCCAGTCATCAGCGAACTGGATATTTTTCCCGATGAGACTGCTGATGGTGGCGAAACCGAATTACAATGGATTGAACGCCAACTTCGTGCTAAAGTGAAGGTCGAACCAGCGCCGATTCCAGCACGGCAACGTTGGTTAGGGGCGATTCGCAATGGCCTGCTACGCTTGGCCACCCGTGATTTTGTTGTGCCGATCGTACAAGCACAAAATGATGCTAACGCCGCCTTGTTAGAATCGATTCAAGCATTGAGCCGCCAACGCCGTGCCGCCGATGCAACCATCCTACTACAAGGCATGTTATTAGCCAAAAGTTTGGATCAACAACCAAAGGCCTAAATTGCCCCTCTTGATCACCACGTTATGATAGTGTTAAGCCAATGTTTATAACATTGGGTTTTATATTGCTTTGGTCTGCGACGACTATTATTCATTATTCGTTTTTAGGAGCGTCAACGATGACCAAGATCCATCCACCGAGCCATCGGGTTGCGGCATTTGCCATTATTTTTAGTTCCAATGGCGCAGTGTTGCTTTCACGACGGGCTGAGAGCGGCTGGTGGAATTTGCCAGGTGGCGGTGTTGAAGCCCACGAAAGTGTCAGCGAAGGCATTATTCGTGAGGTGCGCGAAGAAACAGGCCTAGAAGTTGCGGTAACTCGGCTGGTTGGGGTCTATTCCAAGCCCCAAAAGCATGAGGTAGTGCTAACCTTCGAATGTCATGTGCTTGGCGGCGAGTTGCAAATAACTGAGGAATCATCGGAACATCAGTGGTTTGCGCCCGAACAACTACCAACCGAGCATTTTCTGCCAAAACATCGTGAGCGCGTGCTTGATGCCTTGAGCAATCAGCCAGCAGCGATTCTCCGTGATCAACGTTCACCCTCAGTCGGCGACCATCAATCCAATCACAATCAATGAGGTGAGCAGTGGCCATTCTCGATAAGCTCCTCTCGCGCTCTGATGATGCCGATAATTTAAAGGGCGTTGAGTTTAAAGTTGGCGATATTATCGACCAACGCTATTTGGTGCGCAATGTGCGCAAAGGATTTATGGGCTTAGTCTACATCGCCCGCGATTTGCGTTCGGAGCAAACCGTGGCGATGAAAACGTTTCAAGCCAAATTCACATGGGTCGATAGCGCAATTGCTAATTTTACCCGTGAGGCCGAAGTTTGGATGCGGCTTGGTTCGCACCCAAATATTGTTGAAGCAACCAGAATTGTGACCATCGCTGGCCGTCCGCATATCGTCATGGAGTTTGTGCCAGGGGTTTCGCTGCGCGAGATGATGCGCCGCGGTCGCTTGCGTTTCAAGCACATTGTCGATTTTGCCATCCAAATTTGTTGGGGCATGCAATATGCCTACGATCGCTGTAATTTGATTCACCGCGATCTCAAGCCCGATAATGTAATGGTTACACCCGAAGGCATCGCTAAAGTCACCGATTTTGGCTTGGCGCAAGGAGCAAGTGTTTCCACCAAAGTCCGTTGGGGCCACGATTCGCAGCACAACGAATCGAAAATTGTGACCCACGCCAGCGATTTGTTTGGCGGTTCGCAGCCCTACATGTCGCCAGAACAACGGGCACCAGGCACACCGTTGGGCACAACCAGCGATATTTATGCAATGGGCGTAATGCTGTATGAGATGATGATCGGTGATTTGCCGTTCAAAGCCCCAACCGTTGCTGAATTAACGCATCTGCATTGTAACGTACCACCGCCAACGCCTTCAGAAGTACGGCCAGACCTTCGGCGCGGCTGTGATCATGTGATTTTGCGCTGTTTGGCCAAAAAAGCCAACGATCGCTATCAATCGTTCGATGAGCTAGAACACGATTTGCAATGGCTGCGCAAATATCACCTTGGCGAAGAATTGGCCCGGCCAACCGTTTCAATTAGCCTTGAAACCCAAGCCGCCGATTTGAATGCCAAGGGGATTGTGCATATGTCGTTGCACGAATACAGTGCGGCGGTCAAGTGTTTTCGCCAAGCCACCGAGCTTGAAAGCAGCCGTGCAACCTATTGGCTCAATTTGGGTATGAGCCAAGTGGCTTTGTTGGCCTATAACGATGCGCTCAAAAGCTATGAACATGCCTTGACCTTGAACCCAAGCCGCGATGAAGAAGTTCGTTTGCACTGGCTTGCAGGTGAATCGCACGAATATCTGTATCAATTGCGCGAAGCCTTGGAAGATTATGATGCAGCCTTAAATTTGGATAAAAAAGAGCGGCGGGCTTGGCTGGGCCGTGGTCGGGTCTATAGCGCTTTGGCCTTGCCTAAAGAGGCCTTTCAAGCCTACGAATACGCTTCCAAGCTCGACCCGAACGATCCGATTACCTGGCGCAGCATGGGCTATGCCTCGCTCGAATTAAACCAAGCCAAGCAGGCCTTGTATTATTTCGATCAAGCCTTGAAGGTCAACCCACGCGATGCCCAATCGTGGTGCGGCAAAGGCCAAGCCTTCCTTGATCTCAAGAAAAACAACGATGCCTTGCAAGCCTACGAAAAAGCCTATAAACTCGATGCGAATTTAGCAGAAGCCGTGATGGGCTTGGCCAAAGTGCGTGGCACTGGGGCATTACCGAGGTAGGCAAACACTATGGGGCGCGAAGATCAAGGCATTAATAACAATCTGCATCGTTGGCAGACGATTCCACGAACGCTCTGTTTTGTGACCTTTGGCAGCGGAGCCGAACGCCAAGTGTTGCTGTTACGTGGTGCGCCGACCAAACGTGTTTGGCCCAACCGCTTAAATGGTGTGGGCGGCCATATCGAACGCCACGAGGATTTTCTCAGCGCAACCCTGCGTGAAGTCCACGAAGAAACGGGCTTGACGGTGGCACAACCGCGTTTGGCTGGAATTGTGCATATTGATAGCGGCGCTGAAGTTGGGATTGTGATGGCGGTGTGGACTGCCGAGGCCAGCAACCAAAACATCGTGTCAAGCGTCGAAGGAGCATTAGAATGGCACTCAGCTGTGCAATTACCAACCAGCGATCTCGTTGATGATTTGGCGATTCTGTTGCCCAAAGTGCTGAGCATGCAACCGCATGATCCGCCATTTTTCGCTCATTATTCTTACGACGAACACAATCAACTGCGGATTGCTTGGCAAGCTTAATGCAGAATCAACTTAATTAATCGCGCAGCAGGCACGGCTTACCCCGTGCTTGTTGCATGGTAGGAGCAAGATTATGCCACTCACACCCTATGATAACCCCAACGGCGTACCAGGCCAATTGGTTGGCTCGAAAGTATTGTTAATTTTGGCGGCAATTTTGGGTTTGGCTGGGCTGTTATTAACGATTTTTGGCGATCTATGGGCAGGTTTGATGCTACTGGGCGGCGGCATGAGCTTTGGCTGTTTTAGCGTAATGCAATCAAATGCGCCCACCTCAACCCGCAACCGAAACATCCTTTTAGGCGTAGGTTTGGTGGCGGGGATTGTAGCATGGTTGGCGGCGCTCAAATTAGCCCTTTAGAATCGCCTAGACGCGCCATGCTATAATTCAGGTGGCGGCACTGCTGCGGCCACATTCGCAAACTACATTCTCAATCGCTAGGAACTTTAGGTATGGTGGCGGCGTTTTCGTGGACTAATTTTTTGCTTGCAGCCAATGACCTAACGCTGGCAGCAATTGTGGTCGTGGGGTTTTCGTTATTTGCCTATATTGCGCTGCACAATTGGCGCAATGGGGTAGCGCGTTCGTTTTGTTTGTTGATTGTGGGGTTGATGATTGTGCTTGGGGGCGCAATTCTCCAACGTCAGGCGCAAACCGAAGCTACTCGCCATGTGCTTTGGCGCATTCAATGGGCAGGTATTAGCCTTGTGCCTGCGGCCTATTACCATTTTGCCGAATCTCTGCTGCGCAGCACAGGTGATCCACGTATGTGGACGCGCGTGCTCTTGCCCTTATTCTATACATTTAGCGTTGGCTTTTGGCTAGTCGCGCTGACGAGTAATATTTTGGTGATTGATGTGCCAAGTCAGCCCTATGTTGGCTTTGGCAAAGGACCATTGTTTTGGTTCTTTATTAGCTATTTCGTCACCGTGTGTTTGCTTGGGGTTTGGTGCATTCGCCAAGCCCATCGGCGCTCGATTACTCCGGCCAATCGGCGACGCTTATGGTATTTAAGTACTTCTTTTTTAGCTCCGTTTCTGGGTGTATTTCCCTATTTGATTATCGCCGCCAATACTAAGGGCGTGCCATCCTGGCTTTCGTTGATGCTACTAGGCGCAAGCACCACCGGCGTGGGAGTGATGATGACCCTCATGACCTATAGCGTGGCTTTCCATGGGGTGATTGTGCCAGATCGTTTGGTTAAGTATAATTTCTTACGTTATGTATTATATGGGCCATTCGTTGGCGTAGCCTTGATTATTTGTTTGCAATTGGTTGAACCAATCAGTGCCGCCACCGGCTTGCCCCGCGCAACGATCACGATTTTTGGGGTAATGTTGATGACGGTGATGATGCCAATTTTTATTGGGCGAATTCGACCAACCGTTGATACCTTGATTTATCGCCAAGATAGTGACGAAGTGCGTTGGATGCGCCGCTTCGAGGAGCGAGCTTTCACCCGCCAAGATTTACGCCAATTGCTCGAAAATACCTTGGTGGCAGTTTGTGGCTCGTTGCGGGTTGAATCAGGCTTTGTGCTGGCTCCTAATGAAGAGCATTTTACCGTTCAAGCATCGTGTGGCCCGCGCCGCACCATCAAGCAATTTTTGAATGTTCATGATATCAACGAGCTATTGCAAAATCTGCCGCACATGGCCTTCAGTAACGATCGCATTCCCGAAGTTGAGGATTTTAGCATTCGCGATGGCTTTTGTTTGCTACCACTGTACAATAGCCAGCAGGAATTATTGGGTGCAATTGGGATTGGTTGTCGGCCAGAACAACTGACCGTCCCCACTCGCCAGTTAATTGCAACCTTGGCGCATCAGATGGAATTGGCGCTGACCCATATGCAATTGCAGCAAAATCTATTTAGCTCGTTGCGTGGGCTAGCCCCCCAAAGCGCTTCGCTGTTACAATTAACCAGTGAAATTGAAACGCCCGCCACCGAAATGGCCGATGCGCTGGCTGATGTGGCCTTGCATCCTGAGTTTCCACAGTTGGTCAAGGATGCACTTTCACATTATTGGGGCGGTCCAAAACTGAGCGATAGCCCTTTGCTCGATTTGCGCACAGTGCGCCAATTGCTTGATACCCAGGGTGGCAGCCCAACGCGGGCTTTGCAAGGCGTGTTACGCCAAGCAATCGAAAACATTCGGCCTGAAGATCAACTTGATCCAACGGCTCCCGAATGGATGATTTACAATATTTTAGAATTACGCTTTCTCAAAGGCTTACGGATACGTGAGATTATAGATAAGCTCGCGATGAGCGAATCGGATTTTTATCGAAAACAACGGGTGGCGGTGGAAGAAGTGGCCCGTCAGTTGGCGCTGATGGAAGACCAAGGCGATCGCCCTTCCGGCTCGGTTGAGCGACAACGTCCCTAAGCGCGAGGCATCTGGAGATACCTGTATGGATAGCTACGAACGCCGTTCTCGTTTTGTTCACCGCTTTGCAACACCCCTGACCACGTTAAACGCGGGGTTGGCGTTGCTTGAGCGTTATTTAGCTGAAAGTAATGCCAACTCGGCCCAAATTGCTGAGGTAATGGGCTTGCTCAATCGCTCGGCAACCCGCTTGGGTAGTGCGATTGATGTGCTGCAAGAATATATGTTTGATCATCCAACTGGCATTCAGGTGATTATTCCCGATGAGGTGCTGGCGCAGCGCCCACAGCAGCCAACCCAAACGCCCACCGAACAGCCCAATTTGGCTTTGCCCAAATATCCACCTGATATCGACACCAGCAAACCATGTGTCTTGCTGATCGAAGATTCGCAAACCTATCGCGCAGTGGTTTCCGCACGTTTAACTCAATCGGGCTATAACGTGGTAACCGCTCCCGATGGCATGGCTGGCTTGGATTTGGCGCGGGCTTATCAACCAGTGGCGATTATTCTCGACCTGATGTTGCCCCACCTGAATGGCGAGCAAGTGGCTTTTGTGCTGGGCGAAGACCCTGAAACCAAGCATATTCCAATTATTATTTACACTGGTTTAGAGGCCAAGCAAACCGAAAAACTAGAGCTTGACCCACGCCTGCAAATTATTCGCAAAGACGAGGCCTTGGATCGTTTGCCAATCATGGTTAGCGAGTTGGTGATCAAAAGCCGCAAAAAAACCATCGCCGAGCTTTTGGTAATCGAAGATGATCAAGAGATTCAGCAAGTGGTCAGTCAAGGCTTATCGAACGCTGGTTATTCGATCACGGTCACGACCAGCGGCGAGGAAGGCTTGCGCTTAGCTATGCGCCAGCCCTTCGATTTGATTATGCTCGATTTGATGTTGCCCGATATTGATGGCTGGACGGTGTTGCGCCAGTTGCGCGAACGCACCCAAACCGCGACCACGCCGTTGATGCTGGTTTCGGCGCTGGGCAAGCCCGAAGAAAAAGTACGCGGCTTTCAACTTGGCGCAGACGATTATATTACCAAGCCCTTTGATTGGAACGAATTGCTAGCGCGAATCAGTGCCTCGTTGCGCCGCCGCGAAGTCGAAGGCAACGCCAACCCATCGACGATGCTGCCAGGCAATCGGGCGATTGAACGGGCGATTGCCGCTCGCTTAGATCGCAAACAGCCGTTTGTGGTGGGCTACTGCGACCTCGACCACTTCAAAGCCTACAATGATCAATATGGCTTTCTCAAAGGCGATGCGATTATCCACCAAACTGCGCGAATTATCACTGGTGCGGTGGAGCGTTCGGGAGCGGCTGGCGATTTTGTCGGCCACATCGGCGGCGACGATTTTGTGTTTCTAGCCCATCCCGACAACGTTGCAGCAATCTGCGAATCGATTATTCGTGAGTTTGATCAGCTTGCGCCTTTGTATTACGACATCGAATCGCGCCAACGCGGTTTTATTCGCCAAAACGACCGCGAGGGCAATCCCAAGCAATTTCCGTTTGTCAGCATCTCGATTGGCGTGGTTTCGAGCCTCAACCACCAGATTACCCACTTTGCCGAATTTGGCGATTTGGCCGCCGATGTGAAAAAGCGGGCCAAAGCCCACAAAGGCAGCGTCTATCTGATTGAAACTGGCGACAAAGCCACGGTCAACGCAGCAGGCTAAGATCCCTCACCCCAACCCCTCTCCCAATTGTTGGGAGAGGGGCTTTTTTATGTTATTTGAGCTAAATAGGGCTTGCGACCGATATAAATGATTAAGGATGAAGCTTATACTAGCTGTGATGATTAACAATGTGGAGGTTCTATGATTGAGCGCGTTCGTATCGCCGACATTATGACTCCCGCCGACGAAGTAATTTTCTATGATCCAGCGATGGAAGATGAATGTGTAAAATTTTGTAAAAACCGAAATATTGAATATTTACCTTCTCTTGAAGATCCTAATAATAAGGCGTATTGTAGGAGTGAAAAAGGCTTCTTTGAAGAAATAACCCTTGATGATTCCTTAAAAATCGATGTAAATTTAGACGCGTTTAGTGAGCAAGCTCTTAGTAAGTTCAAACAGAATAAAGTTCTATTTGTTTATAACTATGGTGAATTTTGCGGTATTATTCATTTCTCTGATTACAATAATGATAAAATTAAGGTTTATATTTATTCGATAATTCTTTTATATGAGACATCTCTGAGGAAAATACTTAGAATAAACAATATCAAAGACTTAAGAGGTATGGATTTTGAGAAGCATCGTATAGGAGAATTAATTGATGAAATCTCAAAAAATGATAAGATAAAAATGAGAATTACTAATAAAGATATATTAAGGAATTTTAGAAATAGCATAATGCATTTTCATACAACAATTAAAAATAAAGGAATAAATCTAGATAAATTTATTTATGAAGAAAATGATTTTATTGTTTTTACAAAAAATGTGAATATATTGATGTATGAAATTAGAAGAGTAAAAACATATATATTAACTAAATAATTTACCGAAAGCCTCGATTTTGAAATATAAAGCCGAGGCTTTCAACTTATCTGTCTTAGCGAAATTTAGGGGTGAGGTAAGGCTAAATCTTCGCCTCGATCAACGGCAATAGAAAGTAAACCAAGAAGGCTACGGCAACGAACCACAATAACGGATGCACTTGCTTGGCCTTGCCCAAGGCCAATTTCAGTACCACATAGCTGATAAAGCCAGCGCCAATGCCATTGGTAATGCTATAGCTGAATGGCATAATCGTCATGGTCAGCAAGGCGGGAAATCCCTCTTCAAGCTCGCCAAAATCAATTTCGCGAATGCCGCCGGACATCAAAAAGCCCACGATAATCAAGGCTGGCGCGGTCGCTTCGCTTGGCACAACCCCAGCAAATGGCGCGATCAGAATGCTTAGCAGGAACAAAATTCCAGTAACCACGGCGGTTAGGCCTGTGCGCCCGCCTTCGCCAACGCCCGCCGCACTTTCGATGTAGGTGGTGACCGATGATGTGCCGAATACGCCGCCAGCAATCGCCGCAACTGAATCGACCATCAACACCCGATTGGAATTGGGCAAATCGCCATCGGCTTTGACAAAACCTGCCTGTTCGCCCACGCCGATAATCGTGCCCATTGTGTCGAAGAAATCCGAGAGCATCAGCGAGAAAATCACCAAGACTGCTGAAAGCACCCCAGCTAATTTAAACACATCGAAATTAAGGCCTTGGCCAATGGTTTCGAAGCTTGGGCTAGCTAGTTCGGTGGGGAATGCGCCTTGCACGCCTGTCTGAGCACTGGCATCTGCACCAAAGGCGTAATGGCTTACCACCCCAATCACGGTTGTGGCCAGAATGCCAATCAGCAAGGCGGCTTTGACCTTACGCGCCATCAAAATCAAGGTCAAAAATAAGCCAACCACGGTTAGCAAGATTGAAAAGGTGGTGAAATTGCCCAAGGCCATAGGCGTGCCCGTGCCGCGTTGCACAATCCCAGCGTTATTCAACCCAATGAACAGAATGAACAAGCCAATGCCCACGCTAATCGCCCGTTTTTGCGAAAGCGGAATCGCATGCATCACCGCTTGGCGAAAGCCCGTTAGCACCAAGAGTGTGATCAAAACCCCTTCGAGCACGATCACGCCCATCGCTGCCTGCCATGGCAACCCCATGGTCAGAATTAATTGAAAGGCGACGACTGCATTCAAGCCCAAGCCTGGAGCCAAGGCAAAAGGATAATTGGTAAATAAGCCCATCGCGATACACATCAAGGCCGAAACCAAACAAGTAGCGGTGAGCGTTGCGTTGAAGGGTGGTCCAGCCTCAGCCAACGGCCCACTTGATAAAATCGAGGGATTAACAAAAATAATGTAGGCCATCACGAAAAAGGTGGTTACGCCCGCCAGAATTTCAGTCCGAAGGTTAGTTCCACGTTCGGCAAAGCGAAAATAGCCTGCCAAGCCAGCGTCAAGCCGCGAATTGCTGCGTGCCACAGGTCAACTCCTTTGAATCAAGCCAACAATGCACGCCCGGCAAATGCTGGCCATGCCCAAGAAAGCTCCATCCAGCAGGCTGCCGTAGGCTTCAAGATGGGGAAATATTGTTAAATTAGGCGTAGCGCTATTATACGATATAGCGGGGGAAAGGATGAAGGATGAGGGATGAGGGATGAAAATAAGAACATAGAGCAAAGAGCAAAGAACATAGAGGTTAGGGTTTATTGGATTAACAAAGGCCAATATGCCCTAACCCCCTTCTGGGCGTGCTCCCCTCGCCCGCCGCAGTGGGAGAGGGGGCTAGGGGTGAGGGAACGACTACTGGTTGTTAACTCAATGAACCATTACAATTAGGGGCTAGGGTTCAGGGGGCAGAAAATGCAATGGGAAAACAGAAAGCGGATTAGGTTGAGCAGCATAATCAAAACAATCTGTGGAATCTGTGGCTAAAAACTTACCCTTCGTGCCTTCGCGTCCTTCGTGGTTTCGTTCTTCGTGCCGTGGATCAACGACGATCCCCACGATAAAGAAAGATGGTATCATGGGGCGTAACAAACGAGGAACTCATGAATATTTACGATCTTGATTTGAAGGGCTTGACCGCGCAATTAACCGAATTAGGCCAACCAGCCTTTCGGGCGCGGCAAATTTATGCCCATTTATATAAAAAATTAGCTAACGATTTTGCCGCCATGACCGATTTGCCCGCCGCGCTACGTGAGCAATTGGCAGCAAATTTGCAAATTGGCAACCTTGAGTTGGTGCGCGAACAAACCACCGATGATGGCTTAACCCGCAAAGTGCTTTGGCGTTGTCCAGGCAATGCGGTGATTGAAACCGTGCTGATGATCTACCCGCCAGATCGGGCGACGATTTGTGTTTCGACCCAAGCGGGTTGTGCCATGGGCTGCGTCTTTTGTGCAACTGGCAAATTAGGCTTGTTGCGCAATATCTCCAGCGGCGAGATTATGGAGCAGGTGCTATATTTCGAGCGCTATCTGCGCAATGAAGGCGCTGCGATTGCCAAACGCCATGGCGGGCCAGTGCCCGACCATATCACCAACTTGGTGTTTATGGGCATGGGCGAACCATTTGCCAACTACGAGCGTTGGTGGGCGGCGGTCGAACGGCTCAACGATAAACAGGGCTTTAATCTTGGCGCTCGCAACATGACCGTTTCGACCGTGGGCTTGGTCAAAGGCATTCGCCAATTGGCCGATGAAGCCTTGCAGGTCAATTTGGCGGTTTCGTTGCATGCTCCCAACGATCAATTGCGCAGCGAACTTATGCCCGTCAACGATCGCTTTGATATCAGCGATTTGATGGATTCGATTCGTTATTACACCGATAAAACCCATCGGCGAGTTTCATTTGAATATGTGCTACTCGACGATAAAAACGATACGCCTGAACTTGCAGCCCAACTTGCCAATTTGGTTAAGGGCATGCTCTGCCATGTCAATTTAATTCCGTGGAATCCTATCCCTGGAACGCCCTTGACGCGTTCGCATCGTGAGCGGGTTACGGCTTTTCAACGAGTTGTGCAAGCAGCAGGCATTTCGTGCACCGTGCGAGTGGAGCGCGGGGTAGAAATCGCCGCCGCCTGTGGTCAACTTGCCGCGATTCCATCGCCAACCAGCCCGATAAACCTGTATTAGAAGGATGAAGGATAAATTATGAGGGATGAAAGGCTGAAATTATCCAATTCGTAAATTGATCATTGCAATAAACCATACCTGAATGGGGGATAGGCTGAACGTTCATACTTCATCCCTCATCCTTCATCCTTCCAAAGGGGACTTTTTTGTGCTTGATACCTATCGTGTTTTAATTAGTGCTGCGCCCGAGATGCTTGAGGCAGCGATAGATGAAATTCGTTATGGCAAATATGGGGTTGCCGTTCAACGGCTCGCGCCAGAAGTGGCCTTGGTTGAGTTAGAGCAACCACTCGCTGAATGGCATGCCTTCTTGCTCAAACGGCCAGCCATTTTTGTGCGCCATATCGCGCCAGTTCATCGTGAAGTCGTGCTCGAAGGTACGCCTGATGATTTAGAACGCCTAACCCAAGTGGCCTTGAATCTTGCGCCACATTTGCCAGCGCGTAAACCATTTGCAGTACAAACCCGCTTGCTCGATGAACATGTCAAATTAACCCGATTTGAAATTAACCAAGCTTTGGCCGAAGCAGTTTCGCAAGTCAGCGGACTACCGTTGGATGTGCGCAATCCGCAGGGCGTGCTTTCGGTTGCCTTGAGCATGGATCGGGCTTATTTGGGTGTTTCGACCGTGGAGTTTAATCGCTCGGCTTGGGCGGGTGGCGCACATCGCTTTGCCCGCGAACAAGGCCAATTAAGCCGTGCCGAATTTAAATTGCTCGAAGCCCAAGCCTTATTCAACATCGAATGGCCTGATCATGGCCAAGCCTTGGATTTAGGGGCTGCACCTGGCGGTTGGACGCGCATTTTGCGGCGAGCAGGCTTACCAGTAGTTGCGATTGACCCAGCCGATTTGCACCCCAGCCTGCGGTACGATCAAGGCGTGCGCCATTTACAAATCTTGGCTCAGCGCTTTTTGCCCACCCAAGAGCGTTTTACTGTAATTGTTAATGATATGCGAATTGATGCCCGTGATTCGGCGTGGTTGATGGTTGATGCTGCCAATGCGTTGACTAATGATGGTTTGGCCGTGGTGACGCTTAAATTGCCGCATGAGCATAGCGCCCAAATCGCCTATCACTCGCTGAGTATTTTGCGCACGGCCTATTGGGTGATTGGGGCACGTCAACTGTTCCATAATCGCTCGGAAGTGACTGCTGTGCTACGTAAAAAACATGAAAAACGCCCCAAACCTGAGCAATTACCAAGAGATTAACTGTGATCCACGAAGGGCACGAAGCTACACGAAGAACAAGGCTATAGGCTGTTGGCTATCGGAACAAGGGTTGATCTTTCCCAAGCATCACCGATTGCCCATAGCCCATAGCCACTTTTATTCTCTGCGCCTCTGCGTTAAGCGATTGGCGCATCGAGAAGTTTGCTGATGAGAGTCAACGTTTAGCGTGGAGCGATCAATGGATAAGAATGCTCTGTATAGTGCTAGCAACATTCAACTGCCAGCGAATCGTAGCCCAATTCAGTTTCGCCGCGAGAATGGAGCTATGTACTATGGTGGCAATGATGGCGAGGCAATTCAACGATTATTAGTTGAATATATCGATTTTCTCCTAAAAAACCAACATACTCAGCGCGTTCAGATAACCATCTTGCCCGAAGCCAGCTTTATTGTGCAAGATTTTGGGTCAACGATAGCATCGGTTGATGGTTGTGGTTTACCAGAAGATCAGGTATTCCATCTGCTTGGTGCTGCCCAAAAGTGCAGTGTCGATCTGCATTCTGCTGGGCAACATTATCAATTAAGCTACAATGGCGAGCTTACCGTCCCAACGTTACAGCTAGTTGGCTCAAGCCAAGCTGCCTATCACCGAATCTATTTTGAGCCAGATCGAACAATATTTAACAACCGTTCTATTTCAATTCATCAACTTCTGGGTTCGTTGCGCGGCTTGGCAATGCTATTTCGTGGCTGCCGCATCGAAATTGTTGACGTTATGCAAGCGACAACCAACCAGCTTTTTTACCCCAATGGCTTGCGTGATTATCTTGATGAGTTAATCTATCACGATTTGAATCCACAACGATATTTAGCGTTTGAGGGTGCTAATGAGCATGTTCAAATCAAGCTTGGCCTGCGATTTGGCTATTTCAGTCGGATCGAGCAATGTTTGCTGCGTTATAAGCATGTGCCGTTTGAGCCAAGTTATCGACGTGGGATGCTCAAGGGTTTGGCCGCAGGATTAACAACCTATGCTCAAGCTCATGGCCAAATTACTGCCAGCCAAATAATCGAGCCAGCCCAAATTCGTGATTTTGGTTGTTTACTCGTTTTGGATCAGCTGCCAAAAACACTCCAAGATGCAGGCGGACGGCCTAGCGATCAGCTATTAATTGAACCAACAATTCAACAAATAATCCAACAGCAACTCCCTGAGAAACTTGTAGAATTAACCGATGCTGAAATTCATGCATTGGTTATGTGGTAGGTTTCTGATCCACGAAGTTTTTTAGCCACGAATTGCCCGAATTACACGAATAATAATTATTGTAGCCACAGATTACACAGATCGTTTTGATTTATTCTGCTCGACCCAATCCGCCTTCTGTTTCGCCATTGCATTTTCTGTCCCCTGATCCCTGAATCCTGACTCCTCACATCCCTCTGCGCCTCTGCGTTAAAACGCGCAGCTACTTTATTCTTTCAATGCTTGTAGTAGACCAAGATTTTGCTCCATAACCACCCATGGCTTAAAATAGAGGGTTTTGGATTTGTGATCCATCTAATGATTTGGAGAACTTCAATGCATGACCCTTGGGGCGATACATTTACCGCTGACGAGCAGGCGATTCTTGCGCCATTTGTCACCAACCTCGATCAGCCAATTTTTGGCTTGCGCAACTTACCTGAAGTTGTCAAAGGTGCGTTGTTTTCGCGCTATAGCCGTAGCGACAAAAGCTTGCGCCGCATGTTGCTCGATGAGTTTATTCAAGCGCCAGAGGCTGGTTTTCAGGCGATTGTTGGCCATGCTGCGGCTAATGGCAACGATCAACTGGTAGCGACCAAACAAGCTGAGGCTTTTTACGAACGGGTGTTGCTGGGTTATGGCGATGATTCGGTCGCTGAATTGGGCGGGGCGCACGTTGCCTGCGAAGGCGTGAGCAACATCGTCGCCAAAGCGCTCGAAGATAGTCGCTTGGGCCTCGATCCGCTTGAAAAATCGACCCGTTATGTGCCGTTCGATCGCCAAGTGGCGGGCAAATATCGCTATCATCGGGTGGCTGAGCTTATGCAATCGCCGCATGCCACGCTCTATGAACAAACGCTTGATCAGTTGTTCAACACCTACCGCACATTGATCGAGCCTGTACAACGCTGGGTGCAAAGCGCCACACCACGCGATGCCACAACAAGCGAACGGGCTTATGCTAGTGCCACCCGCGCCAAAGCTCTCGATTTGCTGCGTGGTTTGTTGCCAATGGCGACGCTAACCAACGTTGGTTTGTTTGGTAATGGGCGGGCTTTTGAATATTTGCTAACCAAACTAGCCAGCTCTGAACATAGCGAGGTACGCAACGTTGGCGTTAATTTGCAACATGAGCTTGATCAATTAATTCCTTCGTTTGTGAAACGGGCCAAAACTGAGCGCGGCGCAGCCTATAGCCACTATCTCGCGACCATGCGCCAAGCAGGATCCGCTTTCCAGCCCGAAATTCCTACAAGCAACGATCTACAAGCAGTAACCTTGGTTGAATATGATCCTGATGCTGAGGCCAAAGTCGTGGCGGCGATTCTCTATCCACATAGCGACCAACCGTTGGAAACCTTGCAAGGCTGGGCACGAAATTTGCCAACTGAAGAGCGCAGCGCAATTATTCGCGCCTATGTCGGCGAACGTGGCTCGCGCTTCCATCGCCCAGGCCGCGCCTTCGAGGAAACCTACTATACCTTTGATTTCTTGGCCGATATTGGGGCGTATCGCGATTTACAGCGTCATCGGATTTTGACCCAAGAGCGCCAGCGTTATAGCGTGGTGCATGGCTACGCGCTTGCGCCTGAACTTGAAGCCGCTGGAGTTGCCGCTGCTTATTGTGCAGCACTTGATCAGGCAGCCGCAGCAGTTCAAGCTATTGAAGCCGATTTTTCGGCAGCCGCTCAATATTTGGTGCCGTTTGCCTACCGCATTCGTTGGCGTTTTCGCTTGAATTTACGCGAAGCCTACCATTTGATTGAGCTACGTGCGGCACCACAGGGCCATCCCAGCTATCGGGCAATCGCTCAGCAAATGTATTTGGCCTTACAAAACATCCACCCAAGTTTGATTGAAGGCATGCAATTCGTCGATTTGGGCGAGCATGCTTTAGAACGTTTGGCAGCTGAACAACGCTTCGACCAAAAATTGGCTGAGCGTCAACAATAGGAACGAACTATGTGGCGGCGTGAATTTGATGATTTGCTGAATGGAATTGCTGGCGCGTTTTTGTTTGGTATTCCATTGCTCTACACCATGGAAGTTTGGGATATTGGCAGCGATCTCACGCCGCTGCATATGTTGTTGTACCTTGGCTTAACCTATGTTGCTTTGGTGGCGCTCAATCGTGCTACCGGGTTTCGGCGCAATTCCGACGAAACGTGGAGTCGCTCGCTGGCTGATAGTATCGAAGCCTTGGCACTGGGCGCGTTAGTTGCTAGTTTCAGCTTAATTATTTTGCAGCGGATTACATTTGATCTGGCCTACGATGTGATTCTGGGCAAAATTGTTTTAGAAACTATGCCCTGCGCGATTGGCGTTGGCATGGCCAATGGCTTGTTGCGGCGTGAAGATAACGACGAGCAGGAGGCAGAGCAACGCAGCTTTTGGCATGCAACCTTGGTTGATGCAGGCGGCACCATGCTTGGGGCAACGGTGGTGGGGCTTTCGATTGCTCCAACCGATGAAGTTGGCGTGATTGCTGCATCCTTGCCGCCATGGTGGTTATGGCTGATTATGGCAGCTTCGTTGCTGATCTCATACGTAATTGTGTTTCAAGCTGAGTTTGGTGATCATCAGCAGCGCAGGCGTGAACGCGGCTTATTTCAATCGCCGCTCAGCGAAACGATTGCCTCATACATTATCTCGCTGGTGTTTGCCTTAGTAACGTTGCGGGTTTTTAATCAGCTTGGGACTGGCACATCGCTGCATCAAGTGATCGATTACACAATTGTTTTAGGCTTGCCTGCCACAGTTGGCGGCGCAGCTGGGAGATTAGCAGTATGAGCCGTGAAACTCGCAGCACTGCCGAATGGATTTCGCTGATTATTTCAATTGGGCTATTGAGTTGTTTGGTTGGCTTGATCGGCTGGCTTTGGGTGACCGAAGGCGATCGGCCTGCCCAATTCAGGCTTGAACTGGGCCAAGTGCGTCAGGTTGAGCAACAATTTTACCTCGATCTAACCGTGAGTAACGATGGTGATCGGGCAGCAGCGGCGGTTGAAATAGTTGGCAGTCTAGATGATCAGCAAAGCAATGTCACGCTTGATTTGCTGCCTGGCCACGCTGAGCAAACCGTTACTTTGATTTTCAATAGCGATCCTCAGCTAGCCAAAATTGCCGTTGTGGGCTATAGCGAGCCGTAAAATATGGCTATAGGCTATGGGCTTTTGGCGAAAGGATTTTGATTTATAAAACGCACCAAGAATGAAACCACGAAGGACGCGAAGAGCACGAAGGTTAAGTTTTTAGCCACAGATTGCACAGATTATTTTGATTATTGCTCTATTCCACACACCTCACATGCTCATCCTGTTGGAATTTCATCCCTCATAATTCATCCCTCATCCCTTGATTCTCTGCGCCTCTGCGTTAAGCGATCGATCCACAAAGAGCATGAAGGTTAAGTTTTTAGCCACAGATTCCACAGATTTGTTTGATTGTTCTGCTCCGCCCAAACTACGTTCTGTTTTGTCATGGCATTTTCTGTTCCCCGATCCCCGATCCCTGGCCCCTAGTCCCTTAAAGTTTTCAGCTTTTTATCAGCAGCAAAGCGAAGCAACCATGGTACACTACGCAACGTTGAGATGAACAATGGATTGTACAAGGGATAAACTGCAATGCACAAACGCTTGCTCCCTCTGGTGCTGGCGCTGGTGCTCGTCGTCACACCGTTTTTGCTAGCCAACCCCGCTACTCCCGCCGCTGCTGCCGAGATTCCATGGGGTGATAAATCAACGCCATTTGGCATGGTCGTGTCGCTGGGCAATCGCGTGCGCTCCGATGAAATGCCGACGATGATTCGCTTGATGCGTGAAGCTGGTGTTCAGTGGAACCGCGAAGAAATTTGGTGGGATCAGGTTCAGTTTGAGCCAAATGGTCCCTTTCGTTGGGATGGCGATAGTTCGCGCTTCTATAATTATGATCGGGCAATTCAGTTGCAAGCTGAGGCTGGCATCAGTATTTTGGGCTTGCTCGATTATAATCCTGCTTGGTTCAAAGGCCGCAACCCACACCCCGAAGAATGGCTCAGCGATTGGGGTGATTATGTATATGCCACCGTCGCTCGTTATGGCCGTGATCGCGGCCAGATCAAATATTGGGAAGTTTGGAACGAGCCGAATCTCGTGCCATCGGGCTATGAAAGCGGCCTCTACAACGTTGAAGATTTTGTACGAGTGCTGCAAACTGCCAGTGCTGCAATTCGAGCGGCTGATCCTGAGGCCAAAATTGTGCTAGGTGGGGTGGCCGATATTTGGAGCGA
This sequence comes from Chloroflexota bacterium, assembly GCA_020161265.1. Taxonomy (NCBI): domain Bacteria; kingdom Bacillati; phylum Chloroflexota; species Chloroflexota bacterium. The sequence goes on along the minus strand of JAIUOC010000013.1, from coordinate 44,167 downwards.
AATTCCTGAATTTGCCTATGATACTCCCGATTATCTCCAGCGTTTGTATGCGCTTGATGCTTGGCCGATGTTTGATATTTTGGGCTTGCACCCCTACCGCCCTGATGCACCCGAAGTACCGGTGCTGCGCCGCGATCGTAACCAAACCTACCGCGAACAGGCTGCCGAAATCGATGCTCTGCTCGCGCAATTTGGCAACAAGCCGATTTGGTATACCGAGGTTGGTTGGTCTACCGAAAGCGATGGGATTGTCAGCGAAGATGAGCAGGCGGCTTGGCTCCAACGCTTCTATCTGCTGGCCATGACCCATCCTGGGATTGAAAAAATCTTCTGGTATGATTTTCGCAACGATACTGGCGATAACAGCAATTACACCCGCCCGATTAACGACCCAACTGAAAATCAATTTCATTTTGGTTTGTTGCGGCGTACCTACCCCTTAAATTTTGATGATCAACGCATTCGTAAGCCAAGTTATAGCGCCTACTACCACCTGACCCATAATTTGGGCGGATTAAGTTGGCAAGCCAATTATGCCTTGCCCTACGATGGCGGGCTTGGCTGGCAACACTGGACTAACGGCGATCGCTCGGTGGATATTTTGTGGTGGCTGCACGAAGCTCAATCACCGCCCTACCTTGAAATTAACTGCGATTGTAGCCATGTGCAAGTGCGAGCCTACGATGGAACCTTACTGCGTGTGATCAATACCGAAACTGGCAATGTCAAAATCCAGCCTGATCAACGGGGTATGCCAATTTGGGTTGAATATGGTGGTTATAGCCGCACTGGTCGTACTTTCGATGAAACTCCACACTCGATTATCGGCGGTTTCCGCACCTATTGGGAGCAAAATGGTGGCTTAGCTCGCTTTGGCTTGCCCTTGACCGACGAATTGACTGAGCCTGGTGCTGGGCGAATTCCCACGATTGTGCAATATTTTGAGCGCAACCGCTTCGAGTTGTTTCCCAATAATCGACCTGAATTTCGCGTCCAACTTAGTCTGCTTGGTGTACGTTCACTCGAACGCAATGGCGTTGATTGGCGTGGCCTGCCGCCAGCCCAAAATCCGCCTGCCGAATGTAGCTATTTCGTCGAAACCGGCCATAGTTTATGCTATCCCTTCAAAGAATATTGGGAGCAAAACGGCGGAATCGCGATCTATGGCTTTCCGTTGAGCGAGGCCTTTTGGGAATACGACCCAGTGCAGAATAAGGGCTTTTTGGTGCAATATTTCGAGCGTAATCGCTTCGAGCACCATCCTGAGCTAGCCGGAACTTCCTACGAAATTCAGTTGGGCTTGCTTGGTCGCCAACTGTACCAAAGTTGGGCGCAATATCCCTAAAGAACATAGAGCATAGAGCATAGAGCATAGAAGCTGAAGGCGAGGATTACAATATCACGAAGGATATGAAGGTGGCTATAGGCTTTTGGCTATAGGCTATAGGTTTTTGTTGGTACATGGATTTTGGAAACAGCCTTACTTGTTCCGATAATCCATAGCCTATGTTCTATGTTCTTTGTTCTATGCTCTCAATTACGGAGTTGTTATGCCAATTGAATACAAGCGCGATTTGGATGGTATTGATTGGGCACAATTAAAAGCTGAGCTTGCTAGCGATGATTTTGACAATGGCCGCACGCCTGAGCAATATCAACGTTCGTTTGCTGCAAGTTATAGCGTTTGCTTTGCGCTTGATGGCCAGCGAATTATCGGCAAAGCCCGCGCTTTATCCGATGGCGTGTGCAATGGCTATATCGTCGATGTTTGGACGCACAGCGATTATCGTCGCCAAGGCATTGCTAGCACGATTGTTAAGCAGATTCTGGCTGATTTGCTAGGTCAGCACGTCTGTTTATTTACCGACGATATGCAAACCTTCTATCTACAACTCGGCTTTGCCGAAGAAACTACAGGCATGTCGCAAGTGATCGGTCAATGGCTTCAGAAGGCATAAACAAGGCGTGGCGCATCGGAAAGATTGCGCCATAGCTTTGAGTTATGGCCGAATATCCTTGACTAAGCGCAGGCCTTGGGCATCGCTGACCCAAAGCTCAGTGCCATGCTGCTGATCAGGCAGGCTAAAAAAGCTGCGTTGGGAATTACTGGCTGTATCTGATGGATGGAAGGTAAAGCTAGATTGACTCAATGCTGAACCTTGATAGTGCATGGTTTGATAATCGCTGGCGCTGCGGTAGACTCGCACCCGATTGCTGAGCAGTTCCCAGCCAATCAAGCCTTGACCCGTATCGACAAGCATGAGGTTGAGTGGGCTGAATTGGCGCAAACTGGCATCTGCATTCAGTATCCACCAGCCAGCCTGTTCAGTGCCTTGGTACAGCTGGAGATAGAATGTATTATTGGCGGTTAGCAGGCGATAGGGACTCTTGTCAGCTAAATCAATTACTTGGGCTTTTTGACCATTGGTGCGCCAGAGGCTTGTGCCAACCCCTTGCGTAATCACCGTATAAAATACCTCACCATTAACCTGAGTGAGTTGCGAGGCGGGAATTGGATTACGAATGCTGCCGGTAATCCACGAGTAAGTAGCCAAGTTTTGTTGCTCGCCAGTGGTCATGTTCAGTTTCCAAATGCCGAATGTGCCTTCATTGCTAGCTGCCACGATCAAATGCTGGGCATCCAACGGCTCTAACTCAAAAACACTATGGATTTCACCAGCAAAATTGCTGATTTGGCGTGTGCCCGCCTCAGTTCCATCAGTCCACCAAACTTGTGCACCCGCCTGGGCATTTTTGGCCAAGAAGGCCATTCCGCCTGCCATGGGCGTATATTCTGTCCAAAAATAACTATAGCCAGTTTCAACATTCGAGTGGCCTGCGCCTGGATTAATGTCTCGTAGCAGCCGTGTCCCAGCTTCGGTGCCATCGCTATACCATGGCTCAATGCCGCTCAGCCCATCGTTGGCGAGAAAGAGCACACCGTCACCGAAAGCAACCAAGTTGGTCATATAGGTTTGAGAATTTAAAGGAATCGTTTTAACGATTTGGGTATTGTTTGTGCTGCCATCGCTAAACCACAATTCATAGGCTGTCTTGTTCAATTGTAAGAAAAAGACACCATGTTTGGCTGCCGCTAGTTGATATGGCCAATTTGATTCAGCGCCAACTTCCAGATCCTTGACTAATCGCGTACCGGTTTCAGTGCCGTCGCTTGTCCATAATTCACGGCCATGCACGCCATCGTCGGCGCTGAAAAAGAGCGTATCGCCAACCAAAGTCAATTCTAATGGCTCGGCACTTGCGCCATAGGGCAATTGTAGCGATTCTTTGCCGACTAAACCTAGCAGCACTTTAAATTGATCGGGCTGGGTTGGATGCCACTCGAAACGGGCACGTTCGAACTGTTGGGTCAGCACGCTATCACCATTGGCGTTAGTTTCCATGGCTGGCTCGGTCAGCGGGTAACCAAATAATTGCAACGAACGACCAAAGCTATCAAGTTTGGGATCATTCAGGCCATGGTTTTGCCAATAACTCATAAAACCAAGGCCATTGGCTTGATTGCAGACGTTGTGCCCAGTCGTTTCAAACCACAAACAGCCTGATTTTGCGCCTGCCTCACGCGGCAGCATTGGGCTATCGATATTGCGATAGCGCAACAGGTCGTCGCCCAAACGACCAAGCAATACATCGTAGGGTGGAGCAAACTCAGGGTGCAACTCAAAGCGAGCACGCTCAAATTGCTGAGTCAAAAAGGCTTGTTGGCTATCTTGATTATAGACATCTTGGGCGATACCCAGCGGATAGCCAAACACCTGCAAGCCGCCATTTTGCTGCCAATATTCGGCGAAACGGCCTGCGATACAAAAGCCCGTTTGCTCGAAGCATTGTTGTTCGGCGGCCCTGCTGGCTTGGGGCAAGCTCAAACTTACAACCATCAACACGAATAACATCCAGCGTTTCATCATTATTCCTCCACATCAATATAGGTTGAGTATAGAGAACTGGCTGACGAATCACGATGAAACTTGGCTGGTAAACGACTTTGAATCTACTTATAAGCTGAACTCAAACTGAAAAGTTGCTGAGTATAAAACAACTCCACCTGTAGCTACAAGTGGAGTATTGAAGTTTATTGGGCGAAGCATTTATGGCTGAATATCTTTGACCATCCGCAGGGTACTGCCATCTTTAGACCATAGCTCAGTGCCATACTGAAAACTAGGGATGGCGAAAAATCGATCATTGGACATATCAGGGAAGTATGTCTGCTTGCCCATTACAGAGCTACGATAGCGTAGGGCTTGATTTGGCCCATTACTGCTATAGAATCGTAACCCTCCAGCGATCGATTCCCAGCCCAATAGGCCTTTCGCCGAGGCATAAATACGCAGCGGCAATGGTGTTAATTGAGCCAACCCTTGGCTTGAATCGAAATACCACCAGCCAGCCTGAAGGCCTTGAGGATTACGCAGTTGCATATACAATTGATCGTTTGCCGCAACGATATTTTCGGCTTTATAGCCTTGCAGATTGGGTTGGACGGTTTGATCAGCTTGGCCATTGGTTTGCCATAGACTAAGCTCGCCTGCTTGGGTTTTGCTAAAGTAATAGACTTTGCCGCCAGCTTGGGTTAGTTGTAGAGCTGATGCTGGATTACGGGTTGTGGCAATTGCAGGATAGCTGGCTAATAGTTGCTGTTCGCCAGTCGCCAGCGTTATATTCCAAACTCCCATCGTTGTATTTTGATAGGCTGTTGCAATTAGATGTTGCTCATCTAACGCCTCTAGCTCAAGCATGCCGCCAAATTTATCTAAATGGCTGACTTGGCGAGTATTGGCAATGCTGCCATCTGTCCACCAGATTTGGTTGCCAATGTAGTTGTTTTGGGCAAAAAAGGCCATACCTCCCGCGATGGGGGCATAGTCAATCCAATAAGATCCATAATTGTTGGAAACTGCTGAATCTGCAAGGCCTGGGTTGATATCACTCAGCAAATATGTACCAGCTTCGGTGCCGTTGCTATACCATGGTTCAATCCCATGAACTGCATCATTTGCCCAAAAGATAATTCCATTGCCCAATGATTTGAGATTGTTAATCTTAGCGTTTGAAACAAAACTTTTGATTAAGCGTGTGCCAGCTGCGCTACCATCACTGAACCATAATTGATAGTCCTTATCCTGCTTGTTGACGGCAAAAATAACCCCCTGATTGACAGCGGCTAATTCATAAATTCCACCCCACTCAGTGCCAACGCTCAGATCTTTGACTAAGCGTGTACCTGCTTCTGTCCCATCGCTTGTCCATAATTCACGGCCATGCACGCCATCGTCGGCAGTAAAAAAGAGCGTATCGCCAACCAAGGTCAATTTTGATGGATCGGCACTAGCGCCATAGACTAATTTTTGCGATTCTTTGCCGACTAAGCCTAATAACACTTTGAATTGATCAGGTTGGTTGGGATGCCACTCGAAACGGGCACGCTCGAAATGTTGGGTCAACACGCGATCGCCATTGGCATTAGTTTCTATGGCTGGCTCAGTCAGCGGGTAACCAAATAATTGCAACGAACGGCCAAAAGCATCAAGTTTGGGATCGTTGAGTCCATGATTTTGCCAGTAGCTCATAAACCCAAGGCCATTGGCTTGATTGCAGACATTGTGTCCAGTCGTTTCAAACCACAAACAGCCTGATGTTGCACCAGCCTCACGCGGCAGCATGGCACTATCGATATTGCGATAGCGCAACAGATCATCGCCCAACCGCCCAAGCAACATATCGTAAGGCGCGGCCAATTCAGGGTGAAACTCAAGGCGAGCACGCTCAAATTGCTGAGTCAGGAAATGCATCTGGCTATCCTGATTGTAGACGGTTTCAATTGTGCTCAACGGATAACCGAAGACTTCTAAGCCACCATTTTGTCGCCAATACTCTAAAAAACGACCATCGGTACAAAAGCCTGTTTGCTCAAAGCATTGCAATTCGGTAGCTTGCGTGGCTTGCGGTAATCCTAAACCAACGACGAGCATTGCCAACAGTATCCAACGTTTCATGGTCATTCCTCCACTACAACGATGCGTTGAGTATAGAAACATCGCGAGCTGAGCACGATGAAGCTTGGCTGGCAGGCGACTGCGAATCTGCTTACAACCTGAATTCAAGCTGAGACAGTGCTGATGAGCATAAAAAACTCCACCTATATGTTGGGTGGAGTTTTGAACGTGAATATTGGGCGTTTATGGCCGAATATCTTTGACCATGCGTAGGGTGTTGCCATCGCTATACCACAGCTCGAAGCCATGTGCCATATCAGGCAGCGATAAAAAGATGCCTTGATTGCTGCTGAAACGGCTGACTTGGGCAAAGCTTGGGCTGTTGCTCAGATAATGCATGCCTGAACCAATATAGCCCAAATTCTGGTTAGCTGAAGCGTTGGCATACAATCGATAGGGCGAATTTGTACCAGTCAAACCAAATAGGTATTGGCCATTATAGGCAACTTGTTGAAAATCGAGTAAGCTAAGTCGTTGTAGTTGCTTGCCATCCCAAACTGCTAGCCCAGCAGCACTGCCATCATTGTTGCTCAATTGGAGATGCAATTTGGTTTGAAATGAGCTTGGGATAATGCGTTTAATTTGATAGTTTGCCAGATCAAGTTGGGTTGGGTTTGCTTGAGCATCGAGTTTCCAGAGCTTTACATGATAATCGGTATCAAAAACTGTGTAATATACCTGATCTGCAATATTGGTCAAATCATAGGCTGTCACCATCAGGCGTGTGCCTACATGAAAACGACCATGGCTGGTTAGTTGGCTATGCTTGCCTGTTGCTAGCTCGATCTTGACGATTTGTACCACATCAGGTTGTTGCACCGCAGCGATGATCTGATCATTATTTAAGCGTTCAAGTTCAGTAACCAACTCATTATTTTGCTCGAAGGTGCTGATCTGACGGGTATTTTCGGCGGAGCCATCGCTCAGCCAAATTTGGTTGCCTGCGTTGCCTGTTTTGGCCATAAAGGCAACGCTACTGCCCATGGGGGTAAATTCAGTTGCAAAAGAATAGCTGCAACAGGTGCTGACTTTGATTTCCGAGCCAGCTTTGCCAGGATTAATATCGCGAATCAAAGCCGTACCTGCATTGCTGCCATTACTGAACCATGGCTCGATGCCAAATTCAGCAGTGTAGCCCATCACAATCACCCCACTTGCGACTGGCGCAAGATCAACAATTGCCGGTTCTTCGGCGGCTGGGCGACTGAAGCTATAGACCATGGTTGTGCCTGCTTCTGTGCCGTTGGTTACCCATAATTGCTCGTTATTACCAGCGCTGACCACAAAAAAGAGTTGACCAGCAGCGGCGGTTAGCTTATAGGGGTTGGCCGAGCCAGTTGGGTTAATATCTTTGACCAAGCGGGTACCTTGATTGCTACCATCGCTGACCCACAGCTCTTGCCCATGTACTCCATCATTTGCCGTGAAAAATACCCGTGAATCAAGTTGGGTTAAGTGACTGGGGCTTGAGCTTTCGCCATAGCGTAGGGCAGTAGTTTCTTTGCCAACCAAGCCAAGCAACACTTTGAATTGATCAGGTTGATTGGGATGCCACTCAAAACGGGCGCGTTCGAACTGTTGAGTGAGCACGGTATCACCATTAGCATTGGTTTCCATGGTTGGCTCGGTTAGCGGATAGCCAAACAATTGCAATGAACTGCCAAAGCTATCAAGTTTGGGGTCGTTGAGGCCATGATTTTGCCAATAGCTCATAAAGCCAAGGCCATTGGCTTGGTTACAAACATTGTGTCCAGTCGTTTCAAACCACAAACAACTTGCTTTGGAACCGGTTTCTCGCGGCAACATTGGGCTATCGATATTGCGATAACGCAATAAATCATCACCAAGCCGCCCCAGCAGCACATCGTAGGGCGCGGCAAACTCAGGGTGCAGCTCAAAGCGAGCACGCTCAAATTGCTGAGTCAAAAAGCTTTGTTGGCTATCCTGATTATAGACATCTTGGGCGATGCCTAGCGGATAGCCAAACACCTGCAAACCGCCATTTTGTTGCCAGTATTGCAAAAAGCGACCTTCGATACAAAAGCCAGTTTGCTCGAAGCATTGCTGCTCGGCGGCGCTACTTGCCTGAGGGAGCGCCAAACTTACGACGACAAGAAATAACAACATCCAACGTTTCATTGCCAGAACTCCTTGATAAATTCGACTACAGGCAAGAGTATAGCGATCGCTCTGAGGAAGCACGATGAAACGTCACTAGCATAAATCTTGTAATTTGCTTAAAAACTGAAATCAAGCTGAAAATCGGCTGTTAATGCTTCGCAGGTTTGGTGGGTTTGGCTTGCCGTGCCTCGGCGAGCGCAATCAGCACTTTTGGCGGCAACAGCCAGCTGACTTGGCCATGTTCGCCTTGCACTTCAACCCGACAAACTGTACCTTTTTTGAAAATCAGATTGGTGCCATAGCCCGCCAGATGCGCCACATACTCACTGAGATTGGGCTGGTGGCCGACGATCATCACCTCTTGCCAATCGGGATTAAGGCATTCGGTGAGCAAATGGCTATTAGCTCCGTCAGGTTGTAATTGCGCTTTGAGCACTGGTGGGTCAGTGCCAAGCGCTTCAGCGATAATCAAGGCGGTTTCGGCAGCGCGTGGGTAAGGGCTGCTCAAAATAATCTGGGGCTTAATTTCCAACAAGCGCAGCGCCTGAGCACATTGGCGAATCCGCTTACGCCCACGCTCAGTCAAGCGCCGATCTTGATCAAGGCCACTTTCGGCCCAATCTTCAGCAATTCCATGGCGCACAAAATAGAGAATCATGGCACACTCCCGCAAACAACCAATTAAGCATATGGTTATTATGCCCGATTAAAGCACAACAGGGATCACACATCCATGTGATCCCTGTCGAAAGCAAAGAGGCTTAGCGTGGCATAATCAAGCCATAATTGCCATCGTTACGGCGATAGACGACTTGAATTTTTTCGGTTTCAGCATCGCGGAACACAAAGAACGAGTGGCCGAGCAACTCCATTTGTTCGATCGCTTCATCGCTAAACATAGGCCGCAGCGTTACATCCTTGGCGCGAATAATTTGACGTTCTTCGGCTTGTTCGGCATCTTCGGGCAAGGCTGGCAGCGGAGCGGCAATAATTTCGCCAGCAGTGCGGCGCAATTTGCCACGGCGATAATGTTTTTCCTTGAAGCGCCGGATTTGGCGTTGCAAATTATCGTGAACTGCTTCAACCGCAGCATACAATTCACGATCGCGTTCTTCTGCCCGTAGAATGATCCCATGATCGGCCAACAGCGTTGCTTGGACGGTATATGTTTCGCCGCTACCACGGAGTGTTTCAAAACGGCATTCCACTTTCCAATCATTAATTCCGTCGAGGTAGCGTTCTAATTTGCCTAATTTTTCTTGAATAAATGCTTTTTGCGCATCGTGTAGCTTAATATTACGGCTCTTAATGTTCCATTCCACGGTACGCCTCCTTACAAAAACCTAAAACACGCCAGCTTCCTACCCAAGCAAGGTAAGAAGCTGGCAATAGGCTGCTCCTAGTGGAACGTTATTCAATTGGATGCTGCGATCTTGCATAAATCCTCAACCCGCATCAAAGCCCCATTGCAAACCAAAGGGCGAGGAGATTTTACCGTCAAACGTTCACGATCCAAGTGTTGCCAAGCTGAGGTGCCGAAACGTAGTTCCCAATCTGTTCGCTAGCTACCGGTTGGATGATCGTCCTTTTGGCGGTTGATCACTTGGTCCTGTAGCTCACTTGGAGCAGTTGCCAGTATTGTACTATGCCCATGAGGTGAACGCAATAGAACCAACATCCGATTGTAAAAGCGAGGGATCAGGGATCAGAGGTTAGGGATCAGGCCTCATTATTGGACAAAGTAATTATCTAGCCCCTTGTTCTTCGTGTTCTTCGTGGATCAAACGTTAACGCTGAGGCGCAGAGCGAGCGAAGGGCTAACCTACAGCCAATAAGCTGAGATTCTGATTCCCTGACCCCTAGCCCCTGAATCCTGACCCCTAGCCCTCAATACTCCCTATTGACAACTGCTCAATTCATGTTTATACTTTGTGTCATAATAACACTATTAGGAGCAGCTATGACAGAAACTGCTGAAAACTACGATGCGACAAAATATGAACGGCCTTCTGTAACGGTCGATGTGGTGATATTTGGCTTGCGCAGTGGCCGTTTGCATGTGCTGATGGTGCAGCGCAAACATTGGCCCTACGCCGAACATTGGGCTATTCCTGGTGGCTTTGTCAACATGGATGAATCGTTGGAAATGGCTGCTCGGCGCGAGTTGGAGGAAGAAACGGGCGTTCACGATGTGTATATGGAGCAGCTGTATACCTTCGGTGATCCTGGGCGCGACCCACGAACCCGCGTGATTAGCGTGGCCTATTTTGCCTTAATTCGCACCGAAGAGCAAGCTTTGCAAGTTTCCGACGAATCGAATGATGTTTGTTGGTTTCCAGTCGATGAACTGCCCAAGGACTTGGCCTTCGATCATGAAAAGATTCTGCGCTTTGCAATTGATCGCTTGCGCTCGAAGCTGGAATACACCACTTTGGCCTTTCAATTGCTACCCAAGGAATTTAGCTTGCCCAAACTCAAGCGGATTTACGAAGAGATCTTGGGCGAGCAGCTCGATAAGGCCAATTTCTATCGCAAACTGCGTGATTCCGATTTGCTTGAAGATACTGGCAAATTGCTAAATAGCCGAGGCCGACCAGCTCGCCTCTACCGCTTCCGCGATTCACGCATCGAGGGCGATTTTGTGTTTCGCTACCGCGAAGCCAAAAAGAAGGACGAACAATAAATACAAGGATAAATTATGAAGGATGAGGGATGAAAAATCTTTCAGGCTTGACGCTTAAGCCTTAAATCAAGGCTTGCTCCAAAATGTTCATAGTTGGATCTTTGTAACAGATAATCGATTACCCGAAGGATGAACGAAAAGGGTTAGGTTCGATTGATTATTAATTTTCTCGACAGAAGGATGAACAAAAAACTCTTTTAGAAGTTATTCATCCTTCAACCCTCATCCTTCATCCTTAATACTACGGGGTGTTTATGTACACTTTAGCTTTAGCTCAATTTCGCCCACGCAAAGGGCATTATGCCGTTAATTTGGCGCGGCTTGGTGAAATTTTCGCCCAACTTGGCACCGCCGAACGTCAGCCCGATGTGCTGATGTTGCCTGAAACCGCCTTAACTGGCTATTTCCTTGAGGGTGGTGTGCGTGAGCAGGCAGTCACCGCAGGCCAATTGTTTCACGATTTGCAACAAACCTATTTGGCGGCACGCGGAGCCGATGCACCAGCCCTCGATATTGTGATTGGCTTTTACGAACGTTGGCGCGAACGTTTTTACAATAGCGCTCTGTATGCCACGCTTGGCAGCGATCACAGCTTGGCGGGCATTCGCCATGTGCATCGCAAGATGTTTTTGCCAACCTACGGCGTGTTTGATGAAGCGCGTTTTGTTGAGGCTGGCCGCCAAATTGCGGCCTTCGATACGCGTTTTGGGCGAGTGGCAATCTTAATTTGCGAGGATGCATGGCACTCGCTGAGCGGCACGGTCGCAGCGCTTGATGGGGCGCAAATGCTCTACGTCGTCAGTGCTTCGCCTGCCCGTGGAGCCAACGAAGATCGTCCGAGCAACCTCGCCCGTTGGGATGATCGGATTCGTGAGATTGCTGGCGAGCATGGGGTCTATCTGGCAGTTTGCCAAATTGTCGGCTTTGAAGGTGGCAAGGGTTTTGCTGGTGGTTCAGTTGTGGTTGGCCCACGCTCCGATGAACGTGCCCGCGCTCCATTGTGGTCGGAAGCAGTAATCTTGGTCGATATTGATCTCAGCGATTTGACCTTGGCCCGCGCTGATTTGCCGTTGTTGGCCGATTTGGAAGAACGTTTGCCCTTTATGTTGCGCGATGTGCATGCTGCCAGCGAGGGCCAACATCGCCCAAGCACGTGGGATTCAGCGCTTTCTAGCGATTCGCAAGGCCTAAGCGATGCCAGTTCGTATCAACGCACCGTCGATAGCGAGGGCGAAAAGCGGGCCAAAGCCACAGTTGGCAAGCAAAGCTTCCCAATTATTGCTGCGCCACGCTTTGATCCTGAGAGCGACGAGCCACTACGGATCAATCCTGAATTGACGATTAATTGGCTGGTCGAGTTTTTGCGCGATGAAGTTGGCTTTCGGCGTGGCTTTAAACAAGTTGTGATTGGGCTTTCGGGCGGGGTTGATTCGGCTCTAACCACCTATTTATGTGCCAAGGCCTTTGGCGCTGAAAATGTGCTCGCCGTGCGTATGCCCTATCGCACCTCATCCTCGGATAGTCTAGATCATGCCCAGTTGGTGATTGACGATCTAGGCATTCAGCATCGCACGATCGAAATTACTAACGCAGTTGAAGGCTATTTGAGCTTTGAGCCAGATGCTGATGGCCGACGGCGGGGCAATGTGATGGCTCGCACCCGTATGATTGTGCTGTTTGATCAATCGCAAAAGCTCGGTTGTATTCCGATTGGCACTGGTAACAAAACCGAGCGTTTATTTGGCTATTACACGTGGCATGCCGATGATGCTCCACCAGTCAATCCTTTGGGCGACTTGTTCAAGACCCAAGTTTGGGAATTGGCTTCGGCGATCGGCGTACCCGATGTGATTGTGCATAAGCCAGCTTCGGCTGATTTGGTGGTTGGCCAAACCGATGAAGATGATTTTGGCATCTCGTATCGCAAGGCTGATCGGGTGTTGGCCTATTTGTTGAGCGGTTATCGACCTGAGCAATTGGTGGCGCGTGGTTTCAATCCCGATGAAGTAGCAATTGTTCAACGGCGGGTCAATTCGACTCACTGGAAACGCCATTTGCCTAGCACTGCCATGCTCTCAAGCACTGCCATCGGCGAATACTACTTGCGGCCAGTCGATTATTAGAAATTATGAAGGGTGAATTATGAAGGATGAAAACGAAATCCCCATTCATAATTCATCCCTCATACTTCATAATTTCAAGGAGTTTTTATGCTCGCGAACAATAGCCAAGCATTTTTGGAATATTTGGATGATTGGTATGCCAACTTGCCCGAATTGCCACTCGACGATTTATTGATCGATGGGGCTGATCGGGTGGCGGTGACCTGTGTTGATATTATTGTAGGTTTTTGCACCGATGGTGCTTTAGCTAGCCCACGGGTGCAAAGCATCGTCGCGCCGATTGCCGAATTATTCAAAGCAGCTCATGCTGGTGGTGTGCGCCATTTCATCCTGCCTCAAGATTCGCATCCTGTTGATGCGGTCGAGTTTGGTGCGTTTCCAGTCCACTGTGTGCGTGGTACGTCTGAGGCTGATACTGCGCCAGAATTACGGGCTTTGTCCTTTGCCGATAGCTTCACGATTTTTGAAAAGAACTCGCTGAGCGCTGCTTTGAGCACGGGTTTTCCGGCGTGGGTGACTGAGCATCCCGAAGTTGATACCTACATTATCACTGGCGATTGCTCGGATCTCTGTGTGTATCAATTGGCCATGTTCTTGCGGCTTGATGCCAATGCCCGCAATCTACAACGCCGCGTCGTGTTGCCCGCGCAATGTGTCGATACCTACGATACGCCGCTAGAAGTGGCCCGCGAACTTGGCCTATATGCCCATCCTGGCGATTTCCATCATGTTTTTTCGTTGCACCACATGGCCGCCAATGGCGTGGAAGTGGTCAAAGCGCTGAAATAAGGTTTGAGGTTAGTTCAATCCACACCCGCTCTTGCTTAGCAGGAGCGGGCTTTTTTGGGTTGCACCGCTTTTATATATAGATCATATGTTCTGTTAATGCTATACTCGTGAGTGATTAGCTAGCCATGGAGGAATGGATGCAGACATTGCGCTCACAAGATGGCACAACCTTGGCCTATGATGTTTATGGCAGTGGCCCGCCGCTGATCTCTATTACCGGGGCAACCTGTTTTCGTAAGTTTTTTCCAATTGTCAAAGATGCCAAAGCCCTCGCCCAAGCCTTTACTGTTTATAGCTACGATCGCCGAGGTCGTGGTGATAGCAGCGATACCCAGCCGTATACGCCGCTCCGCGAACTTGAGGATTTGTTGGCGCTGATCGAGCGGGCTGGCGGGAAAGCACATATCTACGGGCATTCATCGGGGGCCGTCTTGGCGCTTGAAGCTGCACTTCAGTTTCCCCAGTTTGTTGATCATGTGGTGTTGTATGATCCGGCCTATGTTCACGATTCAACTGAGCAGACTGAGTATATGCTGCTGCAAAAACAGATTGAGTCGTTGCTCGCCAACGGCCAGCATGTCCAAGCAATCACCAGCTTTTTAAGTGGCATTGGCATGCCAAAAGTGGGTGCATGGCTGATGCGACTCATGCCTGGCTGGAAAACTATGGTTAAACTTGCTCCGACGTTGGCCTACGATTTGGAGTTAACTGCCGATTTGCCCCCGATTGAGCGGGCCGCGCGGTGCAGTGTGCCAATCCATGTGATGGTTGGCGCAAAAAGCCCAGTTGGTATTCGCAAGGTCGGCCAAGCATTAGTCGAAGCAATTCCTAATGCGACCTTTGATCAGTTAGCTGGAAAAGGCCATATGATTGATGGAGCGGATTTATTACCGTTCTTCAAAAATTACCTAAGCAAGCTGGATTCAACTAGTGTTGCTACTCCCTAAACTGAAGTACACCTAATTGATTATTGCGTATCAGCCGTCTCTTACGATCCATTGAGCCAAAAATGGCTGATACGACGCTAATTTTATGCATTTCCGCATCCCAAACCACGCCAGCAAGCAAGCAGCATATAGGTAAAAGTAGCCTTATATAGGTAATAGATTGATACTTTTACCTATAATTTGCGATTTCATTACCTCTTCTCATTGATTTTTAATGGTCGAAAGACCGCTTGGGCGTGGGCCGAGTGCCCGTTGGCGCAAGCTGGTTTAGGCGGCCCATTGTTGGCCTTGCACCGCCCGATCAATCAACAGTTGATAAATCGCTTTGCTCTTGGCACGAAAAATTTCTTCAGTGTAACTTCTTGGGAGTGTATCATCTAGCACAGCCTCTAGGGTATTCTCAACAACCATTCGGCTTTGTTGATGTTTGTACCAATCGGCAATCAACACTTTTGGTTGCTGGCTGCGTAGCCGTTCAATCAACGCTTTGGCGGCAAGTTTGACCCGCTGCTCGTCGGCTTGGCTCATGCTTGGCTGTTTCAGAATATCGAAGATTTCTAATTCGCTCTCGGTTAAGCCCTCTCGTAGATGGCGCTCGGTTTCTTGTTGCAGATCTTTGGTAAATTCGACTAGCTGCTTGAAATAGTGATCGGTGGTGCTACCACCTGCATTGTAGCTGTCGATAATTGCTTGCAGCCGTTGAACAAAATCAACCCGATTGTGGTTGGTTTTGAGCATGCTGGCTAATTTTTGCTCAATAAAGGCGCGTAGATCGCTAATGTGCAAATGTTTAAACGGCGTTTGTTTAAATGTATTGTTCAGCTGAGCAAAATCGAGTTTGCTCAAATCCCAGGCTTGGCTAGTAGGAATAATTTGGTAGTTTGCTTGCTGCTCGCGTACATGTTCGCCCTGATTGTCAACCGCAATGCTTTCATCAAGCAAGTTGCCAATTCGTTGGTTGAGCGCTGAATTATCAGGTTGATACAACCGTGCATCAAGCATTTCGCGCAGATAATCGAAAACGAGTAGGGGCTTGCGCCGCGCTTGTTGCATAATTTCAGGCTTGCAGGCTTCGTATAATGCTCTAACAGTATTATGATAGACATAAAAGGTTTTGCGCCGTTGATCATTGGCTAAAAGAGTATCAGCCGCTGCATTCAATAGGTTCAGTTGTTCAAATGTTCCTAAGCTCGCTTGCAGTGCTTCAATCGTGATCCCGTTCGTTTGGCAAAAAAGTTTGGCTTCTTCAAGCGCTTGATCGAAGAGCCGAAATAGCTCGCTTTTTTCGCGAACTGGCATATCACGCAATCCAGCTGTGCCTTGGGCATAGGCCTGCAAGGC
Organism: Chloroflexota bacterium; assembly: GCA_020161265.1. NCBI lineage: Bacteria > Bacillati > Chloroflexota > Chloroflexota bacterium. The sequence continues at coordinate 28,146 of JAIUOC010000013.1, read as the reverse complement.
TTGTTGCATATTGCGAAATACATTGTAGTAATCGATGATTTCGCCATTGAGTTTGCTGACGTTGTTGATCGTATAGGCCGAAACCCGATTGGCACGCGCAATCGTTTGCATCAGGCTGTGGTCTTTCAGCGGTTTATCAAGGTAGAGGGTCGAGACCGTCGGCGCATCGAAGCCAGTCAGCCACATCGAACAGACAAACACCACTTGGAGTGCATGGCGCGGATCTTTGAAGTTGTGCTCAAGATCATGGCCATGCTCATCGAGCTTTTGCAGGCGTTGACGATGAGGCGCAATATTCAGGCCTACTTGCTGGAATTTTTCAAGTTCGCCTGCTTCTTCGCTGATAACCACGGCCATTTCAAGCTGGCGCATATAATCAAGTTGTTGTTTAAGTTGTGCCTTCAGTGCTTGATCGTTGGTTGCGCTGATTTGGCGATGCAATGCTCTGATGGCGCTTTTCCAGTGGGCTTGCACTTTGTTGTACATGGTTACTGCGGTAAATTTATCGACACAAATTACCATGGCTTTGCCCAAATAGCCGCGCCGAGGCAGATGATAGACAATATCTTGGGCGATGGTTTCAAGCCGATCATCGCGCTTGATAATTTGAATTTCGCTGGCAAATTGGCGTTCTAAGCGGGCTTGTTGGGCATCATCCAGGTGTTCATCTTCGAGAATCGCGTAGAATTCTTCGTTCAGGGCATCGTTGTGAATCAGCACTTCGGGAACGCGCTTTTCGTAGAATAATGGCACCGTCGCGCCATCATCGATCGATTGTTGAAAATTGTATTCGGAAACGTAATTGCCAAACCAGGCATTGGTTTTGCGCTCTTTGCCCAGTAAAGGTGTGCCCGTAAAGGCCAGAAATTGGGCATTCGGCAGGCCTTGGCGCATGTTATCGCCCAAGGCTTGGTATTGGCTGCGATGGGCTTCATCCACAATCACCACAATATCAGCGCGAGTTGATAACACTGGGTAGGCTTTGCCTTTGTCGTAGCCAAATTTTTGAATCAGGCTGAAAATCAGGCGTTTCTGCTGGCCTAAAAATGTGCGTAACCCGGCTCGATTAGTGGGCTGGGCAGCCTCATTGGCACTAACCGTTTCGGTGTTGAGAAACGTCCGATAGATCTGGCGATCCAAATCGTCGCGGTCGGTGATGATTAGAAAAGTGAAGTTGCCGCCTAGTTTGCGCAGGATTTTACGCACATAAAACACCATCGAAAAGCTTTTGCCCGAGCCTTGGGTATGCCAAAAAACGCCTAATTTGCCGCCAAGCTCGGCGCGATTGGTAAAACGCTCGATGGCATGATTGACCCCGATAAATTGGTGGTTTTGGGCAATAATCTTTTGCTGTTGGTTGTGGTAGATGATGAAGTTTTCGATGTAGTCGAGTAGTTTGGCTTTGGCACATAGCCCCGCCAGCACTAGCTCTAGGCTGATCGCTTGCTCTTGGATGGCTTGACGATCAATTTTGCTGCTTTCGTCTTCGACGCGTAGCCAGTTGAAAAAATGGCTCCAATCGGCAGTGAAGCTACCAAGCTTGCTTTCAATCGCGTTCGAAAGAATACAGATGGCGTTGGTCAGAAAGAGTTGCGGGATATCATGTTTGTAGTTGGTTAAGTTTTCGCGGTAGGCGGTGTGCAAAGCAATATTGGAGTTTTTGAGTTCGATAAATACCAGCGGCAGGCCGTTGATATACAGCAAAATGTCGGGGCGGCGATAGTCAAGTTGGCCTTGAATCCAAAGTTGCGAAACCGCGAGAAATTCGTTGGCCTCAGGCTGATCAAAATTAATCAGTTTGAGCCGATCATGCACGGTTTGGTTGTTGGCATCGGGGTAGCTCACGATAATGCCATCGCGGATGAGTTGGTAGAGTTCGTAGTTGGCGCTGAGCAAATCTTGGGCTTGGCGCAGGTCGTTGATCAACGGCCCAAGTGCTTCGTCGATGCTGGCTGGCGGGATGTGTGGGTTGAGTTGCCGCGCCATTGTTTGCAAACGCCCGGGCAGCACGACTTGGCGTTTGCTACTGCGACCTGTCCCATCGTTGAGGTCTTCGCGATCGGGCGTATGACAATTCAGCAGTTGATAGCCATAGATCTGTTCTAAGAGCGCTAAAGTTTGAGCTTCGATCTGGGCTTCTTTGATCAGATTGGCCATGGTCGGCTCCTCTCAACAATCGCTTAGCGCATGCTTGGTGGGTAATGCACATCCAAATCGCTCACATCGAGCGTGCCCGCCATCAGTTTTGGCAGCAGTTGATCACGAGCTGTTTGAAGTTCTTTATTGATTGTATCTAGCGCAGTAATATAGGCAAAGTTTGATTCGAATACCTCTTGATATTTAACCAGAATATCCTTATCAGGTAATCTTATTTCTAGATTTTTAAGGAAATCCCAATCTGCTCTAGGCATTTTAGTTCCTTTAGATGACACATTTGCTAATTCTACAAAATCGTCACTAAATAGAGTATAAAACACAAAACCTTCGAGGAAAGTATGCTTTACACGAAGAATAATTGTATCGGTAGAACAAATGCCTGAAAAATGTGCTAGCGATATTTTGTGTAAATACGGTCTAATTTTCCCAAATAGTATATCTCGTGATTCAAATAATAGCTTATCGCTTTCAAAAGATTCAAGATTTCCTGAATTTGAGATAAGTATTGATTTTCGAGGAATATGTTCTAATCCTATATATTTTGTATTGTCCGATTCTATGTTTTTCTTTTTGATACCTTTACGAATTTCACTTACTACACTATTTAACTTCACAACTTCCCAGCCCTGAGGAATCCCATGCTCAATTGGCGTGTGCTCATAGCCCGGGAAGCGCATGCGTACAAACCACTCGCGATACAGTTCTTCGGCAGCTTGCTCAAGCAAGGCGATGCGCTGGCGATTGACTTCGATCAACTCGTCGTAAGCCGATAGTATGGCTGCGATCTTGCGTTGAATTTCTATAGACTCAGGGAAATAAACTCTAATTTTATGGATATGATTACGATTCAAGGTCGGATTTGAAGAGCCTGTATCAAAATTTTCTAGGTGCAACGTTTTAAGGAAGTAATAGATAAACTTTGGAAAATTCCCTTTAAAATCCTTAACCCATAATGTTGTATCATGAGGCCAGTAATTATTGTTAGTGTAGTAAACTGCTCCAAGCGTTCCCTTTCTACCTATAATAACACCAGGTGCAATAACTTTTGACTCGTTATGAAAACTAGTTATTCCAGAGGATGAAATTATAGGTATTGTGCCTGGCAATTGTTCTGCTTTTGTTATATCAAATCCTCTTTGAAAAGTAACTATATCGCCTAAATCCATCTGTTTGAATAGAGTCATACTTCATCCAAATAATTGCTGCAAATTATGTTCAATTACCGCTTCAAGGGTTTTGGCTTGGCTGTTGAGCTGGGCTAGCTCTTGATGAATGCTGTGCATGCTGGCTAAAAACTCAGCTGGCGTTTTGCCATCATCTTCGATCACCACGCCAACATAGCGCCCAGCATTCAGCGAATAATCCTGCTCGGCCACTTCGGCAGGGCTAGCCAACTTGCATAAGCCTACCACATCGCAATATTCCGCCTCGGGGAAGCGTTCGTGCAACCACTGCACATGCTTGACGAAGCTTTCGGCAGCTTGAATGCTGCTGGCGAGGCTATCGAGCTCCTGTTTAAGCTGCTTGAATTGGCGATCTTGGCTGCGTTTGCCAGCGGCTTTGGCGGCCTCGTTGCATTGCTGCTCGGTGTTGCGCAAGGTTTGTTCAAGTGCATGCTGGGCAGTTTGTAAGCGCTCGAAAAAGTGTTCGAATTCTTGGCGCAAGCCATGCTGCGCCTGATTTTGGTGGGCAATCTCGGCTGATTGACGTTGCTGATAATCGCCTAACGAATCGGCTAAGCCAGCCACAGCATACCATTGATCAGTATAAAAATTAATCGTTTGCTGGTCGGCTGGGTTGGTTAATAATTGAACTAATTGCATGGTCACGGCTGGCAAATGAGCCTGTTGCTGCTGGAGTAGCTCAACACTTTGCTGCAAATAACTGGCGACCAGATCGATCAAGGCTTGGCGTTGGCCACGCTGCAATTTAACGATCATAGCAATATTTTGCAACTGCTGATCGCTAAATTCACGCTGAGCACGCGAAATTTGGGTGAAAATATTGCGAGCATCGATAAATAATATTTGATCGCTGGTTTTCGCTTTATCAAAAAACCACAAGGTAGCAGGCAAGGTTACGGTGTAGAACATATTCGAAGGCAGGGTAACCATGGCATAAATTAAATTCTCTTCGATCAAACGCTGACGAATCTCGGCCTCGGAGTTACGGGCATCGGAAGCCGAATTGGCCATGACCAGGGCTGCGCGTCCCTTGGGATTGAGCGCAGTAGCGAACAAATTGATCCACAAATAATTGGCGTTTGGTACTTTCTCGCCACCTTCTTCAGCCTTTGGCTGTTTGCTTTTATTGCGTGGAATGCCAAATTTGGTAAAACGCGGATCGCTTTTGATCTGCTCATAACTAACTTCATCGACATTGAAGGGCGGGTTAGCCAGCACATAATCATACTGCCCAACGCTGGCAAACGGGTCTTGATAATAACTAATCGCCTGCTTAATCTCGCCGCGTACCCGATTAACCGCCAAGTTCATGGTTGCCAATTTAACCGTTTCGAGGTTCTTCTCTTGACCGTGAAACACAATATTATGGCTGGTAAGGTTGGGTTCTAGCCCTTGAGCACGCAAATGCTCAGCAATATAATGCGCCGACTGCACAAACATACCACCAGAACCACATGCAGGGTCGAGCACCTTGCCCTCGGTTGGCTCGATAATTTCGACCATCAAGCGCACAACTGAGCGTGGCGTAAAGAACTCACCGCCGCCTTGCCCCTCGACCAAGGCAAACTCGGCCAAGAAATATTCATAAATCTGGCCAAACAAATCGCCAGTGCTATCGGTTGGAATGTTGGCAAACGTTAGCAACAAGCGTTTCAAAATCTGCGGGTTACTGCGCATAATCCGCACATATTCTGCTTGCGGCAACATGCCTGCTAAGGCCGTGGTATGGGTTTCGATTGCTTGCATTGCTGCGATCACAGCCTGGGCAATATCCTGATCTTCGGGCAAGCTGAGCAAATAGTGATAACGAGCGTGGTCGGGCAAATAAAAACCACAGATTGCCACCGCGATCTTATCGATTGGCTTTGGCTCACGGCGTGAGTTTTGCAATTCGCGATAGGCCTGCTCAATTTGCGGTTGATAGCGCTGATAAATATTATCGACAAACTTAAGAAAAATAAGCCCCAAAACCGGAGTTGCATACTCGCTGGCCTTAAGATCCGAGTTGGAGCGTAGGGCATCGGCGGCTTGCCACAATTGGCTTTCTAATTGTTTAAGTTGTTCACGGTTCATGGTTGCCAAATCTTCATAAGTGAATCACCGGATCGTGATCACACCACAATAAAGTGGATTTATCGCATGCCATTGCTTCTGGGAATTATCAAAGAGGGTAGCCCCAAGGGTTGGGGCAATTATAGGCGAGCCTTAGCTTGATGCCTAGCCCTGAATAACCCCTTTGGGCTAGTAATTACGGGTGATTTTTAGGATGATTATGCTGTTGGTTGCTGCTCCTGATACCACAAACATTGTGCAGTCAGCGGGCATTGGCTGCAACGCGGTCGTTTGGCTAAGCAGATGCGTTGGCCGTGGCGTAATAGCGCAATGTGATAGTTAAACAGCCATTCAGCGTCGTGCGGTAGCAATTGCCACAGAATTTCGTGAGCTTCAGTCGGTGTTTTGGCCTTGACCAAGCCTAAGCGTTGGCTGACTCGATGCACATGGGTATCAACAGGCAAAATCGGCTTGCTAAAACAAAACAACAGTACCAACGAGGCGGTTTTTGGCCCAACGCCGCGCAGCCCAGTCAGCCAAGCCATTGCTGCTTCAGTCGATAGCTCAGCCAGAAAATCAATCGAAATTTCGCCGCGCTCAGCCAGAATTTTAGCCAAGGCAGCTTGAATATTGTTGGCTTTGGCGGGAGCATAATTGGCAGGCTTGATCGCTTCGGCCACGGCTTCGACTGGTGCTGCTAAAACGGCTTCCCACGTTGGAAACGTTGCCCGGAGATTTTGGTAGCCACGCTCTTCGTTGGCCTCGGTGGTTTGATGCGAAAGCATGGTCGAAATCAGTTCGTGCATTGGTTCGCGGCGTGGTACGAGTTGGTTAAATCCATGTAAGGCAACTAACTCGCGATAAACCAACTCGGCCTTGGCTTGGAGATCGTGCATACATCTGCTCCAACATGCACAAAGACACGCCGAAGCGTGCCTTTGAATTGACGATTTGACGCTTAGTGGCTGGCTTCGGCAACTTGTTTGAATGACTCGTTGCTTGTGCTTGGGCTAACAGGCAAGCGATATGCCAGCAATACCAAGGTCATCAAACAGCCAATTAGCAACGAGCCAACGATCAGGTGAATCGCTTGCAACGGCGGTGGCAAGGCTGCATAAGCCAGTCCAATCCCAGCCGCAACTTGGGTCAATACCAAGCCGCTGGCAATCCAAGCGGTGCGATGAATCCATGGGTGCAAACTGCGATTATGTACAATTGCATAGGTTGCTGCCAAAATCGAGATCGTGAAAATGAGTGCTCCGGTGCGATGCAGCGGGTCGGTGATCCCAACTTGCGATACCCAATCGCTGCGCGGAATGTTCATTTTCGAGCTAACATCGTCGATATGACCACGGACTAATGCCCCCAAAGTCAATTGCACTAAGCCAAAGCCAACCAACGCCTGCCCCCAGCGGGCTACCGTGCGTCGTTCAGCTGGAACATTAGCGATTGGTCGGCCATTGGGGAAGAAGGCGCAAACGGTGGCATACAGCAACAAACCCACAATCACCAAGGCCAAAATCATGTGCAAGGTCACGATCCAGCCTTCGAGTTCGAGGTGTACGACCTTGCCACCCAGCCAGCCTTGGAATAAAGTCAAGGCTAATGCGCCAAGCACTGACCAAAACACCCGCTTCGATTTGCGATAGTGACGGAACATCAGATAGGTGGTGATCAACAAGAAAAAGCCAATCAACATGCCGATCAAACGGTTAATATATTCGATCCACATCAAGGTTGGGTTGAATTGGCTAGCATCGAAGCCATGTTGGGCAATCATGTCGGCGCTGGCAGGTGGTAGCCAATAGCCAAAGCATTTGGGCCAGTCGGGGCAGCCCAACCCAGCCCCCGAGGCGCGAACAATCCCGCCCACAAAAATCAAGAAATAAGTAGCAATCGTGGTAATCATCGCCCATTTTTGAAAGCGATCTAAACGCCGCCAAGAAAAACGCACTTGGTCGGTCGGAACACGCAGTTGTTCCATCGGTATGGCTCCCACTTGAGAATAAATATCTGGTATTGGGATAGTATCATAGGCCAAGCATCGCTGGATTGCATCGCATCGCGACCTGATGTTAGCAATTTTTAACGACTTCGCAGCGATTAAATAGCAGTTGATCGGCTTTTTGCCAAACCAATTGGGGCACTTTAAGCTGATCAGCAAGCATGGTGTTCCAGCGTAAGCCTGGCCCACGAATCTCGCGATCAGTCGCCGCTTGGAAGATTAAGCCGCCATTCCACACAATGAAGAGCAAGGCTAGGCTAGCAATCGCCGCTTTGGGCCAGCGAATTCGCTCAATCAGCAGCGCCAAACCAATAATGAAAATCGGCGTGCATTCGATCAAGCGCCGAAAGCCAAATGAGCCTTGCAAATGCCAGGTCGAGCCAAACGCCCCGTTCAGGTAAATTTGAGCAAATAAACCTAAACTGAGCAATCCAGTCAGCAACCGATCCTTACGCCAGAGCCAAATCAAGCCCGCCAAGCCAATCAGTAGTAGCGGATGCCACATAAAGGCCCCGCGCCGTGGATCGAACAAGGTATGGAAAAATTTGTAGCTGATCAGATTCAATTTGCCCGAAACTGTGCCCGATGGCTTGGGCTGGCCATACAGAATGTTGTAGCTGATCAGCTGTGGGGCGAGGCTCAAAGCAAATATCAGTACAAAAAACACATGCTTAGCCAAAAGTTGGCGTACTTGCAGCCATTGACCTTGGCGAATCAAGCTAGCATAGGCGACTAAACCCTCAACTGCTGGCAACAGCAAAAACAAGCCAAGTTGCTCACGCGTCAGGGTCATCAAGCCGCCGACGATCGCCAAGGCCAGCCAACGCACCCATGAACGCTGCGAACCTTGGGCGAGCAGGGGTTGATCGGTAGGCCCAATCCAGATCGTGATAAACAAGGCGACCATTGCAAAGCCCGCGCCATGCGACCAAGGCACTTGAATGTAGGTGTACCAGATCAGCGGTGAGGCCAGCCAAATGCTTAATGTGGCTAAGGTGGCCGCCCACATGCCAACCCAACGCCGTGCTAAACGATAGGAAAGCAGCAAACCAAACAGGGTATAGCAGGCCGATGCCAAACACACCGCAATAATGTAGGGCTGGCTAAATCCATCACGCGGCACATCGCCAAATAAGCCCACGCCAACCAAACCATCGGCAACCACATACCACGGCGACCACAAGATTGCCGAGCCAACTGGCGCAACATTGCGATATAAGCCTGTGGTTGGGTTGAGCGGCGGATCACTTGAACGATCTTTGAGCAGCGCGTTATAAACCGCTGGATCGCCTTTTTGCATGCCGAGATCGGCGAAATAGCCATATTCGTTGGCAAAATTCAAATCGCCATCGAAATAAACTGAGCGCAAATAGGCAAAATATTGCACTTCGTCGGTGGCATACAGCCGAAACAAACTAATTGGCAGCAGCGCCAGCCATAGGGCCACAATCACCACCGGCCCGGCTTGAGATAAAAGACGCTTCATAGTGGGCCTAGATTCCTCATGTGTAATGGCTTATTTGCTGGGCTTGGTACCAACGATCAACAGCATCGAACGCCATTCGGGCCGCAAACTCGTCAGCACCCATAAACCAGCTTTGGTGGCAACCCGCAATGGATGGCGCAAAATTCGGCTTTTTTCGATACCGACACGCTCCCAAGCATCGCCAAAAAACTCTTTGGCAACCTTGAATCCGGCTTGTTCAAGCATCCAACGCAATTCGGCCATAGTGTAGAGGCGGCTATGATTGTAGTAGCGCTGCGGCCCATCAAGCTGCATCGAGCGCGTAAATTCCTTGAACGACTCGAATGGTCGTGCCAGCACTACATCGCCAAGGGTTTTCATGCGGCTTTTGAAATAAAATTGATTTGGTGTGGAGATAATCACGCGGCCACCTGGCTTGAGCACCCGCAGCATTTCGGCCAGCGGCTTGAGCGGCGAGCCAGCTAAATGCTCGATCACCTCGGAAAACACGACCGCATCGAATTCGCCATCGCCATAGGGAATTGGCTGTTCGTCGAGATTACAAAACTTGACCTCAACATTCAGTTTTTGCCAAAGTTCAGCCCGGTCTTGGGGAAAAAGATCAATGCCAGCAACTTGGTAGCCTGCTTGGCGCAAAATTCCGGTGAAAGTGCCTGGCGTTGTGCCAATTTCGAGGATGCGAGCTGGTGCTGCTGGCAAGGCTCGGAGCAAGGCTCGAAAACGGTAGCGATGCAGGCGAAAATAGGCTGGTTTGGCCTCGTTGGGCATCGTGCGCCCATATTCTTCAACAAGTTGATCTAAGCGATGCATACTATCCTTATCATGCTGAGTAGCAATTTGCTAGTTAAATTTTTGGCTAATTTGTTGGCACAAGGCCTTGATCCGACCAGCGCGGGCGCGATAGGTATGATCTTGCACACATTGGCGGCCAGCCTGCTCACGCTCAGGGCGCAGCGGATCGGTCAAGGCATCGGCGAGCGCTTGCTCTAAGCCTTGGATACTGCCACGCTCAAAATAATAGCCGATCTGTTCGGGCAAAATTTCGCGCAAGGCTGGGATATTCGGCAAAACGACCGCTCGCTCGACCGCCAAGTATTCGAATAATTTGAGCGGCGAGGCGGTTACGTCGGTGACGGTATCGGGAATGACCAAAACATCGGCGGCATGTAAATAGGCTGGCGTGGCGCTTTGCGGCAAGGCTCCCAGAAAACGCACGCTCTCGCCAAGCCCCAAATGGTTGGCCTGTTGGCTAAATTGGGCGATTTCGGCTGGTCGCCCGCCGATGAATAATAATTGGGCATTTGGCATGGTTTGCTGCAAGTTGGCAAAAGCAGCGATCAAGCGATCAAGCCCACGATACGAGAAGGTCATGCCAGCGTAGACAATTAATGGTGCAGTTGGATCAATCCCAAGCTGTGCCCGCGCCTGTTGGCGATCGTGGGGTTGATACAGCGAATCATCAAAAGCATCGGGAATTACCGCCACATCGCTGGGTTTACGCCAGCCCAAACGTGCCAAGAGTTGGCGAAAATCATCGGTCAACGAAGCTACAGCAGCGCTCCGCCCAAGCGTCAAGCGATCAAGCAAATTGAGCACGGGCTGCACCCAGGTTTCTTTGGCGCGTGACGGATTCCAGCTTTCCAGATCATGGGCCTCGTAAATCACTGGAATGTTGAGCAACGGCCCCCAGAGTGTCGCCCACCAACCAGCGGCAATCACCTCGCGCACATAGACCACATCGATAGCCTCGCCGCGCCAACGTTGGCTGGCTACGACGGCAGCACTCATGGCGGCGAAAACGCTACGCTCAGCGTAATACCACAAGGTCGATTTTTTAAAGCGCGAGAGCTTGCCAATCGCTGGGCGTTGCAGGTGGGTTGCGCCGACCTCTTTAAAGCGGCTTGGTTCACGCAACCAGCGCGGAATAATAATCAAAGTATTGGGCGCTTGTTGGCGCAATTCGCGTAAGGTCGTCCAGGTTTGAATCGCGTTGGCCGAGGCTAGCATCAAACTGGTTGGATAAGCAATATAAGCAATTCGCATAAGTTAATTTAAAAGCCATGATTAAATTGAGTTCAGCAAAGCCATAGTGGCAGAGACGTAGTAACTCCAATGAGCACAAAATCATGCCAATAAGCAGGCTTATAGTACCACTATTGCCTAAAACTAGCGCATTATTCACGAAACTTGGAAATTTGATGAAGTTTTGAGGGTTAAACGAACAGGGACAGCCATTGGCTGCCCCTGTTCGTTGGAACTTATTGATATTTGTAAATCAATGGAAGGTAGTTGGGTAGACCACTATAGTTTGGCTGCAAGGTAATTGCTGGCGAAGTCAAGCCAGTTTCGGTGTAGTTGCCTGCACCATCCAAGAAGCGCATATGCACATGGCGTGTGCCGGATTCAGTGCCAGTTAAGGCGTTGACCAAACGCACATAATCGACATGAGTTGCGCCATCTTCCAAGCCAATCACGTCGCCATATTGCAAGAAATCTTGCGGAGTTGGGAAGTTGCTGCTGGTAGTAGCGACAACCCACACGCCCCAATAGCGCTTGTCGGCTGGCGCGGTATTCATAAAGCCATCATCAGTCACCACGGCGGTGAAATCCAATGGAATTACTGAGACGCTGGTGCTTGCGCCATTGGGCAAGGTGATGCTGCCGCCAGCAGTCAAAACAGGCGCATCATCGTCGTAGGTAAATTGCTTGCTGACCAAGCTTTGATTGCCCAAGGTGTCGGTTAGAATCACGGTTGCATTGACCGTTTGTTCTTCAAAGCCCGTGCCAGCGCTATCATTGCCGGTTACAAAGCTATCGAAGGCCGAGAAGCCACTATATGGATAGCTTGAGCCGTTGACCACGAATGGCCCAGCTTTATGCCGCGTAACGCCTGAACAACCACTAGTTTCTTGAGCGATGGTATAGGCGAAGGTCATGTTACGGGTATATTTTTCAGAAACCCGATCAGGCGCGAATGGTTGCACCTGTACTTGGGTCAAGCTGGCTGGGCGAGCGCTTGGCGCAGTTTCCATGGTGTAAATTTGGGGTGTGCTTTGCAGCGAGCTGTCAATCACAGCACTAACCGTTTGCACACTTGAAATGCCACCATTGCTACTATTGCGCAACTGCACATAAACTGTGGTAGCACATGAATTTACCCCAGCCCCAGTATTCACGGTTTTGCTTGTATTCAAGCCTTCCCATGCTGGCGAGGCCGCTTGGGCAGTGAAGGCGCTGGTGCTAACCCGCATTTGGTCGGGGTTGCCAGTTAAGTTCGACAATGCCAAGGTAACGCTAGGGTTGCTACTTGGGCTGGCACTGCTACGGGCGACCGTAAAGCCAACTGGTGGCAGAGTTGGGGTTGGTGATAAGGTTGGCGTTGAGGTGGCTGGAGCTACGCCGCTGGTATTGCCAGTGATTTGGCGAATATCATAGCGTCCGATCGCTTTATCCTGCCAAATTACCCCAATCGCCGTACCTTGAACCGCAGCGCGAGTCCATTTACGCTCGGCTTTTGATGAAGTGGCGTATTGCAAATTAGCAATTGCTCCACCAACGATAATTTCGCGGTTAACGATATAGAGATTCTTTTCGTCAACCCCGCTCATCCACAAAGCATAAATCCGATCAGCGGTTGGGCTGTAGATAATTTCAGGGAATTCATCGAACGATGAGCCGCTACTGACCAATACCCGATTCGACCAGCTTGTGCCATAGCCAATGTGATAGTACATTTTGCGGCCACTGCTGTCGATGCTATACAAGGCGGCAACCGTGTTGCCTTTTGAAGTCAACGAGACTTGCTTGATTTTGCCTGAGGCCAAATCGGAGCCAGCCGTCCAAGTCGTGCCATTGAAAGTCGCATAGCGCACCGAGCTATCGCCGCTAAATGCAACGTGAATCACGCCATCGCTGGTTTGGGTTGCCCCGATATAGCGTTGGTTATTGCCATCGTTGCGAATCAACCGACCCGTGTTGGCTTCCCATGATCCATTGGCCCAAATACGGTGGACAACTTGAGGCAAGCTGCTAGCACGGCGGTCGCCCCAGAAGGCATGGATTTTGCCGCTACTATCAGTCAAGAGTTCAGGCGTTGAGGCCTTGGTGGTGCTGAGGGTTGTAACACTACTTTTGGTAATATCCGAGCCGTTGACCGTCAGATAGCGGTGAGCTGCAAAACCTGAGTTAGCAACATACACAAAGTGCACACGGTTGCTTTCCAAGGTCATCGAGTGTAATGGGTCAGTGCCACGGGCAACCGAGCCAGTTACTTCATAAGGGGTCAGCCATGCGCCCGAAACGTTGTTGGTATAGAGCAAGCGTGCGCCATCGGCATCAGTTGCTCCATATTCAACCCAAGCAACGTGGCTTTTACCATTACCATCGTATTTAATATCAGGATAAACATTGGTATTGGCACTAACGTAGCGAACTTCTACGCTGCCCCAGCCAACCGCCTGAATTGCCGCCTTAACCCCAGTTCCGCCTTGCTTGAAAGCCAATGGAATTAGGAGACAAACCAGCAAGAACAGTACAACACTGGCTCGCTTCATCGATGTAGACTCATTCATTGATCGGTTCCTTTTGTATGCGGCAATCGCTTTATTGGATGATTAGATTGTCGAATGCAAGGTTGCCTTCAGCATAGCCATAGACTCCTGCTTGTCCGGCAGCGTAACTCTCATCCTCGGCTCGCAATACTTCGATGCCATCAATGCTGGCAATAATTGTCTTGCCTTCAAAGCGTAGTTCTAGCGTTGCCCAGGTTTTGTTGCTCCAGCCTTTATCGGCGCTTGAGGCCAACAATGTGTAGCTATCGGTTGCCGCATCATAGCGTTGCAAGCTGACGGTTTTGCCACCTTCAGCACCTTCGGGACGCACTACAAAGGCATAGAAGCCAGCATCATTGACCCGACCAATCACACCCATAATGCTGTTGCCAAACGAATAGGCTTGAGCACGGATGCTATAGTCGGCCCAAGCTTTATCGCCGGTTACCAAGCCAGTTGGGGTGCTTGAACCATAGCCATCGGGGCCAGTAACTTGTTCAACCACCCCTTGCTTAACTTCCCACCTCGAAAGCTCAGTCGAATTGCTCCAGATATCGAAAACCTGCCATTCGCTCAACGCGCTATCAAAGCTATTGCTATACCGAACAGGCGCTTTGTTGGGGTTTTCGACGCTTGGCGCTTCAGGAATCGCCTCGGCCTCAATTGGGGCATAGGTTGGGGCTGGGGGTGCAGTTGGAATCGTAATTTGTTGCTCTTGTTGAGCGCTGGTTACCGCACCACAACCACTGATAACAATGGTTAGGAGCGCTAGCCCACCCAATGAACCCATAATATTTCGTCGCATTGAACTCCTCCTAAGTTCTAGTGAGAGTTTGGAATGAATCCCGCAGCATGTGTGGATTGCAGTTATTGAGCGTAGCACGATGCTGTTGATTCTGTCAACGTAAAATCAACGTCCTTAGTAGGTTAAAAGATGAAGATTAGCTAAAAGTTCCCTGATAGCGGCTGATTGGCTAAAATTGTTGCATAAAGCCGAGCGAGCCGCTGGGCGACTTGAGGTGAATAAAATTGTTGGGCTTCTTGTTGACAGGTTTGGCTGCGAGCCTGGGCTTGTTCCGAGGTTTCAGCTAAAATTGTGGCTAAGCCAGCCCAGAGTTGATCAGGCCGATGTGGCGCGATGTTAATGCCGGCAGCAGCGCTAAAAAATTCGGGTGTGCCAGCGCTACGAGTCGCCACGAAGGGCACTCCCAAGCTTGCTGCTTCTAAAACGGTGCGGTTGCCACCTTCAATAATCGAAGGCACGGCTAGCACGTCGGCTCCAGCAAAATACTGCGGCATTTGCTCACGGGGAATGCCTCCTGTAAAGATTACTCGATCAGCCACGCCATGGCGATGGGCCAATTGGCCTAAATATTTGCCATAATCGCCAAGCTTTTCATCAACTCGATTTGGCCCGCAAATCAGTGCTACAGCCTGTGGTAAACCAACCAAGGCCTGAATCAAATCATCAAAGCCTTTGACGGGCAATAAGCGTCCTGCCGCGACGATCACTTTGCGTCCAGCAATCGCTGGGTATTCTTGACGTAACCAATCCCGACTTTCAGCCCGAAAGGCCGCTTGATCACGTTCGAAATATTCATCGCGAATATTCCGGCCAATCGTGATGATTTTCTGCGTTGGGCAGCCAAATTGCTCGGCCATCGCACTGGCACTCGGTGAAACCGAGCGTATTGCCGCCGCTCGTGCAAAGGTTAATTTGAGCAAAGCGCGGACTCGTTTGTAACGCGCAAAACCATAGCTAATCGAATCATCAGCAATTAAGTCGCCACCACGGATGGTTGGCACAAATGGCCGTTGATCAATCAACGAAGCCACGGCAGCAATCGCGCCCAATGGGTAAACTGATTCAACATGGATAATCTCAATTTCGGGGTGTTGGCGCAAAAAGCTTAAATAATCGCGCAGCAAACTGAAAAAATAGCTATATTCAGTCAAGCGTCGGCCTAAATTATTTAATAGCCGATCGCTGGGTTGCATGCTCACCGCTGGCCGATAAACCTGAATCGCGCCATCTTCAACCAACCACCGGCTTTGACGGTCGCGGCTAGGGTCGGGCACAAGAATGCTGGTTTCATGGCCAAGGGCTTGCCAGCGCAACAAAAATTCTTCATGCACCCGATCAAGCAAGGCAGCGTTGTAGGCAGTGGTGAAGTAGAGCATGCGCATTGAATTTAGGCTCCCTGAGTGCGATACCAATCCAGCGTGTGGGCGATGCCAGTTTCAATATCGACACTTGGATCAAAACCCAATACTGCTCGTGCAGCACTAATATCGGCCAGTGAATGCTCAACGTCGCCAGTCCGGGCTGGGCTGTAAATAACTGGTAGCTCTTTGCCAACTAATTTATTCAGCAGCGCTACAATATCGTTGAGGCTAACGCGCACGCCACAAGCAATGTTAAACACGTTTCCTGCGGCGGCAGGCACGCTTGCTGCCAGCAAATTGGCCTGCACCACATTCGCCACATAGGTAAAATCGCGCGATTGATTGCCAGTGCCATTCATGGTGTACGGTTCGCCTTGCAATGCCAAGGTCATAAAGCGGGCCAGCACCCCTGAATATTGCGAAGTCGGGTCTTGACGCGGCCCAAAGACGTTGAAATAGCGCAAGCCAACCGTTTCTAAACCATACACATGATGAAAAACCTTCAAATAGCTTTCGGCGGCCATTTTGCTGACTGCATACGGCGATTTGGGGCTCATGGCCATGGTTTCGACCTTGGGCAAGATCGGGGTATCGCCATAGACCGATGATGATGCGGCAAAAACGACGCGCCGCGCACCATGCTGACGCGCCGCTTGCAACACATGCAACGAGCCGCCAGTGTTGACCGCATCGGTGGTTAGTGGGTCGCTGACCGAGCGCGGCACTGATGGCAACGCACCTTCGTGAAAAATTACTTCGCAACCCGCCACTGCTTGGCTCACCGCTTCGGCATCGCGCAAATCGCCGCGCACCAACTCAATATCATTAATGCAATGCGCCAGATTATGCTCATAGCCAGTCGAAAAATTATCGAAAACCCGCACAGCATCGCCGCGTTGCAAGAGCGCATCGACCAAATGCGAGCCAATAAAGCCTGCGCCACCAGTTACCAAATATCGCGCCATAACTACAAATCCTTTTTAATTAAGTTCAAAAATCGCAATCGGATTATTGCTATCGTTTGGCCGTGGGAAGCGCTGAATCACCGTGGTGATGCTGCTAAATGGCTGATTTGGCTCAAAACCATCGCGCCGATCAAGCACTGGTTTATCGGCTAGCCCCAAACTGCTCAGCAATAATTGACCATAGATTTTGAATTGAGTGAAGGTTGTGGGCACACGATGCTCGGGCCGTTCACCAAACTGAGAGCTATAAAACTGAATATGATCGGCTATGGTTCCCTCTTGATCGATCAAGTGGGTCACGCCTTTTTCACGCAAGTAATCGAGCATGCGCCGTTGATCATAGACCTCAAGAATGTCGTTGTTCAATTTGCCATCAATATTCAGCACATGATGGCCTGAATAATATTGATAAATGCCCGAATTTTTCGCCCCGATCAAGGCATCACTGGGCAAATTATCGCGCATCCACAAGGCCGCTTGATACATCGTTGGTTGCGATTGGCTGGGCGCGGTTTCTTTTTCTTGCCAAAAGCGCGAGCTATCGAGGGTTTGCACAACCAGCAAGCCGGCAATCATCGCTGGCACTGCTAAATAGCTGATTGATGGCAAGCGTTGCAGCATCGCAGCCAAGGCCCAAGCCAGCAAAATAATCACTGCCAACGACCAAGGTACAAAGTGCCGTGGATTATCTTGCTGCATCATATAGCCATAGTAGACCAACGGAATGGGCAGATAGAGCAATAATGGCAATCCGAGCCAAAGTTGACGACCAATCCAAAAGCCCACAAATGCCGCAAAAATGGCCAAACAAATCGCTGCGCCAACCACTGAGCGCCCCAATACTTCCATCGAAATGGCGCTATTGACGTACCAACCATCAAGCCCATTCGAGAGTGCATACGAGTTGACGTAGCTGTGCAAGTAGGTCAAGGCTTTGCCGCTGCTGGGCGAAAACGAGCCAAATACCGTCAGATTGCGCCAGAAATAGGGCACTAACAGCGTAAAGGTAACCACGATATAGCTGGTGAGCATGGGCAATTCACGGCGTAAGCGTTTGGCTCGCCAAGCCCAAATCAACCGCGCCGCCGCGATCGCAGCAAACAACAATGCCCCATCCAAACGAGTCAGAATCATGGCGGCAGTTAAGACGGCAAGGCCTAGATTATGGCTTAATTTTTTGGGATCGATTTTGACCGCAACTAGTAAGGTGGTGACCCACATTAACAAGGCCATCGAGGTTTCCATGCCGTTGACGGTTAATCGTACCAACGTTGGGTTCAAGCCATACAAAATCAAGCCAAATAAACCAGCCTGCCAGTTCATCCAATGTTTGAGCAAATGCCATAGTGGCCACATCACCGCACTCGCCAACAAAGCACATATGAGCAAATTGGCGGTAAAGCCCAAGGCTAAATTGTCGGGCGCAAGCAAATACGGAATCGCCCCCAAGGTCAATGGGTACAACGGATGAAAGCCATTGGTTGGCGTAATGCCGTCGGCGGTGATGCCTTGGCCCATGGCCCAATTCCGCGCAATAGCCGTGACCATCCAAGCATCATCTTCGAGCACCAGCAAATGAGTTTGCAGCGGCAGCAAGGCGAAGATTAGCCGGATGATAATCCCAGCCCCGACAATTGAGGCGATGATCCAACGGATGGTTTTTGGTGATGTGATCATAACTATAATACGCGCCGAAGCACGCCCTTGAATGGAAGTTTCATGCTCAATAAACGCTCGCGCTCAGCCGGATCAAGTCCGCCGAGCAACTTTAGTGTGAGTAAATAGAGGCCAGCGCCAATTGCGGCAAACAACATCAATGGCAACAGATTGATTAATTTAGTTTGCCAGCCAGCCGCTGCTTCAGGCATTGGCCAAAGTTGCATTAATCCAATTAAAGCAACCGCAAAACTGGCGCTGGCAGCACAAACCCGTAGCCAAAACCGCCATGGCAATTGCAGCCCCAAATTGCGCCACCCATAATAGAGCGTGATCAAGCGGGTGGCAACTCGCACTGCGCCAACCGCAATCGCCACGCCCAACATGCCATAGCGTGGTAGCAGCACAAAAACCAATGGCACGCTGATAAAGGCAAACAAGCGCGAAATAATCACCGCCCGATATTGCTCATAAACCATTAATACATTATGCGGCACGCTCAGCAACGATTCGCCAAAGGTAAAGGCAATAAACACGATAATTAAACTGCTGGCATCGGTATAGAGTGGATACAGCACCGCCACCATGCGCGGAGTGAGCAGCGCCAAGCCCACGCCTGCTGGCACAATCAACAGCCAAATCATGCGTGCCAAGCCACCATGAGCATCTTGCAGCGATTGGGGATCGCGGCGTAATTTGATCCGCGAAAGCAGCGGAGTCATCACGCCGTTGAGCGGCATCCAAATATAGCCAAGGTAATCTTTGGCAAATTTATAAGCAAAGGCCAAAATCGCCACATCGCGGGCATTCAGCTGGGTCACCGTAAACAGCGTTACAAACTGAATATCATATACCCAAGTGGTGATTTGCATTAAATAGGAGACTGCGGCAAATTTGGCAAAACGCTTAGGTAATTCGGGATCGCTCGCCTCGCCCTCGCCAATATCGGATAGCTCGCGGCTAGCGCGTAATGCTTGCCATGCTGCCATCAACACGCTAACCAACGGCGTGAGCACCAAGCCAATCAATACCCCCGTGATGCCCCAACCAAGCAAAATAAAGATTGTTACTAAAATTGGTTGGAGCAAGGTTGTGACTAAAGTGATTAGATTCCAAGCGCGTTGTTTGAAGTAAGCGGTCAGAAACTGCATAAAGACATCAAACAGTGCACCCAAAATTAATAAAGCACTGACTACTAGCATAAACCAGTGGCTTTGGCTCTCAATTTGGTCAATCACCGTAAGCGTACCAGTGCGCTGATTTTGCAATTTGCTGAGTTTGCTTATTTGGTCGGGCGTGGCTGATTGCTGCTCAAGGCTGCGGATTTGGCTTTCGAGTTCAACAACCTCAGTTCGTTGTTGCTCGATCAAATAATTGCCCATGGGTTGGGCCAGCAGATTCAAACCGAGCACCAGCACGGCCATAATTGCCAGTTTAAGCCCGATCATACGCCAGAGAAAGCGCAAAACACCTTGGCGACCTTGACGTTTCTCGACTTCAGGGATGAAGCGTGGCAAACTGCGCTCGATCCCAAGGTCGGCGTAGGTGCCAATTGAAGCAGCCAAACTGGTGAGGAGAAAAATCAAAGCGACCTGCTCAGGTGCAAGCCGCCCGTAATAAATCACACTGGTGATGATGCCAACTAAAAAGCGGGCTGGAAACAGCAGCGTATTCCAAAGCGTTGCGCTCCAAACCTCACTGGTGAGGCTCCGCTGCGGTTTGTTCGATTGCACTTAACGTACTCCAGTGGCTACCATCCCATTTCCGATCAAGGGCGGGTAGGGAATAGCAAGCGGGTTGCGATGTGGTGGCAACCAGCGAATGGGTTTAAAGCCAGTTTTGATCCGTGGTTGTTTAAATCCGGCGGCTTTGAGATCGTTTCGCAAGCGCCAAGGGGTATATAAATTAATATGAGTGGGGTCGGTATCGCCCGACCAAACTTTGCCAACCAAGGGAGCCAGCACCCGTCGAATATCCCAAAGATTGGGTGTGGTTAAAAAGACCATTCCGCCAGGTTGTAGCACCCGAGCGCATTCAAGCAGAAATTCCACGCCATTGGGTACATGTTCAATCACCTCGTTGGCGAGCACCATGCCAAAGGTTTGGTCGGCAAATGGAAAACGCGGCGCAGCATCCATCTGCACCAGATCGACATCAATCAATTTGGCTGCTTCGCGCAAAGCATAAATGCTAGGGTCTACGCCAATTGCGGTTGTGCCACGGCTGCGAATATAGCGCAACCCCGGCCCCGCGCCACAACCCACATCGAGCACTGGCCCTTGGGGTAAGTGCTTGGCCAAGCCACCAAACGCAAACATCCGGCGGTATTGCACAGCAATTTTGCGGTCGGATTTGCTGACCTGCGGCGCAAAATAGCTGGTTTCGTCGATCTTAGTGCTCATTGATTACTCGCGTATAGACCTGCTCTAAGGCGGTCGTCCATCGGGCCGGATTATACCATACCTCGCATGTTTGCTGCCCACCACTGCGGAGTTTGGCGGCTAAACGCGGCTGCCCAAGAATCAAATTGGCGGCTGCGGCCAAGGCTTCGGGGTTGTTGTAGGTCGCTAGTAAGCCATTTTCGCCATGGCGCACAATTTCGTTGACTACCGGAATATCACTGGCAACCAAGGGCGCACCCGCTGCCATGGCTTCGAGCAAGGTCAATCCAAAGCCCTCGTAGCGGGTTGGCGTGAGATACACATCGCAATGCCGAAAAAGGTTGACCAAGGTTGCATCATCAACTCGCCCCAAAAAATGAATCTGTTGTTGAATATTCAGTTCTTGGGCGATTCGCTCGACTTCGGCCCGTTCGGCGTGGTTAATCCCCGATACCATCAATAAATTGGCATTGGGATATTGCTGCAACATTGCTGGCATGGCCCGCAAGGCCAAATCGTAGCCCTTGCGCGGAGTCAATTGCCCAACAAATAAAATCCATGGGCGGCTTACCTTCAAATCAGGTAAAACAACCGGGGTAGTCTGAATCGCCGAATCATCAATCCATAAGGGAATCACGCTTGATTCTTGCTGCAACCCCATACGTTTAAGTTCATCGGCCTCGAATTGTGAGCATGGAATCAGCTGATCGGCTTCCCACAACGGGCGATGCAAGCGCCAATTGCGTAGATGGTCGCGCATTGTGCGCCACGAATGGGCTGATTTGAGGCGTTGCCAAAATTGCTGTTTGGTCCAAATTGGCCGCTGATAGTGGATGGTTGTTTCAAATGGGCGCTCACGATCATCAACCAAATAGGCATCGTGATACGGCCCCAGCCATGTGTACACCGTGGGAATCTTGTGTTGTTTGGCCCAGGCACTGGTTTGGGCGGCCAGCACATTGCGCGGATGCATAAAATGAATCAAATCTGGCTTTGGGCCGTGCTCCAAGGCTTGTTGCAACTCGCGATTTGGCGCGTAACCCGAACGCACTCGTTGTACCGTTACGCCCTCGATGATTTCATGGCGGGCAGCTAAGGCAGGTCGTTTGGGATCGTGGGTTCCAATCGCGCGAACGGAATGACCGCGTTGAGCCAAACCGAGCGCCACAATTCGCTCAGGCCAGTTGCGGAAGGTTGCGGTTACCCCGCCTAGCCCAACAATCAATATTTTCATCGATCTATCCTTAATTTTTTAGGGATCGGGGTTCAGGGGTTAGGGATCGGTTAGTTGTTCTGGCTCAAATAGTTGTCCCAAACAACCAACTTCCACCTGCCATCAGTCCATAGCTTTCCCCGATTCATGGTTTTCTTATGTTCTATGCTCTATGTTCTATGTTCTTAATGATGCTTCAATAAGGCAAAATCGCCAGCCTCGGCCACAATCACCCACGCAGGGTCGTTCAAATAGCGCTCGATTGCAGCACGAGTTTCGGCGCTATTGCCTGGTGGCCGCCGATCAAACACCAAATACTCGGCTCGCTCAATATATTCGGCGGGATACGATTTGTTGCCAGGGAAAAAGTAGATTTCTTGGCGCTGGGCGAGGTGTGGTGCCAGAAAGGTGCTGGCGGCAACGGCGGCATCAGCAGGCACTTGAGCCAAAATTGATCGGGCATCAGCGACCCGCGTTGGGTTTTCGCGGTTGCTCAACGCCGTTTTCACCACATTATTCAAGGTCAAATTCCCGATAATCCCAATCAGCAATAAAACCAGCACCGCGCCATGTACTGCCCGTTCATGCGATTGCGGGTTGCGCACTGTCCAGCGGGTGAGATTCAGCAAACCTTCGACCGAGGCCACAAGCAAAAATGGATAAACTAACGAGCCATATTGATAATTCAGGCTGAATTGGACTGCATTGGGCGAGATGAGGTTAAGCGCCAAAACTGGTAAAGCCAACAGCAAGGTTGGGCTGAGCAAGGCCAAAAAACCACCAAGCCCAAACAATTGCCACAAGTATTTGAGTTTGGGTGGTTCGGTCATGACGCTAAAAGCAAGGGCTGGGTTGGTGAGCATGGTTGTGATCACATCGCCAACAGTTTTGCCAAGCCTGCCATAACTGTAAATATCAGCAATAAAATTACCCTCGCTGAAGGCTGGCACGATTACGCCCAAAGCTATCGCAACCCAGGCTGGCCCCAGCACCAAAGGAAATGCAGTAAATTTCCAAGGCTTGCGCTGCCAAGCTGCATATAAACCAAAGGCAATTAACGTAAAACCAGCCTCAGTTTTGGTGCACATCATCAAAAACAGAAATAAACAATACAATCCTAAACGTTCACGGCGCAAATATAATAACGCTGCCAAGGCAAATGGAATCATAAATGAGCGCAATTGAAACTCGTACATATTGATATGCTGAGTTGTGGGATGTAATAAATAAATGGCAGCAATTACCAAAGCATGCCATGGCTTTGGTAAAAGATCACGCACGATCAAATATAAAGGCCAAGCTGCAATCCCCAAGGCGATTGTTTGCAACACAAGCAGCGTATAGGGCGATTGATATATGCCATACAATAATGCTAATGGCAATTGCAATAACACAGGGCCATCATCAAAATCGTAGCGCATCATGGCAAACACCGAAATTTGGAATGGCCGCCCATGCAAAGTATTCCAAATCGTTTGCTCGTTGCCCGCCATATCGAAGCCTTGGCGAAACCATGCCAATTTTAGGCACGACAAGGTGGCGAAAACCCCGATATAGCCCACAATCATCGTTGTGAGCAGCGCCTTGGCATATGTATCGATCGTTGCAAAAAATCGTTGCATTGTTGTTCCGTATTAGCTAGGGATCGGTTGTTGGGGATCGGTTATTGGGATAACAAAATCCAAAACTACGAAGAGCACGAATTTTGCTGCTGTTGACCAGAAAGCCATTCCTAACCCTAAAATAATATGCTCTATGCTCTATGTTCTATGTTCTGATACACCACTTCAACCCGCTCGGCGACTGCCGACCATGGAAACAATTGCTGTACCCGCTGGCGACCAGCACGCGCTAGTTGCTCACGATAGGCTGAATCATTGCAAAGTTGGCTAATAACGCGAGCTAAATCGGCTGAATCTTGGGCGATAAAGCGTTCGCCAGTGCTGCCAGCTTGCACCACATCATCATAACCGCGCCACGACGAGGCGATAACGGGGCGGCCACAAGCTTGAGCCTCAGCTAAGGCCATGCCAAACGTCTCAGATGTGTAACTTGTACCAAGCACCAAATCGGCGCAGGCCAAATAGCGCGGCAATTCGCTGTGAGCAATTGTGCCCAGAAAATGCACGCGCTCAGTTAAACCCAAACTTTTGGCATAATCAGTCAAGGCTTGGCAGGTTTCGCCATCGCCCAAAAAGGCCAAATGATAGGTATGATCGAGCAAACTCAATGCACTAATTGCATCACGCTGACCCTTCCAAGGCATCATGCGCCCAGGATGCATCAATAACCATTGGGCATCGCCAGCAATTGCTTGGCGTAATGCTGGATCTACTGCCAAAGGTCGAAAATGCTCGATATCAACGCCGTTATAGACCACGCTCGCCGTGCGCCCATAATGTTGCTGCAAGGTTTGGGCATTGTAGCTAGAGCACGAAAGCAGCGCGGCGGCTGACTGCATGAGCTGGACATCGCCGCGAAAAAAATCTTCGCCATGGCCGTGATAAACCGTGGGAATGCCATGCCGTTTGAGCAACGGAGCCACGACCAAATCATACGGTTTGTGAATATGCACCAAATCGGCAGTTTTCAAAATTGGCCAAGCCCGTGGCAGCAACGACAGGCGTTCGGCCAATTTGCGCCAAGCATAAGCGCGACGTAATGGCCCCCAAGCCAAACGTGCCCGATCAATAAATGGGAATTTTAGCACTCGTAAGCCCTGATTTGGCCGTTGAATTGGGCCTTGGCCACCAACAATCGTAACCCGATGGCCGAGCCGAACTTGCTGCTGCGCCAATTCCCAAACAAAACTTTCAACTCCGCCGACTTTGCTAGTGGTCGTCAGATTGTAGTGAATAATATGCATTACCACAGCACCAATTCGTAGGTTCCCTTGACCCAATCGCGGTACAAATAATAAGCAGGCAAGCCTAAACCAAGCCGATAGGCCAAATCGCGCAGTTTGCCTTTGAGGCCTTGGGCGCGGCGTTTGCTGCCATGCTGAATGTCCAAAGCTTCCATATCGGCAACCTTGAAGCCATACTGCTGGGCCAAATCACGAAATTGATTCATCGTGTAATAATGCATGTCGCTCAAACGCTGGCGATCTTGCAAGCCCATCGCTTGTTTGGTTTTGAGCCGTGTGGCAACCAAGCGATCAGCCATACTGCGCGGTAACCAATTGATCCCACGAATATGGTAATGCGGGTCGCGCCATGCCCAGCGGTTGATAATTGTGAGCAATACCCGACCACCAGGCCGAATCACCCGCCGCAACTCGGCCAACATCGCCGCTGGATCTTGCACATGCTCAACAATATCCCAGCAAATTGCCAAATCGAAGCTATTATCGGCAAACGGCACAGCCTCGCCAACCGCATTCAAAATTGGCACATTGAGATCATAACGAGCTGCGCGATGCTTGCTAATCTGGCAATAATCACGGTTGAATTCAGTCGCGACTGGCTGAGCACCAGCTTGAGCCAAGGCCACCAGCGTGCCGCCCATACCACAGCTAATTTCTAGAATGCGCGTGTTAGCCAGCTCGCCGCCAAAACGCTCAATTAATGCTAAGCGTTCGGCTTGATAACGCTCTTGCCAAATCCGTTTTTCGCGCCAAGTGGCGTAATCGGGTCGCCAGTTCATCGGCTCAACCCAACGATCGATCTGCTCGATCAATGCCATTTCATTTGAATCAACTACCATATTTGTGTCACCGTTGCGATCCGCCGTGTCCATAATTCAATCGACATAGCAAATAGCCCAAGGTAGGCCAAGCCAAATAGAATGCTACTCCAACGCCAGCGTTTGAGCGCCATATCCATCAACATTGCCATCAAAATCGCCCACACTGGAATCAAGAAAATAATATGCTTATCGACCATCGGCACATTGCGATCAATCACGGTGAATAGTAACGAAACGGTTACCATGGCACACATCCAAATTGATCCCATCCACAAACGAGTTTCGGGCTGGCGCGTGCGCAAGCGGGCGATTACCCACAAAGCGAATGGCAGTAGCAGGAATGGAATCATCAAGCCATGGTTCCATAAGCGGGTGCGATAAGCGAGGAAATTATCGTAGGCTGTGGGCTGATATTGAATTGCGCCAACCGCCTCTTGGCCTTCGGTAAAGGTTGTGGTGAAGTAGGGAATCGTTTTTTCGATGATGCCTGGAATATACAATCCATAATAAACAATCGTTGAACCAAGCACCCCGACCAACATTGCTGTGATTACTGAACGGGCTTGGTGACGTTCGCTACGCTTGGTGATGGCGATATAGCTCATCCAAATACACAGCAGCAACCCCAAGAATACCGCCATCACCGTGTACATCAAAAATGCCACAGTCAACAAGGCGGCGAAACTCCACCAAACCTTGCGTTGATCAAGCTTGCCCCAAGCCCCAATCACAAAAGCAATGCTCATAAATGTCCACCACATACCAAAGGTGGTTGGCACATTGCCCCATGAATGCAGTAAATAGGTTAATGGCACAACATTATAGAACGCTGCTGCCAACAACCCGACCCGCCGCGAGAAATCAAACGAACGGGCAAAGAAATAAATCAAAAAGATATAACTTGAATCGATGATCGAGCTAAATACCTTGGCAGTTGTTTCCATTTGGAAGGGCAGCAAGGCAAACGAGGTGGCAAAAATATGGAAAAACGGCGAATACGGAATAATTGGCCGATCCTTGCCGAATTCCTTTTCGGGCATCACCGACTCGTTGAACGCACCTGGCTTATACATTTCAGCCAAACGGCCATCCAAAATCCAGCGTACTCGCTCCATATGCCAATGAATATCGATCGCGATCATATATGGATAAACTTGGCCCGCAGCTTTGACCCAAAAGCCAAATAAAAACAAGCCAAGCAAAATCGTCAAGGTTTGTGGCTCTAATTCGATGCCACCCTTATGCATCAACCACGGCACAATTTTGCGTAGCGCAGCAACTAAGCCAACGCTCAAAACCGCCAGCACCGCCAAATTTGGCAACCAAAAAGTATGCGGCACACGTGCCAGCATCACTGGCAGCGCCAAACCAACGCCAATTGCCGCGCTAAGGCCAATAGCCCAAGGCCAATTGATTCCAGTTAGTAGAATGCTCGCGGCGATGCCAAGCAAAATAATGCTGAGCAAAACCACTGCAATCAATGGTGGTAACCAAGGGCGGCCTGTCGTTGAAGCAACCTCGACATTGAATAAGGCTACGCCCAAGGTTCGGGCACTTGCCGTTTGCTCCTGATATAGATTTGAATTCAGCCCAATTGCCAGATTGCCATTACTGGTTGCGGCAGCTGGAATAAAGGCATGAATAATTCGTGTCTCATTGCTGTCTGGCAGCGCCACAGCGACATTCGGGGCGAAATTTAGGGTTGCCTTGACTGGACTAGCATCAGGATGTTGAGTTAACAAATCGATTTTCGTTGTCCAACTGCCGCGACCAGCTAAAGGAACGGCAATGGTGGCATCGCCGGTTGTCCAGCGAAACGAACGATTATTACCCTGACTGACCTCGCCAGGTGAGAAATTGCCTTGGAGAAAGGGCGGATCATAATAATCGCCAAGCGTAATCGTGGCTTGAGCTTGCCACTGATAAGTAATGGTTAAGAGCAATACCGCCCAAAGCACCAAGCCCCCAACCGTAGCGAGCCAAACCCGCCATGGTTCGGCAAAAATCGATGATCGATCTCGAAAAAGGGTTGAACCAACCAATTGCATGCGTTATCACTCAATCACTAAAAGGTGTTTAATCTCATATTTTGCTGAGCAATTATAGGCGATCACCCTACCTTTGCAACCAATTTGACAAGCAAGGCCATCTGCGGTAGACTTCACGGGCTGTCAACGAATGACTTAAAGATGGTCACGACGCGATAAACCGAATGAAATCAACCACAAACAAGGGTTTGACAAGAACGATTGAATGTGGTAGACTTCACGGGCTATCGACTGATAGCAACGATGTGAGATAAACATCAAACAACTGGCAACAAACTTCCGTTTGGTTAGTAAAATAAACCTGCGGATTTTTTATCGCCAAAACTGCACCTTTCCAACTGATGGGTGCTGCGTCCGCAGCACATTCCATGCATCATAACAATATTTGTTTCTTTGTCACCGTCAATGCAATTGGTTTGTTGATCTACCAATTATGAGTGACCGTGCTACCGCTCAATAAATTAGTAGCACACGCAATCGCTTCGGCGATTTGTCGGCGAGTTTGATCCTGGCTCAGGACGAACGCTGGCGGCGTGCCTAATGCATGCAAGTCGAACGCATTCTTCGGAATGAGTGGCGCACGGCTGAGGAACACG
>JAIUOC010000012.1 GCA_020161265.1 Chloroflexota bacterium | reverse complement strand
CCTCATCCCTCATCCCTCATCCCTCATCCCTCATCCCTCATCCCTCATCCCTCATCCCTCATCCCTCATCCCTCATCCCTCATCCCTCATCCCTCATCCTTTATACTGTTGGCTTATCTTGTATAATGCTGATTGGCTTAAACTACTAGATACGATGAGGTAAAACGGCATGCGAGTACCGCTTTCGTGGTTACGCGAATTTGTTGATATAACGATTAGCCCAGAAGAATTGGCCGAGCGTCTCACGCGGGCGGGCTTGGAAGTTGCCAGCATTGATTATGTCGGGCTGCAAGCTCCTGCCGGCTCAGCGTGGGCACCCGATCTGAGCAGCACCACCCCACCAGATTATATTCCTTGGGATCGTGAGACGATTTTCGTGGGCCAGATTGTTGATGTGCAACCACACCCCAATGCTGAACGCCTAAAATTGCCGCGAATTGCCTACGGCGAAGGCCGCGAATTAACGGTGGTGACTGGCGCACCGAATATTGAATTTGGCATGAGCGGCCAAAAAGTGGTGCTAGCCACTAAAGGCGCTCGCTTGCTCGATGGCCATAGCGAAACTCGCCAATGGTTGACGCTCAAGCCAACCAAATTGCGCGGCGTACCATCCGAAGGCATGGTGTGCTCTGAGATGGAGTTGGCGCTCTCCGACGAACATGATGGCATTATCTTCTTGCCCGATGATGCGCCAGTTGGCACGCCCTTGGCCGATTATTGGGGCGATGCCGTTTTAGAAATTGAAACGACTCCTAACTATGCCCATACCCTGAGCATTCTGGGGGTAGCGCGGGAAGTGGCAGCCTTAACTGGGGCCGAATTGCGCATGCCCAGCTTCGATTTGCCAACCAATGGCCCAGCCATCGCCGATAAAATTCAGGTTGAGATTGTTGATTCGAGTATTTGCCCACGCTTTGTCGCTGGTTTGATCGAAGGGGTGAAGATTGCACCTTCGCCATGGTGGATGCAACGGCGCTTACGTTTGGCGGGCCAGCGTCCAATCAACAACATTGCTGATATTACCAATTATGTGATGTTGGAACTAGGCGAGCCAAGCCATGCCTTCGATGCAGATCAGGTGGCCCAAGGGCGCTTGATTATTCGACCAGCAGCGGCGGGCGAAAAGCTCGAAACTCTTGATCATAGTGTGCGCGAATTGCGGCCAATCGATACAGTTGTGGCCGATCCCAATGGCCCATCAAGTTTGGCTGGGGTTATGGGTGGTGCAGCCTCGGAAATTAGCGATAACACGGTCAATGTGTTATATGAAGCTGCTTTGTGGAATCCAATTGCGATTCGCCGCACGGCCCAACATTTCAAGCTTTTCTCCGAAGCATCAAAACGCTTTGAAAAAGGCGTTGACCCAACGCTGCCACCACGCACAACGATTCGCGGGTTGAACTTAATTCAACAATTAGCTGGCGGGACGATTGCTAATGGCTTGGTTGATGTTTGCCCCATGCCCTTCGCCCGCCGCGAAATTGAATTAGCCTTGGGCGAAGTTAAGCGCATCTTGGGGATCGATCTTGAGCAAGTCGAAGTTGCCAATTTGCTTGGGCGTTTGGGTTTTGAATGCGCGGTAGTTGAATCAAGCCGTGGCCCAGCTTTGCATGTGCTAGTGCCAGCCCATCGCACCGATGTTGAAATTGAAGCCGATTTGCTCGAAGACGTGGCCCGTATGTATGGCTATGATCGCATCCCCGAAGCCTTGATGGCCGATACCTTGCCCACCCAACGCGCCAATCCGTTGTTCGAGGCCACCGAACGCTTGCGCGATATGTTGGTAGCCGCAGGTTTAGATGAAGCAATTAGCTACTCGCTCAGCAATGATACCCTGCAAAATTCGGTGTATGTAGGCGAAAATGGGGCGACCGCTGAACAATTTGTGCGCTTGGAAAACCCATTAACTCCTGAGCGATCGGTGATGCGCCGCTCGATCTTGCCTGAATTGTTGAGCATTGTGGTCGGCGATTTGCGCGAACGCGAACGGGTAGCCCTATTTGAAATTGGCGCAGTGTTCCACCCTGTGGCGGGCCAATTGCTACCCGACGAGCCACGCAACTTGGCACTTATTTTGGCTGGCACGCGCCAACCAAGCACTTGGAGCCAACCAACTCCCGAAAGCTTCGATTTCTTCGACCTCAAAGGCGTGATTGAGGAAGTATTACGTCGCCACGGTTTGCGCGATCGCGCCAGCTTCCAAGTTGCCAGCGACGAGCGTTTACACCCAGGCCGTAGCGCTAAAATCGTGGTCGATGAAGTGGTTGTTGGGGTGTTTGGTGAGTTGCATCCTTTGGTGCGCGATCGCTTTGGCTTCAGCGTGCCACGAGTTTGTATCGCTGAACTAAGCGTTGATCAATTGCTCAAGGTCAGCCAACCGACCAAATATACCAGCATCTCGCGCTTCCCCGCCACGGTGCAAGATTTGGCTTTGGTTGCCAACGATGAGCTAGCCGCCGATCTGATTGCTAAAACCATCAAGCAGTATGGTGGCGAATTCTTAGAAGATGTGCGTTTGTTTGATGTCTACACTGGCTCACCGATTCCGGCTGGTCAGCGCAGTTTAGCCTTCCGCCTACGCTTCCGCGCCCCTGATCGCACCTTGGCCGACAAAGATTTACTCAAAACCCGCGAACGTTTGCTCAAGCAGCTTGAACGCGAGTTGGGCGTGCAAATTCGTAGCTAAACTATTTCAAGTGATGCAGGCATGCTGTACATTCGGCATGCCTGCATTTGCTATTTAAGCAATTTGCTGTTTTGCCAATTCCAAGGCTGCGGCTAAATCGTTGGCCTCAGCAATACCACCTTGGGCTTGTTGAGCGCTACCACCACCCTTGCCGCCAAATGCTGCCACGACCTGCCGCAAAATCGCCCCGCAATCCAAACCTTGGCCGGCAAAGATTAATTGGGGTTTGCTGGAGGCCACACCAAACAAGGCTACCCCCCCTGCTTGAGCCACCAAATTAGCCAGTTGGCGCACGGTTTGCGCTTCGCGCTGCCAAACTTGGGCGACAACCTTTAATTGACCAATCCGCTGAGCTTGCTCAACCAACGCTTTGGCTTCAAACTCCAATAGTTGTTGCTCGGCCTGTTGAAACTGTTTGCGTACTTGTTGTTCTTGCTCACGTAATCGCTCGACTGCTTGCTCGGCTTGAGGTTGAGCCACGCTAAAACCTGCGGCGATTCGGCCAAGCGCAGCATTCTTCCAACGCAAATCCTGCAATGCTCGTCCACCACACACAAATTCAATCCGCACACTCTCGCCACGCTTTTCGCTACGCCGAATATGAATCTGACCAACTGCGCCAGTGGCATTGGGGTGGGTTCCGCCACAAGCTGAATGATCAAAATCGCCAGCCGAAACCACGCGAATTGCTCCGGTTACGCTGGGAGCTTTGCGTAAGGCCAGCGTGGCGAGTTCTTCGGCGCTGACAAATCGCGCCAAAATCGGCAAATTTTGCCAAATTACTTGATTAGCGAGGGTTTCGGCCTCAGCAAGTTGCGCAGGGCTGGCTTCGCTGGTGGCCAAATCAATCGTGACATACTCGCTGCTAAGGTGAAAACCAACCGTGCGCCAATTGAATAGCTGATCAAATGCTGCCGAAAGTAAGTGTTGACCATGATGTTGCTGCATATGATCAAAGCGCCGTTGCCAATCCAGGCGACATTCGACAGTCTCAGCATCAATTGGCTCAGCGAGCGTATGCCACACCAAATCCTGCTCATCAGCCTGAACATCGACCACGACCACCCCGTTGACCCAGCCATGATCAGTGGGCTGACCACCACCTTCGGGATAAAAAGCGCTGCGATCAAGCGCCACCCGTTGCTGGTCGCGGGCCACAATCTGGGCTGACCATTCACGCAAATAGGCATCCTGCCAATAAAGTCGTTCAGTGCTCATCAACTGCTCCTGCAAAACAGAATATGCTATGATAGATCAATCTGTGTCAAGGAGGAACCTCAATGACGAGTAAGGCCGCCGAGTATTACGCCAAAGAAACTGAACGGGTTTGGACGATTGTGGCTGAGCAAACCGAGGCTAATTTGTATCAGCCAATTCGTGACGATGGCTGGAACGCTTGGCAAATTGTGGCCCATATTGCCCTGACCTCACGCCAAATTTTGCGTTTAGTGCAAAAACAACAGCAACAAGCCCAAACAGGCGATACCAGCCCAATTTTTGCCCCCGATTTTGATGTTGATCGCATGAATATTGAGCAAGTTGCGGCGTGGGAAGGCAAGAGCTTTGGCGAAATTCGCCAACATTGGGATAAAACTGGCGTGCAATTGGCTGAATATATTGCAACGTTGCAACCAGCCGATTTAGCACTACCCGTCGAATTTGTTAAAAAGCAACAGATGACCCTTGAGCAATTATTAAATCTGATTTCATTGCATATTCGCCTACATCGCAATGAAATCGAAACGGGCCTACGCTCGCTAGAATGAGGCTTCATGATTCTCGTTGATGCACACCTCGATTTGGCTTATAACGCAATTAATCTTGGCCGCGATTTGACCCAAACGGTTGATCATGGTCGCCAACGCGCCGCCGAACAAACTAGCGAATGGATTGCTGAGGCTGGTACATTGACCACCACCTTGGCTGAAATTGGCTTGCACACCCCAAGTATTGTGTGTGGCACAATTTTTATTTTGCCAGCAGATGCCCAAACGACGCTTGATGGCGTGGCCTATGCCACCCCCGACGAAGCCCACGATCAAGCATGGGAGCAACTGAATTGGTATAAACAGCAATGTGCCGCTGGTCATTTGCACTTTATCGACAATCAACCAGCACTCCAAGCGATTCAAGCTCGCAACGAGTCTGTGCCAGGGTTGGTCTTGTTGATGGAAGGAGCCGATGGCTTGCGCACGCCCGATGAGTTGATCGAGTGGTATGCGGCGGGTTTACGTTGGCTTGGCCCAGCGTGGCAGGCAACCCGCTATGCTGGTGGTACGGGCGCACCAGGCCCATTCACTAGCTTGGGCTTGGAATTATTGGAATTGATGCAAACGTTAGGGGTGGCGCTCGATGCCAGTCATTTGGCAGAGGAAAGTTTCTGGCAAGCGCTTGAACATTTTCAAGGGCCAATTTCGGCCTCGCACTCCAATTGTCGCAGCTTATTGGCTGGAGCCAGCCACCAAGATCGCTATTTAAGTGATGCGATGATCAAAGCAATTATTGAACGTGATGGCGTGATTGGAATTGCGCTTTACAATCGTATGCTGCGGGCCGATTGGGATGGCAGCAAAAATCATGTCACGTTAGAGCATGTGGTGGCGCAAATTGAACATATCTGTCAGCTTGCAGGTAATACGCAGCATGTGGCGCTTGGCTCCGACCTCGATGGTGGCTTTGGAGTTGAGATGATTCCGGCTGAAATTGATCGCTGGAGCGATTTACCCAAAATTGGCCAAGCCTTGGCCGAACGAGGCTGGCGCGAAAACGATATTGCCAATGTGCTCGGCCAAAACTGGTTACGCTGGTTCCAACGAATTGTCTAAGTTGCGGAGTTTGTGATCCACGAAGGATATGAAGGTTGCGGCTATGCTTGAAGGCGTTTGGCTATCGGAACATGTATTTATATTTCCAACCAATCCCCGATAGCCAAACGCCTACTCACTTCGTGTCTTTCGCATCCTTCGTGGTTAAATACGCTCTATGTTCTATGTTCTATGTTCTATGCTCTGATTTTACTCTTCTTCATCGAATACGCCGCTGAGTTTGCCGACGGCTCCACCATGCTCGCGGCGGCTGGATTCACCAAACTGCTCGCGGCGATAGACGATCTGGCCTTCCATCATGGTCAGCATCACTTGTCCACGCATCTCTTGGCCCATCAAAGGGCTGTTTTTGCCTTTCGAAGCCAAGGCTTCTGGGGTCACCTTCCAAATTGCTGCTGGATCAAAAATCGTCAAGGTAGCGGGGTCGTTTGGCCCCAACGAAATTGGCAGCACATCGATAATTGCCGCAGGGCCAATCGTCATCCGTGAAATTAATTCGACAATATCGATCTGCATGGTCTGGACTAAGGTCAACACCATGGGCAAGGCTAGTTCCAAGCCAGTGAAACCTGGGGCGGCAAAGCCATATTCACATTCTTTATCGACATGGGTATGCGGGGCATGGTCGGTAGCTACTGCGTCGATTGTGCCATCGCGTAGGCCTGCAATCAGCGCTGCCACATCTTCGCTGGTGCGCAAGGGTGGGCTGACGCGAGTACGGGTATCGTAAGGTGCTAATTGCGAAGGATCGTATGGGCCTTTGCCATCCCATGGCTCCATACTGCCCAGCACCCAGCGATCGGTCATGGTCAAATGGTGCGGCGTAACTTCGCCGGTCACGCGCACGCCACGAGCCTTAGCCGCCCGAATCAATTCCACGCCGCCAGCGGTGCTGACATGGCAGATGTGTAAACGCCCGCCTGTTTCCTCGGCCAAAGCAATATCACGGGCGATCATCACCTCTTCGCCAGCAGCAGGCCAACCACTCAAGCCCAAACGAGTGGCAACAGCACCTTCGTTCATTGGAGCGCCGCGCACGATGCTCAAATCTTCGCAGTGGTTCATTACCGGGCGGCCAGTCATTTTGCTATATAACAGGGCTTGACGCATGATGTGGGCATCCCACACGGGCGAGCCATCATCGCTAAAGCCATGTGCGCCAGCTTCGGCCAATTCGACCAAGGGAGCCAGTACCTTGCCCTCGCGACCAAGCGTAACTGCGCCGATTGGTAGCACATGAATTGGCCCATGGCGGGCAGCAATATCAAATTGTTGGCGAATCAGCGGAGCCGAATCCAGCGAAGGATTGGTGTTGGGCATCGGGCAAATCGTGGTATAGCCACCACGCACTGCCGCATCCATGCCGGTGGCAATGGTTTCCTTGCCTTCAAAACCTGGTTCGCGCAAGTGGGTATGAATATCAATGAAGCCAGGGGTCACAAAACAGCCCGAAGCATCGATAAATTCAACATCATCGCCATAAGAATCGGGAGCCATGGCCAACTCGATAACCTCGCGTACCCGATTATTTTCTAGCACCAAATCCCCGACGGTCGCAGTTTTGCGGGCTGGATCGATGATACAGCCGTTTTTGATCACAATCCGTGACATGTAGAACTCCACTGATTGGGCGTTTATTCGTTGGGCGTACCGCTGCCCATTTTATCGCGGGCTTCGTTACGGCTCAGAATTTCGCCACTTGATTCTTGTGATTGCTCGCCTAGCCAACCTAGCCAGACTAAGCCACCATTGAAGGCCGCCCCAAACAAGAGCATAAACCAACTTGGCAACGGGCCTACCGCCGCCCGATCATACACCTCACCAAACGATTGGGCAATTGTAGGATGAATGCCCACTTTGGTGACCCAGCTCAAAGCCAGCAGGGCAAAAATCCATACATAATTACGCCGTAAACGTCGGCTCATGGCTTCGAGTAGGCTAATATTAAAATGTGGCTCCATTAAATCTTGGGCCAAAAGTTCGCGCCAATGTGGCCCGCCAGTATCGCTATCTGGCTCTGGTGCAAGCATATCGGCGAAAAATTCGGTTTCCATCACCCGCACCCGCGTCCGCCACAAATCGTAAAAGCGATAGCGCCGCGCCTCGATAAACAAGAAAAACATAATCAACAACGAATTGAGCAGAATCATCACGGGGGTATTGCTGGGGCTGCTGAAGGCAAACGAAAGCGTCGCCCCAGTTGTTAGCACGGCCCAATTGGTTGTGCCATCGAGTCGTACCCGCCATGTGTTGGCGCGAGTCAATTCGCCACGATACAAATGCACCAAGGCGGTGTTAAATTCATTGGGAGTTAGCGGTCGAGTAATTGGCAGCGGCGCACGGGGCATTGGTGCGGCTGTGGTAACCCGTGGGCCACGCATGGTTGGTGGCTCAGTCGGGCTCGGCGGAATAAAGGTTGGGCGTTGCATAGCCAGTACCTTTGTGCATAAGAACATAGAACAAAGAGCATAGAACAACATTCAGCTATGCTCTTTTCGCTCGTCGGATCAATTAAGTCCTCATGATCGCTCTGTTCTATGTTCTATGCTCTTTGTTCTTTAGTAGCGATCAAGAATTTTGGAAAGTTCGTAGAGCTTGGCATCAAGCACTTTGGGATTCGCCAGCACTTCATCATAGGGCGTGACGGTTAATTTGCGTGATTGCATGCCAACCAAACCACCATTCTTGCCTGATAGCAACAACTCGACCGCGCCCGAACCAAGCCGGGTTGCCAACGTGCGATCAAAGGCCGAGGGCGAGCCGCCGCGCTGAATATGACCCAAAATTGTGGCCCGCGTGCGGAAGCTAAAGCTAAAGCCGCTTTCCTCGGCATCGATTTGGTTAATTTGGTCTTGGATGGTTTGGGCGTTCAAATGCGCCCCTTCGGCTGCCACAATCACGCAGTTGGTTTTACCCTTGCGAAACGAACGCTTGATCACTTCAACCACATCTTCAATCGTAGTATCAGGAATTTCGGGAATTAAAATTGCCTCAGCGCCGCCAGCCAAACCACCCATCAAGGCCAAATAGCCTGAGTGACGACCCATGGTTTCGATGATAAAGGCGCGTTGGTGCGATGAAGCCGTATCTTTAATTTTATCAATCGCTTCCAACACCGTGTTGAGCGCCGTATCAGCACCAATGCTCATATCAGTGCCGTACATATCGTTATCGATTGTGCCTGGCAGACAGATTGTGGGCAGGCCATGTTCAGCGGTCAGGGCCGCTGCCCCGCGCAACGAACCATCGCCGCCAATCACCACCAAGCCTTCGATGCCATGCCAGCGCAAATTCTCCATGGCTTTTTCACGGCCAGCGGGAGTCATAAATTCGGGCGAGCGGGCGGTGAGCAGCATTGTGCCACCCCGTTGAATAATGCCGCCAACATCTTTATATTCAAGCCGACGCATATC
The DNA here is from genome assembly GCA_020161265.1 of Chloroflexota bacterium. Taxonomy (NCBI): domain Bacteria; kingdom Bacillati; phylum Chloroflexota; species Chloroflexota bacterium. The sequence goes on along the minus strand of JAIUOC010000012.1, from coordinate 191,417 downwards.
ATTTTGAATGAGGCCAGCATAGCCTCGATATACGCCAAACACTTCACAACCTGCATGGAGCGCAGTCCGTGTGACTGCACGAATTGCGGGATTCATCCCTGGGGAGTCGCCACCACTGGTTAAAACGGCAATGCGATGCATGATCAAACCTCATTGAAGTTATTAATGCTTGAAGCGGCGACAGTGCCGTCGATGGCTCCCTTGCCATTGAGTTCAAAACACTTTTCGTAAGAGCCACCAGACCAAGATCACACTCGCCACCAGAAACCCCAGAAAACCAAACCCACTTACTGGAACGACAATGACGATTGAAGTTCGCCGGATTACCACCCACAAAACGATTGCGATTGCTACCCACAGGAGTAGCCGATTGGTTGACGATTTTCGCATATGTGCCTCGGCCTTGGTGCGCCCCATTATACCAAGAAGCGACTATTGCGTTGCTAATTCATTTCTTGCTTATCATGGCATTGTTCAATCCAAATAGCAAGCGTTTGCGTAGGGATGAAGGATGAATTATGAAGGATGAAATTTTCAACCACGAAGAGCACGCCGAACGAAACCACAAAGGACGCGAAGAGCGCAAAGGTTGCTTAATCCAAAGCCTACAACTTAGTGCCGACTGCTCTATGTTCTCAGTTCTTTTTCATCCCTCATCCTTCATCCTTACTATCAAAGGGGTTTTGTATGCAATCGTCGCTTGATCAGTCGCCGCCGCGTTCAGCCCAAACGGCGCTTTGGCTGGGAATTGTATTCAGTTTTGGCTTTACTGCGTTGATTTGGTGGGCTGGTCAGCGCTTACACGCGATCGAAAAGCTGCCCGATCAAGGCGCAAGTTGGTATTATTGGCAATTGCCTAACCCAACGCTTTGGTCGCGCGTAACCGCTTGGGGCGGCTATTTATTGCATCAACTAACAATTTGGGGCGCAATTTACTACGCTCAAACGCGAGTCAAAAAATATACCAAGGGCTTGCAAACGATCAATTGGGTAGCGCTTGGGGCAAATGCGCTCTTTATCATTTTGCACTTCATTCAGACCCATTTTTGGTACGACGGATTAGCCCAAGATGTGTCGATCTTCAGCTCACAAGGCTCCGTAATTGTCATGCTGGTCTGGATTTTGTTGATGGAAAATAGCCGCCGTGGTTTGTTTATGGGCAAGCGTGCACCAATCGGCAAGGAAATTGGCCGCGCAGCCCGTCAATATCATGGCTATGTTTTCTCATGGGCAGCTATTTATACTTTTTGGTATCACCCGATGGAAACCAGCAGCGGCCATTTGGTTGGTTTCATCTATATGTTCTTTTTGCTGCTTCAAGGGAGCCTATTTCTCACCCGCATCCACGTTAATCGCTGGTGGATGCTGACCCAAGAGGTGATGGTGCTCTTTCACGGCGCGATGGTGGCTTTCGTTCAGGCTGGGCCAACTGGCTTCTGGCCAATGTTCTTCTTTGGCTTTTTCGGCATTTTCGTTATCACCCAGATGCATGGCTTGGGCTTGAGTAAGGCTTGGCGCTGGGTACTAGGCGGCGGCTATCTCGCGCTGGTGATTGGCATTTACACATGGCGCGGATGGGATAAAATCGATGAAATTGTGCGCATCCCAGTGATTGAATATGCGCTAATCGCTGTGCTAGCTTTGTTGATTTGGCTGGTGCTGCAACTTGCCAAGCTGTTTACCCGACGCAAAGCCGTTTTGGTCAGCGATGAACAAAGAGCATGAGTGATCCACAAAGGACACGAAGGACGCAAAGGACAACCATTTATACATTCTTCGTGCTCTTCGTGCTCTTCGTGGATCATCATAAATTCAGTTTGGTATATTCTTTGCGATCACAACAAACTAATCGGATCAACGTCGATCGTCCAGCCTGAGGGGATTTTTAAGTCATGCAATAAATCAGTCGGGTCGGGCAGGCGCACCAGAATATGCCAACGATAGAGGTCGCGCACTTTTTGCAAAAAGGCTGGCGACGGTCCAATAATCGCCCAATCGCGGATGCGCCGCCGTTCTAGCTCCTCGCGCAGTTGGGTATCGAATTGGCGCACAACCCGCTCGACAGTTTTGTTCGATGGCGATTGTGTCATAAAGCGAATCAAGCGGCTGAATGGTGGATAGTGGGCGGTGCGGCGAAAGGCAATTTCTTCGCGATAAAATTGACGATAATCGTGCTGGGCGGCAGCCTGAATTGCATAATGTTCAGGATTATAGCTTTGGATAATCACCTGACCGCCGCCCGCCCGCCGTCCTGCCCGCCCCGCCACTTGCGCCAACAATTGAAATGTGCGCTCGCCCGAACGAAAATCGGGCAAATTCAGCGCAGTATCGGCGGTAATCACTCCAACCAAGGTCACCAACGGCAAATCAAAGCCCTTGGCAACCATCTGAGTTCCCACCAAAATATCGGCTTCGTGCTGGGTAAATTGATTCAGTAACGCTTCGTGTGAGCCTTTGCGCCCAGTCACATCGCGATCCCAGCGCATCACCCGCGCTTGAGGATAGAGCAATTTGACCTCTTCAACCACCCGCTGCGTACCGACCCCAAAATCACGAATGCGGGTGCTGAAACAGCTTGGGCAGTTGCGCGGAACCCAATCGACATGGCCACAATAATGGCAACGCAGGGTCGCAGGTGCAGCCGCGTCGCCCTCGGTTGCGTGCACCGCCAAGGCTACGGCACAACGGGGGCATTGAATCGTCGTGCCACAATCGCGACACATCACAAACGAGGCAATCCCACGCCGATTCAAAAATAAAATCGTTTGTTCGCGCTTATCGAGGGTGCGTTGAATCGCACTTTGCAACGGGCGACTAAACATCGAACGCACACCCGCCTTGAGTTCGCTGCGCATATCCACAATTTGCACTGGCGGCATGGGGATAGGATCAGCTTTGGTGACCCCTGCCACCGTTTTGCGCCCAACCCGTTCGTGCAATTCCAACACTTCATATTTGTTGATCTGCACGGCGTAGGCTGTTTCTAGCGAGGGCGTGGCACTGCCCAAAATCAACACAGCTCCAGCCAATTCGGCCAATTTTACTGCCAAATCACGGGCGTGATAATAGGGCGTGGCCTCGTGCTTGAAGGAATGTTCATGTTCTTCATCAACAATAATCAGCTGCAATTTGCCCATCGGCGACCAAATTGCTGAACGTGAGCCAATTGCCACCTGAGCATCGCCACGCCGCAAACGCCGCCATTCATCGTAGCGCTCACCAACGCTCAACTCGGAGTGCAGCACCGCCAATTGTTGCGGAAAGCGGGCAGCAAAACGGCGCACCAGCTGGGTTGTCAGGGCGATTTCAGGCACGAGCACTAAAGCTTGGCCGCCATTGCGCAAAGCTCGGCCAATTGCCCGTAGATACAGCTCGGTTTTGCCACTACCCGTCACGCCATGCAGCAACATTGGTTTAGCCTTGCCAGTTCGACTTGCTGTATCTTGGGCCGCAACAATTTGCCGCCAACCACGTTCTTGCTCAAGCGTCAGCTCGGGCGGAAACTCCAAGGGTGGGATGCGCCCCAGCAGCGGGTCGCGGCGCACCTCAATTTGCTCAAGCTGAATCAAATTGCGCAAGGCCAAACTACGCAAATGGTTCAAGGTTGCGCCAACATCACGCAACTCAGGCAACAGCACTGGCTCGCCATCCACTGCTTGTTCTAAAATCGCCTGAAAAATTGCGGCCAAGCGTGGCGCTTTGCTCAACTCAGCCAAGGCTTCGGCTGGATTGGCGCTGGTTGGCTGGGCACTCCATTCACGTTTGGGTTTGGCCGCAGGTCGTGAAACCAAACTACCCAAGGCAATCAAGCCACGTTCATGCAATTCGGTATAACTACGCCGCAGATCAGCGTCTGAGCCACGTAAATCAACGCGCAGCTGACGCTCGCTTTGCTCGCCAACCCGTCGTAAATGAAACAAAATCGCCCGTTCGCGCTCGTCAAGCGTGCCAAGTTCGATCTTCTGGCCATGCTCAGTTGGCCGCCAAGTGCGCTCAATTTCTTGCTTTACACCTGGTGGCATGGTCAATTGCACAGCATCCCACAGCCGCACGGCCTGAGTTTGGCTAAACCACTGCGCCAAGGCCAATTGGGCTGGGGCAGCGATCGCTTCGGGGTCGGCATGTTCTAAAATATCGCGCACCACAAAACCTTGGGGTCGTTGAGTGCTAAATTCTAAAACCACGCCCTGCACGCGACGTGGCCCAAGTGGAACCCACACCAATGCACCTACGCTCAAAGGCCGAAGATGCGGCGGTACGGCATAGGTCAAAATCGCATCGGGGTTATCGGGCAAATAGGCATTGAGCGCAACGTGGGCATACATAACGGCGAATGCATTTCCTTCACACAAAACAGCGCAGCTTCATCATAGCACATGCTTGCTAGCTTATTTTTAATATGAAGGATGAGGGATGAGGGATGAAAGTATCGGGTCGGGTAGAAGTCAGGATTAAATTTAACGCAGAGGCACAGAGATTTTTGGCTATAGGCTGATGGCTCTGGACTATCGGAGATGTGGTTGGTAAACTGAATAATCCCCTAAACCGATAGCCGATAGCCAATAGCTACATACCTCGTGGAGCAATGCTCAAAGAAATATCTATTACAACGACGATTAAGCATAGATAAAGCCTATGTTAAGCCAAGGGTCTCTCTAGTTGCAGGAACGGCAGGCGGCGAGTACCATAAGAGCTAGAACTAGAAACAAGCAATTGTTCTAGACCCAGCATGTCCTGATGCTTGGGATGACCCATTAGTGCCTAGAGAGGTTGCGATGACGCACAAACGCCAAGATGATTTTGGGGCCAAAGCCACGTTGACCGTCGGTGATCGGTCGTTGGTTTACTATCGGCTCAACAAACTCGAAGAAGATGGAATTGCCGCCGTCTCCAAATTGCCGTTCTCAATTAAGGTGTTGTTGGAAGCTATGCTGCGCAACAACGATGGTTTTGCCGTAACCAAACAAGATGTTGAGAATATGGCGCGTTGGAATGCCGCTAACCCCGAAAAAATCGAAGTTCCGTTTAAGCCAGCCCGCGTAATTTTGCAAGACTTCACGGGTGTTCCGGCAGTAGTTGACTTGGCTGCAATGCGGGCTGCAATGGCTCAGCAAGGTGGCGATCCCCAACGAATTAACCCATTGGTTCCGGTCGATTTGGTGATCGACCACTCGGTGCAAATCGATCAATTCGGCTCAAAAATGGCTTTGTTCTTCAATGCCGAGCGCGAATTTGAACGCAACGCCGAACGCTATGAGTTTTTGAAATGGGGCCAGCAAGCCTTCGATAACTTCAGCGTCGTGCCACCCGAAACCGGGATTGTGCACCAAGTCAACCTTGAATATTTGGCAAAAGTTGTTCAAGTATTCACTGAAGAAGGCGAATTGGTAGCCCTGCCCGATTCGTTGGTTGGGACTGACTCGCACACCACCATGATCAACGGCCTTGGCGTGGTTGGCTGGGGTGTTGGCGGGATCGAAGCCGAAGCCGTGATGCTTGGTCAGCCAATCTACATGCTCTTGCCTGAAGTTATTGGCTTCAAAGTAACTGGCCAATTGCCTGAAGGCGCTACCGCCACCGACTTAGCCTTGACCGTCACCGAATTGCTGCGCAAAAAAGGCGTGGTCGGCAAGTTTGTCGAATTCTATGGCCCAGGCGTGGCTAATATGGCGCTCTCAGATCGCGCAACGATTGCCAACATGGCTCCCGAATATGGCGCAACCATGGGCTTCTTCCCTGTCGATCAAGAAACCATTCACTTCTTGCGCAGCACTGGCCGCTCGGATGAATTGGCCGATTTGGTCGAAGCTTACAGCAAAGCCCAAGGCCTGTTCCTCGATGCCAACTCGCCCGAAGCTGAATACACCGACACTGTGCATTTAGATCTTTCGACGATTGTGCCAAGCGTTGCTGGCCCCAAACGCCCGCAAGATCGGGTTGAATTGCCCAGCACCAAAGCATCGTTCCAAAAATCGTTGACCGCTCCAATTGCTGAGCGTGGTTTTGCCTTGTCAACTGAGAAAGCCGAAAACACCGCCACCGTGCAAAATAACGGTCACTCGGCCACGATTGGTCATGGTGCAGTCGTGATTGCTTCGATCACCAGCTGTACCAACACCTCAAACCCATCGGTCATGTTGGGTGCAGGCTTGTTGGCCAAAAAAGCTGTCGAAAAAGGCTTGACTGTGGCTCCTTACGTCAAAACCAGTTTGGCACCAGGCTCACGGGTCGTTTCCAGCTACCTCGAACAAGCCGAATTGATCGAGCCACTCGAAGCGTTGGGCTTCCACATCGTTGGCTATGGCTGTACCACCTGTATCGGCAATAGCGGGCCACTGCCTGAGCCAGTCGCCGCCGCCGTGCAAGAAGGCGAATTGGTTGCCGCCGCTGTGTTGAGCGGTAACCGCAACTTCGAAGGCCGAATCAATCCATTGGTTAAGGCTGCCTACTTGGCCTCACCACCATTGGTTGTCGCCTATGCCTTGGCTGGTACAATCAATCTCGATTTGGCTACCGAGCCATTGGGCAACGATAAAGAAGGCAATCCGGTTTACTTGCGCGATATTTGGCCAAGCCAAAGCGAAATTCAAGAAACCGTGCGCAAAGCGATCAAGCCGGAAATGTTTACCCAACAATATGGCAATGTGTTTGCTGGCAGTGATGCTTGGAAGCGCGTGCAAGCGCCAACTGGCAACATCTATGCTTGGAACAACGACTCGACCTATATCCAACACCCGCCATTCTTCCAAGATTTGCAACCTGAGCCAGCGCCAATCGGCGATATCAAGGGCGCACGGGTTTTGGCCTTGTTGGGCGATTCGGTAACCACCGATCACATCTCGCCAGCAGGTTCAATCGCCAAAAATAGCCCAGCCGCCAAGTATCTAATCGATAACGGCGTTAATCCCCAAGATTTCAACTCGTATGGTGCACGTCGTGGCAACCACGAAGTGATGATGCGTGGCACATTTGCCAACATCCGCCTGAAAAACTTGTTGTTGAATGGAGTTGAAGGCGGCTATACGCTCTACTTCCCAACCGGCGAACAACAATCGATCTACGATGCCTCGATGGCCTATCAAGCCAGTGGCACGCCGTTGGTGATTTTGGCTGGCAAGGAATATGGCACTGGTAGCTCACGCGACTGGGCAGCCAAAGGCACCTATCTCTTAGGCGTAAAAGTCGTTATCGCCGAAAGTTACGAACGGATTCACCGCTCGAACTTGGTCGGGATGGGCGTGTTGCCATTGCAATATCGCGCTGGCGAATCGGCGGCTAGCCTTGGCTTGAAGGGCGACGAAAGCTTCTCAGTCGAAGGTATCAACGACGATTTACAAGCTCGCTCAGAATTGACCGTGCGGGCAGTGCGCCCCGATGGCAGCGAACTCAGTTTCCAAGCTGTCGTGCGGATCGACACCCCAGTTGAAGTTGAATACTACAAGAACGGTGGGATTCTCCACACTGTACTGCGCCAATTGGCCAAAACTGCCTAATTGCTAAAACTAACAATCCCCATGCTGTTTCCGAGCAGCATGGGGATTTTGTTATGCTAAGCAACTAGAAATATTGAAACCGCGAAGAACACGAAAGCCGCTAATATTGGATTGCCTGAATGCCTGAATTGCGTCGAAATGCTTTAGAACGACAAATTAAACCTTTGTGCTCTTCGTGTCCTTTGTGGGTTCAATAAGCATTCTCTATCTGCACCGCTACTTTTTTACTTCATGCTCTTTTGATTTTTGACTTCTGCCTTTTGAGGTTAATTTGGATCGGTATAGCGCGTCCAGCCGCCATCATTAGTCATCACCCAAATGCGGTCGGGACGACCTTCGAGGGCTGGCGAGAACACCATCATGCCATTGGGAAAATATTGCACCACGCCAGTAATTGGGTATTCGGGGCTATTGGCCCAACTTAATGCTGAGCGAATGGCACTAATCGTATGCCAGAGCGTGCCAAAACCACGAATTGGCTCCAATTTGCCAGCAGGCGCGGTTTCGCGCGGTTCATCATATGAGGGATCGTTGGGGTTGGCAAAACTTTGCCACGAGCCGCTAGCCGCCGCGCCATAGTAAACATAAATTTGATCACTATTGCCAACCCAATACATCATCCCGCCATCAAAATATTGAATTGAGGCAGTACTGGCGGCCTCGCCATTACTTGGGCAGCCCAACGCTTCAGCAATGTTGGGATTTGTGCGCCAAAGCGTGCCAAAACCACCTTGCAATGGTCCAATACAGGCCGCCAAAACCGTTGGAGTTGCCACGGTTGGGGTTGGCGGATTATTGGTTGGGGCAATTGTAGGGCTTGATGCTACTGGAACTCCTTGGGTTGCAACGGGTCGAGCGGTTGTTTGAGCAGCTTGGCTTGGTTGTGCAGCCTCAGCTGTAGGGCTAGGGACGCTCGCTTCAAGCGTGGCGGTGCTGCGAACAGGCATGGTTGCTGTTGCTGTTTGGTCGATTTGAGCGGCTAAAGCGGTTTGCGTTACCCCAATTTGGGCAACTTGGGTTTGATACTGACCGCGTTCGGCAGCCTCAGTTGCAAGGGTCTGTTTGGCCTCTTGGCGATTATCCAAAACGGTATCAGTGACAAACATCAGCACGCCGGTAATAATCGAGCCAATTAACAAGAGAATTGGCCATGTTGAAGGGCGTTTACGGCGAGTGATAGCTGATGTTTGGGTCGCCCCTTGAGCTTTGGCCACAATTTGCTCAGCGGCCACACTCGGAATCACCACTGCTTGCTTGGCTCCAGGTGGCGGAGTTGCGGCGATCCCAGTTGGCGAACCAATTGCTTCATTCAAAGCGCGGGCAAATAAGCCTGCCGATTTAGTCCGATCAGCAGGATTTTTGGCTAGCGCCGCGCTGAGCACTGCATCAATCGATGGCGGCACATGCGGGTTGCGCAACGAGGCCGCTTCGGGCACACGCGAAAGATGCGCCAGCAGAATATCAGTTGTCGAGCCATCGAATGGTCGTGCCCCAGTCAACATGCGATAGGCCATCACTGCCAGCGCGTAGATATCAGCTCGCGCATCAACTGGGCCAATTTTGCTATCGATCTGCTCAGGAGCCATATAATCGGGCGTGCCAACCATCACGCCAGTGGTAGTAAGGCCGGGGGCATCAAGCGATTTGGCAATTCCAAAATCAGTCAAAACAACTTGATTATCAGCATCGAGCATCACGTTGCCTGGCTTGATATCGCGATGCACCACCCCGCGACCATGGGCATAATCTAAGGCACTAGCAACTTGCCGCACAATTTCGCCAACTCGTTCTGGCGACAACGTGCTATCAATTAATAAACTATCTTGCAACGACTGCCCAGTTAGCAGCTTCATGGCGATATAGACCACGCCATCGGATTCGCCAACATCATAAATTGGCACGATATGCGCATGCTCCAAGCGAGCCGCCAAAATTGCTTCACGCCGAAACCGCTCAACCAGGTTGGCATCGGCCACATATTGGGCATACAACACCTTGAGCGCCACCAATCGACGCAAAATTGTATCCTCGGCCTCGAATACTGCGGCCATACCGCCGCGCCCAAGAATGCGGTTAATCTTATAGCGCCCAAGTTGCTTGCCGATTAAATCTTCGATGCGCATGCTTCCTCCACCCACCGTTGTTTAGAATGAGCCATGATGCCCAACCGTTGTTAGAACTGCTAAAGTTTGTTCAGCACAGCGCTGCCATGTCCATTGTTTGGCCCATGCTAGGCCGCGTTGAGCGAAATCGTGGCGTTGCTGTGAGTTTTGCCAAAGCTCAACAATCGCTGCGGCAATTGCAGCGGTTTGGGTCGGCTCGACCAACAAGGCTGCATCGCCAGCAACCTCAGGCAGGCTGCTGACATTGCTGGTAATCACTGCAACGCCGCTGGCCATCGCTTCCAAAACGGTCATGCCAAAGCCTTCGTAGAGCGATGGCAACAGATAGATTGTCGCACCACTGAGCAGCGTTGGTAAATCTTCATCGGCTACATAGCCTAAAAAGGCCACATGATCGCTGATTCCTAACTGTTGAGCTTGTTGGGTAATTTGTTCGGTTAGCCAGCCAGTTTTGCCGCCCAAGGCCAAAATCGGCAAATCAGGGCAGCGTTGGCGGGCTTGGGCATAGGCTTCGATCAAGCGTACCAAATTTTTGCGTGGCTGAATTGTGCTGATAAATAATAAATACTCGCCGTGTAAGCCATATTTGGCAGCAGTTGCTTTGGTTTGCTCACTTGAATGAGGATAAAAACGCTCGTGCACGCCGTGGTAGATCACGCTAATTTTTTCGGCGGCAATGCCTGTGTAGTGCAAAAGATCGCGCTTGGTGGCTTCGGAGATCGCAATAATCTGGCTGGCCATACGAGCGCTCCATAAGGTTGAGTAGCGCAAATACAGCCGTTGGCGAGCGGGGTGCGATTCAGGATGGTGCTCGTAGCCCAAATCGTGAATCGTCACAACGCTGCGACGTGGCGGCAAACTTGGCAAGACATGGGCTGGCACAAACGCCACATCTGGCCGATCGAGCTGCCAGGTTGGGCCAAGCCGCAAGTGCGTCCATAAACGCGGCGCAGGAATCGGCTTGATCCGCCAATTGCGGCCTAGTGGGGGCAACGCTGCGGGGAGTTGATTCACATATAAACAATAGTGGTTGGTACGGTCAGTTTGAGCCAGCGCTCGCACTAATTCAGTTGTATATGATTCGGTGCCAGTGCGCTGCCCAACCGCCAAACGACTAGCATCAATTGCAATCTGCATACAGCCCTATTTCTCGCCAAAACTAGCTTAGGCATTGTAGCATATCGCATTTGGGGTTGATTTGTTAAATGCAACTCCCTGCCCAGATATGAGCAGGGAGCGTTGCTTCGGCCAATTTAGGGATTTTTGACTGGTTGCAATTTGCCGCGAATATCACCATAGAAGGTTTGGCCTTTGGTGTGCAAATTGAAGTAAAGCTCACTTTGTTCAGCAATGTGCTGCATGCCTGAAATGGTTTGAACTTCGTCGGGCAAGCCTGGCACAATTGGACAACCAGCCGTGAATAAGCCCAATAAGCCCGAACCAGCTTCGCTTTCCTTTTCGATATCGGTGTTGGTTAGCTCGACCGAGAACGTCCCATCAGCCAAATTTTCTTGAATATTGCCCGAGAAGGCGAAGTCGATCAAGATTGGGCCAAGGATATCGGGCTTGCCACAGTGAATATGAAACATCACCACATCTTCGGGTTTGACGTTTTCGAGTTTAACATCAACATAGGCCTTGCTGAGATCTTTGGTAATTCGCAAGAAACCGTGGCCACGTGAAGTGCGATTGGCGCGGGGCTGCGATGGAGCGCTTGAAAGTAGCTCATTAGGCGTAAGCGCTGGAGCATCTTCCTCTTCGCCTGGCTCTTGGTGTGGGCTTAAAAATGCTTCATACACATAGCCAATTTCTTGCCCACGGCTGGGATCAAGCGCCGTATCAAGGGCTGGATTGTTGGCTGGCTGACTGGCGGTGGTGTTGCTGGTATGGGCCATTTGGGTGTGAGCCGCTGCTGGAGCCGTCGTTGCACTTGGTTGGGTCGATTCCGCCGATTGACACGCTGCTAATAATCCAATCAAGGTCAATCCTGCAATTCCACGAACCATCGCTTGCTTGATCATAAACACACTCCTATATGTTTGTTTTTTTGATTCAATCCTGCGCCGCATGACTGCTATTATCGCAAATGACACACTGTGTGTCAATACCCAAAATTAATTGAGCGATCAGAGGTTAGGGGTCAGGGATCAGCATTTTGAAACTATTGGAATTAAGCTATCTGACCCCCAATCCCCAGTTGCCGATCCCCAACTAAAACAAACCAGCGATTAAAGCTGGAGCAGCCTTAATCGCTGGAAGCGGTTGGATAAACCATATTCATCTCAGTTCTATAAGTGGCTATTGGCTATGGGATTTTGGCAATAGGAATATATTTCTTTGGTAGTTTTTGCCTTTTGCCCTTTGACTTCTGCCTTTAACTTAGCCACTACAGCGCATATTGACGTATTCGAGCCATTCACTAAGGCTCATGGGCTTGGGCAAATCAGCAGTTGAGAGCGCTTGACCTTGGGCATACAACTCGCCATAGCGATCGGTGATAAACCAACCGCCCTTGCCTTCGCCCAAAAATTGGGTAATGACCTTGGCTTCTGGGTCACGCAGCACGATTAAGCCTTCGGTTGGCGGCAAGGCCTCGGCTGAAATAACCACAGCTTTTTGTTCATGCGACCAGCGCTGAACGGCAGTGCTGAGATTAGCCAAATAGGTTGGATTTAAGCCATCGTAGGCGGGCAAAAACACAATGACGAGGGCTGCTTTGCCACGGAGATCGCTGCGGCTAAATCGTTCGCCCATTGCGGTTTGAAGGGTGAAATTCGGTACGATAGTGCCTGCTTGCAGAGTTTGCATCGCTCATTCCTCAACTGATCGTGGTTCGCTTATCAATTCATTGCAGAAAGTGTACCGCGTTTGAGTTGATTGCTGCGTGTTGATTTAATTTCTCTTTGTGAAAGATTTAACAACCTTTTTAGCACACAATTGAGTTCTAGGCAACTGTACCCAGCAAATTGGCCAACATTTCTTGTTCATTGGGGGTGGCTTGGCGTTCGAGGGCTTGCTTGATCAGGCGGCTTTTATTGGGGGCAGCATCTTTGCCCCAAAACAAGCGAGCCACGCCAGCATAACTACGCAAACGTTTGTATTCAATGCCGCAAGCATTGCGAAAAAGCTCAGCATCAAGCAATTGTTCAGGGCGATTGAGGTATTGCAACAAAAGTTGGGCCAAATCATAGCGATTGTAGCTTTGGCTGGGGGTTTGGGCGAGCGCAATCAAGGGTTGGTCGGTGGCAATCGGCAAACTAGCTGCTTTGGTTGGTGCAGCTTCGAGGGTTGGCAAGGCTTGTTGGCGGTCGGGCAAGAGGCTCAGCAATTGTTGGCGCTGGGTTTTATCGATAAAGCTCGTGCGCACCGTGACGGCATTGCGGCCTTGAACACAGCTAAATACGCCAGCGCCTGCGGGTGGACTAGGCAAACGCGACGGTGGCAAGGCACTACTGGGGAAGGCCTTAGTTGGCAGGGTGGTATTTGGCTCATCGGCATCATCACGCGGCTGATAGCCAGCGACTGCTAAGCTAATTTGCGAACGAAAACGCGTGCTCAAATTGCTAAATGTTTGGGTCGCAATAATGTAGCGAATGCCTGCGGCACGACCACTGGTCAACTCGCTATTGAGCCATTGCTCAAGTTGTTTGGCTCCGATCGCTTGTTCGAGTAAGGTCAATTCACTGATAAACACGACCAACAACGGCAGATCGTGGCCTTGATATTCTTCCCAGCGCTCGCATTCGGCGGCTTTGAGCAATTTTTGGCGCTGCAATCGCTGTTCAGTCAACCATGTCAAGGCGGGAGCTAATTCATGCTCAGCTTCGGCAAATAAACCAACGTGGGCTTTTTCGCGCCAGCCCAGCCACGACAAACCTGCTTTGCCATCGACCAAAGCCAATTGCAAGCGCTCAGCAGGATTGGTGAGACATAGATAGAGCAATGCGGTACGCACCCAGCCATCTTTGCCCGAACCAGTTGCTCCGCTGACTTGCACATGGGTAAAATCGTCGATCAACGAGCCATGCACCAACGAAACCACGCCCTGAACACTACGCCAGCCTAAAGCCAGCACAAAGCGTTTATTGGTTTGGCGCAATTCGTGGGCCAACACTCGTAGATCGTGCGGCGGATTGAGCAGGGCCGTGCCAGCTTCGGGCAAGGTACGTGGATCGAGGCTGGTCGCCAAGGGCTTAAATGGGCTGATGCTGGTTGGCTCAGGTTGAATCGCCCGTTGTTGGGCTTGCCACAGCCGAAATTCGCGCCAATCGCGGCCAAAGCGCTGACGAAACATCAAGGCCACCAAAGCCATAGCCAAAATCAATGCCCCAATTTGTAGTGCTTCAGCGTCCAAACCCAACCACCTTTATCCAGATGCAACCTCAAACATTGGCTCCATGATTATGCATAAACTACTTGTCAAAATAGAACTTTTGTGCTATTATACTCATGTTGATTGCTGAACCGACACGCCAACAATCAACGCAGCCTCCGATAGTTTTCCTGGTCTGGTCTCGAACAAAATCGCAAATACCCAGCGCTTTCTAGCATGGGTATTTGTGGTTTTTAATCATAGGCTGATGACAATAGCTTTTGGGTGATCACCACCCTTCGTAGACGTTACTGGGTTGCCAGCCCTCCCCAATATGCTGAAGGCCACGATGGCAATAGGCTTTGGGTGATCACCACCCTTCCGTCCCGCCTCAAGGCGGGAAACGCAGGGGGCTTTAATCCCCCTGAACCCCCTCAAGCGCAATCAGAGGTCATCATGCATCCATCGATGAACCATAGGATAGTTGATTCGGAACGTGATAACGATCTACTCTTGAGCTAACCCACTCACCCATAATTTGAAAATTTCCGATAGCTACCAGCCTCAACTACCGCCACAAACGACTTAATTCGCCAACTGCTGCTCGTGCTAGCCGTTCGGGCCAGAAGGCACATAAAGCGGCAATTGCGAGGCTTAAAATCCAGAGCCAGGCGGTTGAGAGTGGCAATTGTTGGTTGCTAAGCCAGCGCATACAACCAATCACACTGGTAATTAAATCCAAGCCACCAACCAAGGCAAACACCGCCAATACATGTTGATTGATCGCGCGGCGCGGCCAACAGGCCACTTCGATTGCTGTAATGACGATTGGGATAAACCATTGAGCCGTGCCAAGCAACGCCAAATTCAAGCCTAGCCCAGCCAAAAATGCCAAGGTAAACTGTGCCCCAATCCACCAAATCAAAATTGCCAAGCCGATAATGCTCAGATAGGCCAAGGTGCTCAACCAACGTTCGTACATTCCCATTGGCGCTGTACGGCGGGGCAGGTTAACAATCGGGCTGCTGGGCACAGGCTCATTCACCAGTTCCTGTAAGAAACTAGCGGTTGATCGGGGTGTGCTTGCAGTCGGCATCAGTGGCATCGACTTGGAATCTTTCATGCATCGCCTCGCAGCCTGAACACAGTTTTTAACATCGAGCGTAGCACATTCAGCACATTAAAAAAAGCCCGTTTTGCTGGCCTGCAAACGAGCTAAAATCATGCCTTTTTCTAGCTCAGGGCTGGGCTTCCACCCAAAACACATGCAAGCTTTTGCCGCGCAACATGCCAACCAGCGTGATTTGGCCATAACGAATGTTGCCTTGTTGATTGGGCAGTTGTTGCACAAGCGGCGATTGGCTGGGAATTTGCTCGACCGTAATTTGGGCGGCATTAGCGGTCGGCACGCCACCGCTGCCAACTTCTTCAACCAACAAGGCTGCTTGATCTTTGAGCAACAACGTACCATTGAGCCGCAAGACTTGATTATTGTAAACTGCCAAGTTTTGGTTAAGCTCGCCAAGGCTCATGATGGTTGGTTCAACCACTTTGACGGTGATTGGCTCGAATTCGGTGCTACTTTTAAGCACACCATTTACCCGCAAAACGCCATAGCTATTGGTTATTGCGAGGGTTTGGGCGGGAATTGCCAAGGTTGGTTGGTAGGCAATTGGCTGATCGTCCAATTCAATCGCTGAGGCTAAAATAGGCTTGGCTTGGCTCAATAACGCCGGAGCAAGCACAGTGATTGTGCTATTAGCTCCTACGCCATCCAGCTCGTTGAGCAACAAAATTTGATTTGGTTGGTTAGCGGCGATCGGTGGCAACGCTGGCGCAGTAGCTCCACAACTAACCAAACCACTGATTATCAAGATAAGCCATAATGGCCAAAAGCGCATGTCATCCTCCAAGCAATGGCGCTAAACTACTGGCGATTGTACCATTTAGCAGTGATTGATCCACGAAGCATGAAACCACGAAGGACATAGATAAGGCTATAGATGCTAGGCTTTGGTTTATAGGATTGTTGAATTATCGTCCTTAAAGCTAAAATCTCTTTTTTAGCCACGAATTGCCCGAATTTCACGAAAAATGTTCCGCTAGCCCATAGCCTATAGCCTTATCCATATGTTCTATGTTCTTTGCTCTATGTTCTAAACCTAGCCAATACTCACACTCCGGCCTGCCGAATGTCATGGGGTTGGGTTAGGAATAACGCACTATAGTTAATAGTAAGAAATTTCAGCATAATAATTTTAATGTTTTTTTGATCACTCGCGGAGGTGAAGTGGTGTTTGTGAATATTCAATTACCTTTTACATCGAAACTCAACCCTCACCTAGCAGCAGTGTATGCTGAACATAGCCAATGGTTGAGCCAATTGCCTCATAGCTCCAAACATCAATGGGGCTTTTATCAGCGTTTGCATCTACCACAACTGTTGGCGCGGGTTTACCCACATGCCTGTAGTGAGCGTTTGCGTTTGATTCTCGATTGGGGTGGCTGGCTGTTTTTTCAAGATCAATGGTTTCGTTCGTTGGCTGGGCAGCCCGAGTTGGTCGCGAGCCTTGCCAATGATCTGATTAATGTTTTTAATGGAGCGACCCCGTTGTATCCCCAAAAACCGTTGGTGGTGATGTTTGCCGATTGGAGCCAACGCATGGCTGGCTTGACATCGAACCAATGGCGTGAGCGCTTTGGCCAAATGCTGAGCACCTATCTGCACGATTGGGTTTACGATGTGTATTGCAATGCCTACCAACCGACCATCAACAACCAACTAGCGGTTGAATTACACCAACGCATCGGTGCAGCGACGAGTTCGCTCGATTTTGTCGATTTTGCTCAGGCTGAATTATTGCCACCCTCGGTCAAGCAAGATCCAACCTTTCAAAGTTTGGGCGAAATCACCAACAATGTGGTGTGTTGGATGCATGATATTGCTTCATTAGAGCGTGATCTAACCATTGCAGAGCCACAAAATATTGCTGTGTTGGTCAAGCAGCGAGAGCATTGCACTTGGAGTCGGGCGATCGAGCGGGTTGAGCAAATGTGCTATGGCGAAGTGGCAGCCTTTGAGCGGATTGTGGCCGAACGCCCGCACTACGGCGAATTCGAACTGGTGGTCAGCGACTATATCGAAAATCTGCGGGCTTGGATGCAAGGCACAATCGATTGGCTGCGGCTTGATTTAACGGTAGCCAGCGAGCCTGCAAATCTCTTGTTGGCCGCTTAAATTGCTGCTTAAGCACGATGGTTTTGATGTTGGTTTGCGCTATCCTCACTCAGCATACAGCTAGCTTAGTGAGGGTGATGTATGCGTGTCGAACAATATTCTTCAGTTGATACGTTTATCCATGAGCATCGTGAATTTCTGTTGCAGCACGAAGCGGAGAATAATCTGCCGCTTGGTCTGAGTATGCGTATTCAAAATGGTTGGCTCCCTGCCAATCCGCCATTTTTCGCCGCAATTCGCGATGAGCAAGGCGTGGTTGGGGTATCAGTCATGACCTCGCCGAATGCACTGACGATTTCGGCCTTGCGTGATGCTAGTTTAGCCGACCAAGCCACTGAAGCCTTAGCCGATTACTTGCTTAGTCAGAACATTGCCCCTAATGGGGTATTTAGTGCGACTGCAACGACTACTGCTTTCTGCAAGGCTTGGCAAGCTAAAACTGGTAGACAACCTCTGTTGAGTATGCATGAACGTGTTTATACGTTGACCGAAGTTATTCCACCAACCCCGGTTGCTGGGTCGCTCAAACAGGCTACCAATGCCGATGTTGAATGGTTGGCTGAGTGGCTGGCGGCGTTTCATGCCGAAGCCGTACCCAACGAGCCTGCTTGGGATAGTCGGGCAGTGGCCGAGCGCCAAATTGCTACGGGCAGCGCTTGGTATTGGCAAGTTGATGGTAAGCCGGTTTCCTCGCTTGGCTCCAGTCGCCCAACGGTGAATGGCATCTGTATTGGCGCAGTTTCTACCCCACGCCAATTTCGGGGTAAGGGTTACGCTAGCAATGCAGTGGCCGCATTAAGCCAACAGCTGTTGAACCAAGGCTTTGGTTTTTGTATGCTCTTTACCGATTTAAGTAACCCAACCTCGAATAAGATCTATCAAGCGATTGGCTTTCGGCCATTATGCGATGTTGATCAATATCGTTTTGAGGAGTGATGATGTATCAGGTGCCGCCAAGCTCGCCATATGTGCCATGCCCACGTTGCCAAAACCCACTACCCAACAAAGTAACGATGAGTTGGTGGGGCGGCATCGTTGGCCCAAAAATGGTTAATTTGGTCAAATGCCCGCAGTGCAAATTGCAATACAACGGCAAAACTGGGGCCAGCGTCAGCCAATTTATACGGAACGCCGCAGAACACCCCGCCCCAAGACCCACGTGGTGGGTTCCCCGCGTGGGATGCATGCGTGCCAGTTCTGACGAAGAGTAGTTAAAGAGAGAAATAGCAATCAAACGTGGTTCGGTTGTTTTGACTGCGTGGAACATAGTATATCTCATGCAGTCAAAAACAACGGCCATTATCGGCTATACTAGCCGTCGCTATGCCTTCCTTGGTTCGGTGGAGCCACGCCCTCGACCGTAGCAGCGGTGCGAGGGCATATCATTCTTCCGTCTCCCCAGTATCCTCGCCATTCCCGATCAGGTCTCGTGGATGAACTTTCAGTGCTGCTGCCAGTGTTGACAGGGTTTCCAGATCGGCGCGTTTGCTCTTGCCAGTCCAGATACCCCAAACCGTGTTATAAGCCAACCCTGTCGCTATAGCGAGTTTTCGGGCAGTCCATCGTTCTGGCTCCGCGATTTCCCGTAGGCGCCATCGTGCCATTCTGTTAACTCCTATCTAAGTTGAGAGAATGATAGCGAATATACTATATTTTCGCAATAGCTAGTTGACATTGTACATTGGGATATGCTATAATTATTATATAGCTAATTGATGGTGTTGCTGCTGCGACACCACATACTGAAAGGAACCAAGGCCATGACTACGTACAGCAAAGCAATCCGCTACGACCGTATTACCAAAGACGTTGCCTTGTAGCTGAACGGCAAATTGATCAGCTATGCCAGTTCCTCTAGCGAAGGCGAAAGCTACTTAACTGAAAAGCATTCTTGCTGTAGATGGGTTTCGCACGTTCCCAACGCTCAAGCGTCGCCATTTTTGGGGTAGTGGGCTTTGGACAGATGGGTGTCGGGAACCCGCTAGGTGATGGTTCGGCGGGAACAGTTTCCGCCCAAACTATCGCTATGTACATCGCTCATCAAAAGGAAGCTTGATCATGCGAACGGTGACCCGTTGTTACAAATATCGCCTGTATCCTACCGCTGACCAACAAAACACCTTGGTGCAGTGGGCAGGCTGTCGGCGCTTTGTCTGGAATTGGGCGTTGCACTGCAAACAAACCCAGTACCAAGCAACGGGTCAACGACTGAACTATCAACGGCTTGCAGCGATGCTGGTTGACCTGAAACGTCAGCCCAAAACGGCCTTTTTGCGTAATTGCCATTCGCAACCGTTGCAACAAGCGCTGATGGATTTAGAAACGGCCTTTACCAATTTTTTCGCCAAACGCGCCAAGTATCCGCATTTCAAAGCACGCAAAATCACGCCGCACAGCCTCCGCTTTCCACAAGGCGTGGTTGTGGTTAATGAACGCACCATCAGCGTGCCAAAAATCGGGCTGATGCAGGCGATCATTCATCGTCCGCTCATGGGAACAGCGAAGGGCGCAACGATCAAACAGGATGCCACCGGCGCATGGTGGGTGGTATTTGTTTGCCACATTGACCGCCCTGATGTTCAACCAACGGCTGATCGACCTGTGGGCATTGATGGAGGGCTTGAATCCTTCACCACGCTGTCAACGGGTGAAAAAACTGCACCACCGAAGTTCTACCGCCGCAGCCAGAAAAAACTAGCGCATGCTCAGCGGAAACTCTCTCGTACCCAAAAGGGCAGTAAGAATCGCTTAAAAGCACGTAAGCGCGTTGCCAAAGTCCATCAAAAAATTAGTAACCAACGCACCGATTGGCTCCATAAGCATGCGTTGGGGATGGTTCAACGATTCGACGTGGTGTGCATCGAAGACCTGAATATTAAAGGCCTTGTGAAAACCAAGCTGGCTAAATCATTCAGCGATGCCGCCCTCAGTACCTTCATGCAGATGTTGATAGATAAGGCAGAATGGCACGGACGGCGGGTGATTAAGGTTGGGCGGTTCTACGCCTCATCGAAAACTTGCCACCGATGCCAGACCAAAACCGCGTTGATGTTGGCGGATCGCGTGTGCACATGCCCCACCTGTGGCACGACTCATGATCGCGATGTCAACGCCGCAATCAATATTTTGCATGAAGGGCTACGCCTGCTTGCCGTTGGGACAACGGAAAGCCAAAACGCTGCTGGAGATGGTGTAAATCCAGCGAAACGCTGGTAGCTGTCGTTGAAGGCAGAAGCCACGCCCCTCGTGGGCGTGGTAGTTCACTGCGATCTATGCTGGGGCTTGGGTGTTGTTGTTTTTGATTGTGGTCGCGGTATTGTTTTTCACGCAAGGGTAAATGTTTCCATAACCCTTCTGTATCGCCTTCTGAATGGATGGCGCACCTGCTGAATCTGTACAAGCAGAACAGGTGCGCCATCACCGCGCTTAAACTTTGAAAGGCGAAAGGGATTAGGGCATTAACGCCGTTCAACCAGCAGCACTTGGGGCACGCGTACCAGCGAATCAAGCTTAAATGCACGGCTTTCGCTCTCAACAACTAAACCTGTTGAGGAGCCACCATCGAGGTTCAAGGCTGCATCAATTGCCAAATCTTGCTTGACCAACCATTGACTTAGCTCAGTCAGGGTAAAACTGGGCCAACTGCACACAATGATCAACAAACGCCCAGTTTGATCAAGCGCAATCACGCTACGCCGTGCTCGATCACCATCGTCGTTGGGCTGCTCGATCGCTGCACCATGCACCACCAACATCGGAGCCGATTGCAGGGCTTGATTTAACACTTCGCTACTATCATATGGTTGTTCGCGCAACGAACGTAGCGACCATGTATCTGCACTATCGACTGCCAACATCCCGCCAAAGCCATCGTAGGATGTACCATTGACGACCCCATCAAAAATTGTCAGCGCGGTTGCTCGGCCTTGCGGATCAAAATAACCACCATTGATGACGGCCACTGGTTTGAGCGCGGCGGCCCATTCGCTCACTCGGCCTGGGCTGGCCACATCGTAGCCAACTCGCAAGCGAAAATGAGCTGGATCAACCCGTAAAATCTGCACATTGGTAATATCATAGCCAATTTCGCGAAACTCCAAGCCTGGCTCTAAATTTTGCCACTGATTCTCGCTTGTGGCTGGCGCGGCGGTGTCGGGCGCGATAATCGGGGTGCTGGTAGCACTTGGCTTGATTACTTCTTGAATATCAGATTGAGAACAACTGGTTATACTCCAAGCGATCAAGGCTACGAGGCCATATTTATACAACAATCGCATTGCTATTCCTCACGCTAGAGCGCTCATCCTACCATATCCATTTAGAGTAAAGGATTAATACTTGATTGATCGGGGGTTGATGTTTGATTTTCACCTTCTGGATCGCAATTTGTCACAATAGTTTAGTAATTGCGAGTTATGGCGTGATACCAACGTGATAGTTGCGTGATAGTTAATCAATATCCTGCTTAGCGTAGTATGTGTCGCTAAGGAGGGTTCCATGCCACGGTTGGTGCTTCAACTCACTTTGCTCGCCGCACTTATCGTTCGTTTTAATCTCCCCGCCGCGCAAGCGCAACCTCAGGTTTTTGTCGCTCCTGAAGAAGTACAGGCTGTTGCCGATGATCAATTTTGGAATAATACCGGCTTGATCGCTGGGGCAAATAACACGATTCGCGCCATCAGTTCGCAATCGGGCGATTTATTTGTTGGTGGTTTGTTCGATCGGATCGCTGGCATCAGTGCTAATCGGGTGGCTTTTTGGGATGGCGATCATTGGAATACAATGGGCAGTGGCGTTAACGGCCCAGTTGATGATCTCGATGCCTCAACTGGCGGTTCGGTCTATGTGGTTGGCTCATTCAGCAGTGCTGGTGGGATTGTCGCCGATGGCATTGCTCGTTGGAATTCTGGCACAGGTCAATGGTCGGCCTTGGCAACCAACGTCAATGGAGCTGTTACTGCGGTTTTGGTGCAACAGGTCGCTGGCAGCGATGTGGTGTACGTTGGTGGAACGTTTAGCTCAATTGATGGGGTGAGCGCCAATCGCATCGCTAAATTCAGCAATGGCACATGGTCGGCATTAAGCAGCGGGATCAGCGGTGGTACAACTCCCCAAGTGCTCGATTTAGCCATCAATCCGGCCAATGTCAACCAACTTGTGGCTGGTGGCACGTTTAGCTCGGCTGGTGGCAGCACTGCTAACAACGTAGCGATCTGGACAGGCTCGGCTTGGCAGAGCCTTGGCACTGGCAGCAGCAATGGAGTCAACGGTGCTGTGCGTTTTATTGATTTCCGTGGCACAAATATGGTGGTCGTTGGTGGGAGTTTTAGCAATGCTGGCACTGTTACCAACGTTGGTGGTGCAGCAGTTTGGACTGGCGCTAATACTTGGGCCGCCATGGCTGGGCGTGGGGTGACTGGCGATGTACGTGGGATTGTCGAGAACGCCAATTTTACCTATGTGATGGGCAATTTTGGCAGCGGCATCAACCCCAACGGCAATAGCGTTTTCTCGCCCAACATCGCCCGTTGGGATGGTAATATCTGGTCGCCTGTACCGAATGCCACCAACGCATTTGGCACAAACGGGGCAATTTTACGCGCTGAACGCTTGGGTAGCGGCAGCGATACCTTCTTTATTGCTGGGGCGTTTGGCACAGCCCATGGCATGGAATTGAATTTTGTGGGTATGGTTGTGCCACAACAGGGCTTCTTGCCTGGCGCGATTGATCGCTTTTTCCCCTTGGCTGGTGGCCTCGAAGGCTCCAACGCCAAAGTTTTTGCCATTCAACCACGTTCTGGCGAAATTATTGCTGCTGGGCGCTTTGATCTAGGCAGCAATCGCTTGCTCAATAATATCGCTCGCTTTGATCCTGTCGATCGAGTTTGGTCACCGTTGACTGGCTCCAGTGATAGTGGAGTCAACGATGATGTGCGAGATCTTGCGTTGCGCAACACTGATTTGATTGTCGTGGGTGAGTTTACCAAGGCTGGCGGGATTGATGCCGCAGGCGTAGCTAGTTGGAATGGCACAACCTGGACTGCCCTCGCAACCAGTATCAATGGTCGGGTCAATGCGGTTGCGGTCAGCGGCAGCGATATTTACATCGGCGGCGAATTTACGCTAGTTGATGGTGTACCCGCCAATCGGATTGCCCGTTTAAGTGGCGGTTCATGGCAAGCTGTCGGCGCTGGCACTGATGGCCCTGTCAATAGTTTGTTGTTCAAATCGAACCAACTCTATGCTGGCGGTTTGTTTGCCAACGCTGGTGTTGTGCCTGCCAGCAATATCGCCCGCTGGAACGGCACAACCTGGCAAGCAATTGGCACTGGTACTGATGATGAGGTACTAGCTTTAACCGATGTCAACAGCACGACCATCGCTGTAGGTGGGCGGTTTACTAGTGCTGGTGGGGTTGCCAACACCCGCGCGATTGCCCTGCTTAACCACAGTAGTTTGGCATGGACGGCGCTTGGCACTGGCACCGATGGCTACGTTACTAGTCTCGCTGTGCGCGGTGACGATTTGTATGCTGGTGGTTTGTTCAGCCGCATGGATGGCTTGACGGTCAATCATGTGGCGCGTTGGAATGGCACAACTTGGAATGCGCTAGGTAGTGGGGTTGCGGCTGGCAACCTGCAAAATAGCGAAGTTGGAGCCTTAGCTGTCAATGGCGATAATTTGTATGTTGGCGGGCGTTTTGATCGGGCTGGCGATAAAGTGTCGCATCGCTTTGCTGAATGGCGACAACCCGAGGTTGATCTGAGCCTCAAACTGGGCGAATCGCCTGATCCAGTGACGATTGGCAATCCTATGAGCTATAAAGCCACCGTCAGCAATTTGGGCACGATCAGCGCCAGCAGCGTCGTGTACGAACAAACTTTTGCTAATACATTGGTTTTTGGTCAGGTTACAACCTCACAAGGCTCATGTAGTTTCCCCAATTCCACGACCTTGCGTTGTAATTTGGGTACGCTGGCGGCCAATGCTAGCGCCAATATCACAATTAATGCTACGCCCAGCCAAGTTGGCACAATTAGTAGCACGGGCACAGCTTCGTCGCCTGCGAATGAGGCCTTTCCAAGCAACAATAGCCGTAGCGTTACAACGCAGGTGATTGTGCCTGGCAATCCAGTGCCAACAATTAGCAACATCACGCCAAATCGCTTTATTCGCCAGCCGATTGGTTTCCCACCACCGCCAGCAGTGCGGATTACGGTCAATGGCACGGGCTTTGTGGCCAATTCCAAGGTCGTGGTCGCTGGGGTTGAGCGTACGACAACCTTCATTAACAGCAATCGGCTAGAATTTAGTATGGCCGCAACCACCAGCCAAGGTACATACTCGGTTTTGGTGCGCAACCCCACGCCAGGCGGCGGCGATTCCAACAGCGTAACCTTGGGCGTTTCGGTCGGGATCGTTGGCTTGAGCAGCATCACGCCCAACATTGGCGGCACTGATGTCGATTTACAAACAACCTTCAATGTAAGCTGGACGCATACCACCGATCCATGGCGAATTATCGAGCACCTCGATTTGCGCTTGGTTGATAGCGATGGCGTGGCTTTGTGGGCACGCTTTACCGAAGGCGTTTCGGGCACATTTAGCCTGCTCGATGCTAATGGCGATGTGCTTGGTTATGCCACGGCTGGCAGCAGCGATCCGTTGGAGAGCGATAGCGCTATTCTCGATTTGGCGGATAGCAACTTTGCTGGCAGTGGGCCAACAGGCTTTAGCATGCAAGTGAATTTTACAGTGCGCTTCAAGGCTAGCGCCGCTGGTCGTCGCTATAACATCGAGTTGTATG
This sequence comes from Chloroflexota bacterium, assembly GCA_020161265.1. Classification (NCBI taxonomy): domain Bacteria; kingdom Bacillati; phylum Chloroflexota; species Chloroflexota bacterium. The sequence continues at coordinate 166,444 of JAIUOC010000012.1, read as the reverse complement.
CCACCGATGATCATGGCGGGGTACAAGGGCCAGATGTGATGGGCACATTCACCGTCGGCATTCACGATGTGTATCTGCCAATGACCATTAAATAGTTTTTGATCTACGAAGGACACGAAGAGCACGAATAGTTAACCGTGAAGGCCGCGAAGAGTACGAATAGTTAACCGCGAATGCCGCGAAGAAACACTAAGTTGTGGTTGATTGGTACGCTGAAATATCTGGGATATTCAGGATTCCAACCCAGCTAAGTATTTGTGTTCTTCGCGGCATTCGCGGTTTCGTTGCCCTCGTCCCTGTTATCTCGTTACTTCGTTACTGCTGGCAAATAATTGAGTATCAGCGTTGGCGAGATGCTGACGACGGGATCAACCTCGAATTGCTGCACGATCACTGGCACACGGCTCACCACATCGCCTGGATTGTTGGCAATATCGCTGGTTCCATAGGTATCGATGCCATAGGTCGAGACTCGCAAGGTTTGGTCGGGCTGGCTAATTTCAAATTCAGTCCAGCCAAAATAGTGACCAGCAAAATAGCGTCCTTGCAAGAGCGTGGTGCGTTCAGCAAACGGTGCATCCTGCAAGCCCACGGGCGTGTAGCCAAACACATTTAATACGGTGTTGAGCCAACCTTCCGCCGCTGCATCCTGTTGATTATTGGGTAGTTGTAAATAATTATTGTACGTGGTTGGGGTAATAATTCCGGTTGATAAGGCTCCTGATGCTACTCGCATGCCAAATGGCGAGGTCGTGGCGACCGAACCAACCGAAATTTCCCAGGCACTGGTGGGGATTTGCGGCTGGCCTGCGGCGGTTTGGTAGCTTAAATTATTGACAACCGTACCATGAATATCGGCGGCAATAAACACCACGTTTTCAATTGCATGATCATTGATAAAGCTCAAAATGCGGCTGCGTTCGGCGGCATAGCCCTCAAAGCGATCGTTGGCCGCTGCCGTGCCAAGGTTTTGAATTGGCTCAGGCACGATCACAAATTTCCAAGTTATATTGGCTTTATGGGCTGCCAGAAGGTCGGTTTCGAGTTGGCTGAGTTGGGCTTGACCAAGCAAGGTGCGGGTTGGGCTAAATACGGCGGTCAAGAAGGCCACAATTTCTGAGGGCGTGTTGTTGGGCGCGGCAAGTTTTTGGTCGCGAAATGAACGGCCATCGAGTACAAAAAAGGCCGCCGTATTACCATAAGGTTGGTAGCGGTAGAGTTTGCGCTCATTGGCAGTCCGTGGATCGCCAGTCGCGCCATAAAACAGCGCATTAACTGGGTTATATTCGACGAAAGCTTGATAGCCTGCCTCAAAATAATCAGTATCGTTGATGTAGCTGGCATTGGTGGGCAAAAAGCGTGGATCACTGCTCGGCGAAGCTCCACCAGCGTGATCATTTGCAACTTCATGATCATCAGTTGTCGCTAGCCATGCGGTGGTCGCGCGTAAATCGGCCAGCGTGTTCAAATTCAGCCGCGTGCTATAACTTTCGGTCTGTTTCAAGCGAAATTCGGCTAAAGTTTTGGCGGTTGTGCCCAACACAGGCGAACCAATATCAGCATAAATTGAATCGCCAAGATGAATAAACAGATCAAGTTCGCGCTGATCGGCGTTAGCTAAAGCTGGAAACGGCGCGAGTGCCCCTTGTTGATCGCCGCTTGCACCAAAGCGTAAATTGCTATAGGTTCCGTTGGCGGGGGCAGTGCGAAATTTACCAGCAAATGATGCATTACTGAGCGTTGTAGCACGATAAAAATAACTAGTAGCAGGTTGTAAATTGCTAATGCTGGTTTTGGCTGGTTGCATCGTGTCGGTGATGCTAACTGTGGCCGAGCCAGCCACTGGATTAAAATTGGCGTTGAGACTATATTCAAAGCTAACCGAGCCAAGGCTGGCGGAACGTGCCCAAAGCACCGCGCTGCTAGCAGTTACATCGCCCACAGCCACGCCTTGCGGTAACTCAGCGGGAGGAAAGAGTTGATTTGTCCGGCCAACGCTTGAGCGGCTTGACCAACTTCCAGCTAGCAAGCAACATAAACAACATAGCCCAAATAAGCGGCGCATAGTTAGCTCCTTGTTGATAGTGGAAAAATCCCCCCTAGTCTAGTGGTGTTGTCAATCCACAAATTGGCTAAATAATGGTAGGATGCAGCAACAACATCTTGCACCCGAGGCAATTTATGGCAGAAACCACCGCCCCGCCCCGTCAGATTGAAGATATGCTGCAAACCTCGAATGAGCAACGGATTAAGTTGTTTAGTTTGGTTGAAGGTTTAGCGTTGTTGGCCGTTATGCTGATTTTGCTGGTTGCTGGCAACGGCCAACAAGTACAAATTGGCTTGAGCATTTGTGCGATTGTTGGCACAATGTTGGCTGTTACGTTTGCCTTGCGGCGTTCGCGCTATGTCGAATGGCTGATTTATATTAATCTAGCCTCAATTACTTTGATGCTTTCGTTAACTGGGCCAATTATTGGCGAAGTTGATGGCTCGGTCTGGGTTTTGTTTCAAGTTCCGCCATTAATTGCCACAATTGTATTAAATACCTCACGAGCAACCACCGTTATTTGTGTTGCATCATCAATTATTCTTTCGATTATTATTGGCGGCGAGTTGACTGGGCTTATTCCAATTAGATTTTTAGTGCCTAAATCGGCCTTATTGATTAATTTTTTCTGCCAATTGCTTGTGCTAGGAATTATTGCCACAACCGTGCATTTATTGGTTGGGCGGGCCAAACGGGCGTTTGCCGTAGTAGCCAAAACTGAGGCCAAGTTGGCTCAGCAATTAGCCAACGAGCGTGAATTGGCGCTGCAACGTGAGCAACTGAATGCTCAATTAAGCCAAAGCCTGGCCGAAATTAGCCAGCGCGATAGCCAAATTCAAGCCGAACAAGCCGCTCAGGCGGCTTTGCGCGACCAATTGCGCCAACTAAGCTTGCCCGTTATTCCGGTGCTTAAACAAACTGTAGTAATGCCATTAATTGGCGAGCAATTAGCCAACTCCAGCGAGGGCATTGAAGAAACTTTGCTGAATGGAATTAGCCAGCATCGCGCCAAAATTGCCATTTTAGATGTAACAGGGGTTCCAACAATTGATACCGAGCTTGGGCGGCGCTTAATCCAAGCCACGGCAGCGGCGCGTTTGCTGGGGGTTCGAACAATTATCGCCGGAATTCGGCCTGATGTTGCCCAAACTTTGGTGAGTTTGGGGATTGATTTTAGCACTGTAACCACTGTTGCCAGCTTGCAAGATGGAGTGACGATTGCCCTAAAATCACTTTATTAGTACGTTGGGATATTCTCATTTGCCAAATTTCTAGGAACCATCATGAGTGTCAGCAGATTTCATGGTGGTTTTGTTTGCTGGGCACATGTTCTATGTCTAACCAATCAACAGCGATTGCTAGGTTCTTTGGTTTCATGGTTAATTCAGGCTTTACTTTAAGAGTGTCGTTCAGTGGCCACACGGTTTGAGAAACTGGCGCTGAACGAGCGCGGATTTGTCCATCTGGTCATGATTCAACGATTGGTTCGTACCCTTGCCCCATCCATGCAGGCATCCTGAATTATCAGACAGAGCCTAATGCAAACAAAATTAAAATATTAAATCTTGAATTTGTTCCCCAAAAATTACCTTAAATCCATTACCCCCAGTAACTTTTGATCTCTGGGGGTAATAGATGTTTAACCTTATTTAGCTGACGGTTACTTTGGTCATGCTATCGCCTTGGCGAATTGCATTGACCACATCTTGGCCCTCGGTGACTTTGCCAAATACGGTATGGCGGCCATCGAGGTGGGGTTGTGGGCTATGGGTGATGAAGAATTGTGAGCCGTTGGTATTGGCTCCGGCGTTAGCCATCGAAAGCACACAGGTTTCGTGCTTGAGTGGATTGCCCTTGAATTCATCTTCGAAGCGATAGCCTGGGCCACCGGTGCCCGTACCAGTTGGATCGCCACCTTGAATCATAAAGTTTGAGATCACGCGGTGGAAGACGATGCCATCATAAAACCCTTCGTTGATCAAGAACACAAAGTTATTGACCGTTTTGGGTGCATACTCAGGATACAACTCAATTTTGATGGTGCCTTTGGTTGTTTCCATGGTGACGACATAGTGCTTGGTGGTGTCAATCGACATCGCTGGCGCTGACTTCCATTGTTTTGCGGCCACGTGAGACCCCTTTCGACTAAAGAATCGTGAAAACATTATCACCCTAGGGTTATAACACAAGAAAGCGACCGCAAGCAATTGGCGGTCGCTCAAAGCAACATCTGCTACGACGCGTGCTACTCAGGCTTGCCTTGGCGAACCAGCAGTTTCAAGCTATTACTGGCCGAAAAGCCAGGGGTTTTGGTAGCTTCGATTGTCATACGTTCGCGGGTTTTGGGGTTGACCCCTTGGCGAGCTTGGCGCTCGCGGACTTCAAAGGTACCAAACCCAGTCAAGACCACTTTTTCGCCAGCTTGCAAGCGCTCGCTGACCACATCCAACATAGCATCGACAACGCGGCGTGCCTCTTTTTTAGAAATGCCGGTGCGTTCAGCGACCTCAGCAATGAACTCGATTTTTTGCATTGCACGCTCCTTAATCCTAGCGAAGCTACAATCATTACCGTCGATTATACCATAAGGATTAAGCGCTGTGGAACATTTTAGCCCATTAGATAGGCCAATTTACTCATTATGGTTGCTTGCCCTGAATACCGCAGCATGCTATACTTGCGTACATTCATCGAAGCTACGATGACCGATTAAGCACCCGGAGGAAACCGTATGCCACAGACACGCATTGTCATCGCCGATGACGAATCGCTGATTCGCATGAATCTGCGTGAAACGTTAGTTGGCCTCGGCTATCTTGTCGTTGGGGAAGCTGGTGATGGCGTGAGCGTTATCAACCTTGCCCGCGAACTACGCCCCGACGTAGTGGTGATGGACATCAAAATGCCCAAACTGGATGGTATCCAGGCAGCCAAAGTGCTGACTGAAGAGAAAATTGCCCCGGTCTTGCTCTTGACCGCCCACAGCGACAAAGAGTTGGTCGAGCGCGCCCGCGACGCTGGTGTTGTGGGGTATCTCAGCAAGCCCTTTCGCGATAGCGATTTGATGCCAGCACTCGAAATTGCCCGCGCCCGTTTTGAAGAGTTCCTGACCCTCGAACAACAAGTCGGCGACCTGAAGGAAACGCTCGAAACTCGCAAGATTATCGAACGCGCCAAGGGTATGTTAATGGATTCTCAAGGGCTGAAGGAATCGGAAGCCTTCCGCAAGATTCAGCAGTTGAGCATGAATACCCGCAAGTCGATGCGCGAAGTTGCCTCGGCCTTGCTGTTGGCCAACCAGATGGAGCAACAAAAGTAAGTGATGCTACGTCGCCCCTCTCAGCAACAACTGGTCGCTGTGCTGCGGGCGACGTTGCCTTTATTGCTGGCCGCCTTTTTGGGCGGCTTGTTGGCTTTGGCCCTCCAACCTGACCCACCCACCCAAACCATCATCCAAGTAGTTACTCCAACTGTGCTCAAGGCTGCTGCCACCGAAGTGCTGCCCGCACCTGCGCCGACCCCGCTACCAGCCACACCCACGGTTATCGTCTTCCCCGAAGATACGATTTCGTTGGAGTTGGTGACGCTGCGCCGCGATTTGGAGTTTACGGTTGGCAGTTTGCACTTGTTGCGGGCCACCATCCGCATTCAAAATGCGCGGATCGCCCACCACGATTTGCAAACCAGTAATGTTGAAGCGCAACTCGATTTGGCCCAAGCTGATTTAGATGCAGCCTTCCCCTTAGTGAGCGATGAAGTTCGCGCTGCCATCCAAGGCCTCAACGAGCAAATTAACTACTTGCGCGACGACCTAGCGATTCGCCCCGAAACCATCGACTCACGGCTTGCCGATTTGACTGAGCAAGTGCTGGTGCTGGCTAATCGTGATTTACCCTGAGTAAGAGCATAGAGCATAGAGCATAGAACATAGGGAAAGATGGCTATTGGCTGAAGGCTTTTCGCTATCGGAATATGATTCGTGTAATTCGTGCAATTCGTGGCTAAAAAATGGTTATTGGCTTTGGGGTATCGGCGATAACTTGGAAACATTAAAACCTGTAGCCTATAGCCTTCAGCCAATAGACTCTCATTCGCTCTGCGTTAAAGCCTCGTCTTTTTGACTTTTGACTTCTGACTTTTGATCTTCCCTCATACTTCATACTTTATACTTTCCCCAACGGTTGGCGTGACCTGAATAAAGCGCTGCTGCACGTTCTTGCGGGTCAGGCCGATGCCAGCGATTGAGCAAATTAGGCTGATTAACACTAAAACCAGTACTAAGCGCAAAGCCCAAGGGTTGGGCGGGGTTTTGGGTTCGGAAGGTTGGCTGCGGTGAGGGGGAAACAAGATTTTTGGCGGAGCCAGCAAACGCAGTAATTCAACTCGTGCTACATCACCAAGCTCGCCTTCGGGGTCGGCAAACGAAACTTGGTCAAAATGCGCTTGGGCCTGCTCACGATCATTCAATTCGGCATATACGCGGCCACGCTCAACCAGCGCTGCCAGATTGGATTGGTCGGCGGCGAGCAGTTGGTTCAATATCTGCATAGCGCTCGCATAATCGCCACGCAAACGCGCATTTTGGGCAGTTTCAAGTGTCATTGTTTAAAAAAGGGCGCTGTGGCAAAAAACCACAGCGCTGCTTGCAACCAAACGATCAATTAGAAATCGATCAAGGTGCGTAAGGTATCGACTGAGCTGCGAACCAAGTCGGCTGATTTGGACATCAAGGCCTTTTCGTCGTCGCTCAATGGCAATTCGAGAATTCTTTCAACACCACCAGCGCCCAAGACGACTGGCACGCCGAAGTAGAGATCGTTGATGCCATATTCGCCTTCGAGGTAGGCGGCGGCTGGCAGAACGCGCTTCTTATCCTTCAAGATCGCTTCAACCATTTGGATGGTAGCAGCGGCTGGAGCATAGTAGGCTGAGCCAGTTTTGAGCAATGAAACGATTTCGCCGCCGCCCTTTTTGGTGCGTTCGACGATTTGGTTCAAGCGTTCGGCGCTGATAAATTCGGTTACGGGAATCCCAGAAACCGTGGTGAAGCGTGGCAATGGAACCATTTCATCGCCGTGACCGCCCATCAACATGGCTTGAATATCTTCAACTGAAACATTCAATTCTTGCGCCAAGAAAGTGCGATAGCGAGCTGCATCCAACACGCCACCTTGTCCCATCACGCGCTCTTTGGGGAAGCCAGAAGCCACGCGGGCGAGGTAGGTCATCGTGTCCATTGGATTATTGACCACAATGATACAAGCGTTGGGCGAGGTTTTGGCAACTTTTTCGATATTTGATTTGGTAATTTCAGCGTTGATTTTGAGCAAATCTTCGCGGGTCATGCCTGGTTTGCGTGGCGCACCTGAGGTCAAAATCACCACATCTGAATCGGTGGTTTCTTCATAGCTGTTGGTGCCGATCACGCTGACATCAAAGCCTTCAACTGGCCCTGATTGCAGTAAATCCAAGCCTTTGCCTTGAGGAATGCCCTCAACAATATCGACTAAAACAACATCGGCGAGTTCTTTGCTTGCCAACCAGTGTGCACAGGTTGAACCAACAAATCCAGCCCCGATGATGGTTACTTTCTTACGATTAGCCACACATGCCTCCAAAATATCAAGCTGTGGTTACGATTCAAGTGTCGGAGATGCGTCTACGACCCATCTCTCACGCTTGCGCCTTAACATTTTCATTTAACCACGAAGGACACGAAGAGCACGAATGTTTTTGAGAACCCAGTTGATCACATTAGATTATCTGGGTTCAATCTCCCGATCCCTAACCCCCGACTCCTGATCCCTATTCGTGTCCTTCGCGCTCTTCGCGGTTATCGTTGCTATGCTTCGAGCGTTGCTAGCACGCTGCCAGCCTCGATGCTTTTGCCAACCTCGGCATTGATTGTAGCAATTGTACCAGCCCGTGGCGTTGCGATTTCGTTCTCCATCTTCATTGCTTCGACGACAAACACCACTTGGCCAGCCTCAACTGCCGCGCCAACACTGGTTTTAATCGCCACAATTGTACCTTGAATTGGGCAAATCACCGCATTGGGATCTGTCGCAACTTCGCGCTTTTTGTTGGCAGTGCGACGAGTTGGCGCAGCCGCTTTGTTGCCAGCAATTGGCGCATTCAAGCCTTCGCCAGCAACCCGCACGGCAAAGCGTCGCCCATTAACTTCGACCATTAATTCGCGGCTAGGTTGCTCGGCGGCTGGCTCGGCAGTGCTCGGTGTGGCGCTTGGTAATTGCTTAAGTTTTGCTTCCAAATAGCGTGGAATAAAGCTCACCGTCACATCACCATGCTCAAAGGCTGGCTCAGCCAAAGCCAATTTATGGAAAGGAATCACCGTGGTAATGCCTTCGATCGTGTAATCGTTGAGTGCGCGGCGCATGCGCTGCAAGGCTTCGCCCCGGGTTGCGCCCCAAGTCACCAATTTGGCTAGCATTGAATCGTAGTATGGTGGGATGGTTGTGCCTTGCTCAACCCCAGCATCGACCCGCACACCATAGCCTTTGGGTTCGTTGTAAGCGCTGATCGTGCCAAGCGCTGGGCGAAAACCTGCCGCTGCATCCTCAGCATTGATTCGGCATTGAATTGCATGGCCGCGGAGCTGAATTTCCTCTTGGGTGAACCAAAGCTTTTCGCCTTGGGCGATGCGTAGTTGGGCTTGCACCAAATCGATGCCCGTAACCATTTCGGTCACAGTATGCTCAACTTGAATCCGCGTGTTCATTTCGAGAAAATAGAATTGACCATCGGGAGCTAGCAAAAACTCTAAAGTGCCAGCGCCAACATAACTCGTTTCGCGGCATAACCGCAAAGCACATTCGCCCATGGTGCGGCGCAATTCAGGCGAAACTGCTGGCGATGGAGTTTCTTCAATCAATTTTTGGTGGCGACGCTGCACCGAACAATCACGCTCGCCCAAATACACCACATTGCCATATTGATCAGCGAGAATCTGAATTTCAATGTGGCGTGGATCGAGCACATATTTTTCAACAAACAATTCGCCGTTTTTGAAAGCCGCTTCGGCCTCGCGACGAGCGCTTTCGAAGGCAAATTCAACTTCTTCAGGCTGGTAGGCCACCTTCAAACCACGGCCACCGCCGCCGGCACTGGCCTTGATCGCAATGGGGTAGCCATATTGTTCGCCAAGTTCGAGGGCTTCGGCGACACTTTCAACCGCCTCGGTTGTGCCTGGAACCAGCGGAACATGAGCACGTAAAGCCACTTGACGAGCGTGAATTTTACCACCCATCAAATCCATGGCATCAGCGGTTGGCCCAATAAAGGCAATGCCCGCCGCATCACAAGTGCGCACAAAATCGGTATTTTCCGAGAGGAAGCCGTAGCCAGGGTGAATCGCGCCAGCGCCACTGCGCCGCGCAACATCGAGGATTGTTTCAGTTTGCAAATAACTTTGGACTGCTGGAGGGGGACCGATCAAAAAAGCATCGTCGGCATAACGGACGTGGAGCGAATCGCGATCCGCTTCTGAGTAGACGGCGACGGTGCGTAAACCTAATTCCTTGCATGCCCGCATCACGCGCAGGGCAATCTCGCCACGGTTGGCGATCAGCACTGTATCGAAACTCATATGCCGTTGCAACTCCGTTGTGCTATGGCAAGTCTTACGTTAATCATTGCCGTATGCGAAATTAGAGTCCCGTAATGCCGTAAAAGCCGCCAGCTGCTCGTCGGCGTAAACGTTCGATGGTGGCCCAGCGTGGCCGGACACCAGTGCGGGCTGGCCGCAGCCCTTGGCGTGAAAGCTTGGCTGAGGCTTGCCAGGTATTGGGCGCGACCGTGATCGCTGGCTCGGCTACAACCTCGGCCAACACACTGACAACTGCCGCACTGAGTGCCGCTAGTTCTGCATCGCTAGGCATTGTTGCGCTTGTCACAATCATATTCATAGCGCTATTATACTCCACTCGGCGGGGGATGCCAATATCCATCCATTGGCCCGATCTTTGCGTTAAACCAATCAGAGCAAGCAGAATTTCAGTCAAATAAGGAGTCTCTGATGAACAGCAAGGTTTTGCGCTTTGCCAATGTGGCGGCGATTATCGCGACGATTGTAGTCAATGCCTTAGCCAATATTTTGCCGATTAACGGGCTTGATACTGGCACGATCTCCGATTCGTTTCCAGTGCGTTTCGTGCCAGCGGGCTATGTTTTCAGTATTTGGGGCTTGATTTATTTGGGCCTTAGCGCCTTCGCGGTTTATCAAGCATTGCCTAAGCAGGCCAATAATCCAGCGGTTGCCAAAATTGGCTGGTGGTTTGTGGCCTCATGTGGCTTCAATAGCGCTTGGATTTTCGCTTGGCACTATTTGCAATTCCCACTCACAATCGTGTTAATCGTTGGTTTGTTGGTTTCGCTGATTATGATTTATCGCCAGTTGAGCAGCGTTCGTGCTGAAGCTAGCACCGCTGATCGTTGGCTAATTCATACGCCGTTTTCCATTTACTTGGGTTGGGCTACGGTGGCAACCATCGCCAACGCTACAATTGCGCTCTACGATGCTGGTTGGCGCGGCGGCCCGCTCAGCGATTCAGTTTGGACAGTGATTTTGTTGGTAATTGGGGTTTGTTTGGCGGCCTTTATTACCTTACGCCAACGCGATATTGCCTACAATGGCGTGCTGTTGTGGGCCTTCATCGGCATTGCAGTTAAACAAGCAGCTTTTCCATTAGTGATGAATGCGGCAATTGTTGCGGCAGTTGCGATTGCCCTGTTGATTGGGCTGGCGCTCATTCGTAGCTTGCCAACGCAACGCCGCAAAGCGATGGCGTAGCTGAAACCACGAAGAGCACGAAGAAATCTTTGACATTGATTCTTCGTGCTCTTGGTGTTCTTAGCGGTTGCTAACTTTTTGGTAGATCCAAATCGCTGAGCCGCACGGTTTTGCGTGTGCCAAATTTGATGGTTTTTTGGCCAGCAGAGGTCATCTGACCATTGGTTTGCAGATTTTCGATCTCTTGTTGCATGGTTTGGGCTAGCTCGGTTTCGCCTTGGTTGAGCAAGCGGGTCACAGCACCTTGAAGCTTTTGGGTTGCCGCACCAATATTGCCCTCGGCCAAATCTTCTAAGGCGCGAGTTTGCAGCTTGTGGGCACTGACCTTTTCAACAATATTCATCACTTGGGGCACAACTCCGGTTGCCTGAGCCGGATCAGCCACAAAATTCAACATTACATCGTAGCGAGCTTTTTCGCCAACCACCTGCAATTGAGGAATATCGTAGTTGACCTCGATTTGGCCCAGCCGATATTGACCAGCCTGCTTGGGATCGACCAGCATTTCGATCAGCACCATCCGATGTTCGTCTTTGGAAATATCGCCAAGGCTCACGCCAACCGCCCGATCACTAATTGGGCGATAGGGCAATTGCTGAATTAATGGAGTTACTTGCCACAGGGCGCGTGGTTCAACGCCCTGCACAAAGCGCAAGGTCAAGGCTGAGTTTTGCACCACCGCCGATTGGGCTTGCTGCACCGCACCTTGGAAGAACGAGGCAATATCGTTGGGATTGCTGAAATATTCGGCAACGCCACCTGAACGATTAGCCATTTCGATCAACAGATCTTCGTTCCAGTCGTCACCAACGCCCAGTGCCGTCAATGGCACGCTAGCTTTGCCAATTTCTTCGGCCAAGCGCAAACAATCACGTTCGCCCTCGGTTTGGCCGTCGGTCAGCAAAATAATTCGGCTAATCGTGTTGGCATTTTGGCTACGGCGAATTTCATTCAAGGCGGCTTCCAGCGCGGGGGCGATTTTTGTACCGCCTGCATCTTTAATTTTGCCAACCTCAGATTGCAGCGCAGCAACATTGCGCACAGGCTGAGCACTGATGATCGTTTCGCGGCGATGGTCGAAAATCACCACCGAGACAATATCTTGCGGCCCCATCAAGCCCAAAGCGCGTTGAGTTGCTTCGCGCACACAACGCATTTTGTCGCCCTTCATCGAGCCACTATGATCGAGCACGAAGCTCACATTAACTGGCATTTGAACGTGAGCAACCGCTGGTGTTGCCGTAATATCCAGCAGCAAATAAACCACCTGCTGGGTTTGCAAGGCTGGCAACGCCGGACGAGCCAACGTACCAGTTAATTGAACTTCACCTGCCATTGGTGATCTCCTTAATAGAGAACATAGAACATAGAGCATAGAACATAGATTAATAAGCATTATGTTCTATGTTCTATGCTCTATGTTTTACAATTACTCTTCGAGTTTTTGGGTAAGTTTGCGGGTGGCGTAGCGCAGGGCTTTTTGATCAGCGGCTGCAATTTGACCACCAGCCTCAAGTTGTTGGGCACTTTGTTCCATGGTTTGGGCCAACTCGGTTTCGCCTAAATCGAGCAAACGGGTGGCAGCAGCACGTAATTTTTGGGTTGCACTGCCAATATTGCCCGCCTCGGCCTCAGAAAGTGCGCGAGTTTGCAATTTGAAGGCGGTCACTTTTTCGACTGTGTTCATAATTGGTGGATTAACCACGCTGGCCTTGGGATCGATATTAAAGCTCAAAGGAATATCGATTTTAATTTTGCCTTCTTTGATGCCAAGCACTGGCGCATCGTATTGCAATTCGGCTTGGGCGATGCGGAATGTGCCTGCTTCACGCTCTGGCAGCATCACATCGACCAAAACACTTGCGCCATCGCCAGCAATTTCGCCAATGCTAACCGTGACTTCGCGCTCGCCAATCGGCTTGTAGCCAAGATTGGCAATTGTTGGCTGAACGCGATAAACTGCCCGTGGCGTAACTCCAGGCAACAAACGCAACAGCAAACGGGCATTAACCACGGTGGTAGTTTGGGCGCTTTGCAAAGTTTGTTGAAAATATTTGCTAATTTGGCTAGGGTCGGCAATATAATCCGATTCGCCGTTGGATGCTGTAGCCAAATCATCGAGCAAGGCTTCGTTCCATTCAGTGCCCAAGCCCAGTGCTGTGATCGAAACGCCTAAATCGCCAATTTGTTTGGCTAAATCGCGGCAGGTATCTTCATCGCCCCAGGTTTGGCCGTCGGTCAAGAGCAGCACGCGGCCAACTCGATCGGCGGCCTGGAATTTTTGCAATTCGGCAAGGCCTGCTTGCAAGCCCAACGACATGGCCGTGCCACCTTGCTCGCCGATTGATTCGATCGCATTTTGCAAGGCTGGGAGATCGTCGGCCAAACGGGCTGGCACTAAAACTTCCAAGGTATCATCGAACAACACAATGCTTACTGCATCGATTGGGCGTAAATTGGCCACAATTTCGCGCACAGCTTCGCGCAAATGTTGAATTTTATCGCCAGCCATCGAGCCAGAGCGATCAAGCACCAAACAAAAGTTGAGTGCTGGAGCCGCTTGAACAGTCGGCACATGATGTGGTTTGGCCTGAATCAAGACATAATTAACTTGGCTGGTGCCGCTTGGCAAGGGTTCGCGGCTCCAAACTGCTGAAAGTGCTACAGGTTCAGTCATTATTCCATCCTCTTAGTGTTCAACTGTTGGAAGGGCATCAAAACGCACCACCACCACGCTGATGTTATCTTCGCCGCCGCCAGCATTACCAGCCTCAATCAAGGCATCGCAGAGATCGGCGGGGTTGGCATGTTCAGCGAAAAGTGTCGCCATTTTGGGGTCGCGCACCATTTCCCACATGCCGTCAGAGCAGAGAAATAGCGCATCGTTAGGCTGCAATTGCACCTCGAACGTGTCGGTGCCAGGGTCGCCGCTATCGCCAAGCGATTTAAGAATCGCGTTGCGTTGGGGGTGGGTGTAAATATCATCAGGATCAAGTTGGCCAATATCGATTAGGCGCTGGACTAACGAATGATCTTTGCTGATGCGTTGCAATTTGCCATCGCGATAAAGATAAGTACGGCTATCACCAACATTGCCTACAATCGCCCGATCGCCGATAACCACTGCCATAGTCAACGTTGTACCCATATCGTTTTTGCGGCGCACACTTTCTTCGTAAACCGCTTGATTGGCCTGAAATGCTGCTTGCTTGACCAATTCGGCGAGGTGCTTGCTCGAAACTGGCCCAGCATGTAATTCTGGATCAAGCAACATTGGCACGAGGGTTTGGGCAGTAGTCGTGATCGCCAAACCACTGGCGACCTCGCCACCTTCGTGACCACCCATGCCGTCAGCTACCACGTATAGGCCAACGTTGACTGGCTTGGCATCCCAGTTCAAGCGTAAATCCCAGGTCAGCACGCTATCTTCGTTGTGATCGCGAATCATGCCAACATCGGTAGCATAGCCAGTCCGTACTCGCAAACTGATCGGCGTAGCCTGTTCGGCCAGCAGGGTTTCGAGGGTTTGCGCTAAAATGCTAGCATCGTTGATGCGCTTGGCGCGGAGATCGCTCAAAATTGTGGCAAATGCACTATCGAGCGGCGAAGGATTATTCGCATCATCAAGGCGGCGGGTTTGGCGCTGAATCCCAGCCATTTTTTCAAGCACTAAACCCAATTGTTCAACATCATCAAGCTGATCTTCTTTGCCCAACGAGCGGCGAATCGCCCCAGCATCGGCCAGTTTAATTTCGCGCTTGTTGGTCAAAGCCAAATCAGCCAAGGTCAATTGACCGAGGGCCAAGCCATTGCGATGCAAATAAGCCAAAGCGCGGGCAACTTGAATCCCAATATCGACAGCATCAGTTTGATCAACAAACGTATTTGGTTCGCTCAGCAAGGTGTCGAATCGCACCAAGCTCGTGCCATCGGGCAACACCGCAAAACGCGAATCTTCGCCCACAAAAACCTCACGCACGGTAGGCAAGGCCGCGCGGGCGGGGTCATCGGGTAAATCATCAAGCAACGCTGCGCCAACTGGCTGCGCCGCCGGAGTTTCTTGTAACAGAGCAGTTTGTTCTTCGACCTGCGCCCCGCACTCTTCGCAAAACTGATCGCTCGCTTGTAAGGCTGCGCCACAACGAGCACAATGATCCCATGGCTCCAACAGCGCCACGCGATAGACGCGCAAGGTTGGAGTATCGGTCAGCAAGGCGGTTACCCGATAAATATCCTTCAACACAGTGCCAATCGCAAAGGGTTCGTGTTCCTCTGGCTGGTTGACGGGGTTGAGAGGTTGGGTTCCACCAGTCATCGGTTGAGTCGGCTCAGACACAGGTCAACTCCTCTGAATAGGTCTAGAACAACAAAAAATTCCTTGTTCTTGGACGAATAACATGACTTGAATGTTTCTGATTATCGTTCTTCTGTCAATCTTCTGGTTGCATAGCGCAAAGTTTTGGTTTGCTCAGGGTTAATTTGGCCAGTTTCTTGCAATGTTTGGTTGGCAGCAGCAGTTTGTTTGGCCAATTCATGCTCGCCCAAATCGACCAAGCGCGTGACTGCGGCCTGCAATTGGCGAGTTGCCCCAGCTTGATCGCCCTGAGCAGCTTGCTCCAGCGCTTTGTTTTGCAAGCGCCATGCCGTCACCCGTTCCAAAATCGCTACAAGCTCTGGGTTGAGCGCCTGATCAGCGTTCGGATGATATTCGACCACCACATCGCGGTTAATTGGCTCCAAACTTTGGCCTTGGGGATCGTCAGCTTGCAACGAAAGCCGCAACAAACGATAAATATTTGGTACATGATCAGGGATACGCAGTTCGAGCAACCACGCGGCTTTGGCCCGTTGTTCGATTGAGCCTAAGCTTAAACTGCCCGAACCAGCCTCAAATTCAGGGGTTGGCACTTCGCCCAAGGCTGGCCTGATGCGTAAAATTCGTTTGATTTGCACATCATGAGCAAGCCGCAAATCGAGCCGCGCTTTTTGAGCGATAATCGCATGGGCCTTGCCAAACTCCACATCAAGCAAATTGGGCAAGTCGCTAGGGTCGGTGATAAAGCTGGATTGACCACCGCTCTGATCAGCAAAGCTCATCAGCAATTGCTCTTGAAACTCAACCCCCAAGCCAATCGTCGAGACCGGAATTGAACGGGCGGCCAGATGGCGAGCATAGGCAAAGGCTTGTTGTTCATCTTCAACAAAGCCATCGGTTAGCACAACGATCCGTTGCGAAAAACCAGTGCTAGGCATGCTATCAAGCAGATCGATCGTGCTGCGCAAGCCTGGAGCCAGCCGCGTGCTGCGGCCAAGATCGCCGCGTTCAAGGATGGCAACTGAGCCTTCCAAGCGCACCACATCGGTTGGCGATTTGGCTTTGAGCACCGCATGAGCTTTTTCAGCAAAACCAATGATCGAAAGTTGATCATCGGCATTTAGGCGCTCAGCTGCGCCGCGCACGGCCTGCCCCAGCCAACGACTTGGGCTTTGAGCACGTCGCCGCACCTCATCCATTAAATCATCGCGAATTTTCCAGACTGGCACGCCATCGAGCATGACCTCGTGGGCAGCACCACGGCGCATTAATTCGCGAAACAAGGCCGCATCAGCAATTGGCACACGCATCGAAGGCGAACAATCGACCAACAACACACAATGCACCGGCGCACGCTGGTTGGTTTTGCCTTGGCCAACAACCTCAGCTAAAACATACAAAACTTGTTCGCCAGTGTTTGCGGGCACGCTGCTGCGTGAAAGGGTGAGCCTGAGATCTAAGCTCGTCATAGGCTTACTCGATTTCTAAACATTGCCGAATTTTAGCAAAATGGGCAGGATCGCCACTGGTGAGCCATTCGATGCTGCCTTGCGATGTTTGTAGGTTGAGCAAATTGGCTGCTGCCAGCAAGCGTTGGGTTTGGCGAGCGACCGCCGCACCAGTATCGAGCAAGGCGACGTTTGGCCCAGCAACATCGGCAATCAACGGGCGCAAAAATGGATAATGGGTGCAGCCCAACACAATCGTATCAGCACCTGCCTTGAGCAATGGTGCAACATAACGGGCCACAGCATCGCGGGTTGTTTCACTTTGCAACTCGCCCGCCTCGATTAATTCGACCAAACCTGGGCATGCTTGCGGCACAACCTGGACATCGCCTGCATAACGGGCAATCAAGCGCTGAAATCGTTCACCTGCAACGGTGGCTTGGGTCGCCATCACACCAACCACATCAGTTTTGGTTTGGGCAATCGCAGGCTTGATGCCTGGCTCCATCCCCACAAAACTAAGGCTGAAATGTTCGCGCAAATAATCAACGGCATGCAGCGTCGCAGTGTTGCAGGCTACGACAATCAATTTAACCCCGCGTTCGAGCAAAAGATGGGTGATGCGTTCAGATAAAGCCACAATTTCTTCGTGCGAACGCCCACCATACGGACAATTACCAGTATCGGCGTAGTAGATAATATTTTCGTGCGGCAAGAGCGCCCGCAGATCACGTAAGGTCGATAAGCCACCAACCCCCGAATCGAACATGCCAATTGGTTGGTCTTTCATGCCTGAATCGCCTCGTTGCGACATACTTTGGCAGCTTCAACAAAGGCCTTGAAAATCGCCTGCCAGCGTAAATCCTCGCCGCGCACCATTTCTTCGGGGTGACACTGCACGCCCACAACCCATGGCCGCTGCGGATCTTCGACCGCTTCGATCAGGCCATCATCCGACCAACCGACTGCCTGTAGCTCATTCCCCAGATCTTTGACCCCTTGATGATGCATGGTGTTGACGGCAAAGGGTGTTGTGCCCAGCAATTCAGCCAATTTGGAATCATTGGCGAGACGTAATCCGTGGGCCGGTAAATCGCGTTGTTGGCGGGTAAACGATTCATCGTGGTTGAGATTTGGCTGATACTGCGAGGGTAAATCTTGATAGAGCGTGCCGCCATAGGCCACATTTAACAACTGAAACCCACGGCAGATGGCAAAAACTGGCTTATGAAATTGCTTGGCCCAAGCCAACAGCTGCATCTCAACCCGATCTTGTTCGCGGTTGACCGAGCCAAGCGCCGGATGCGGCTCCTCGCTATAATAAGCTGGGTCGAGATCAACCCCGCCAGCGAATAACAACCCATCGACAGCCTGAAATGCCGCTAACAGCGTGGACTCGTGCTGCACCAAAGGAATTAAGAGCGGCACGCCACCTGCAACTTCAACTGCCCGAATATAGGTTTCGTTATTGCCATGAGCGAGAGGATAGGGATGTGGTCGGGCATAGGTTGCGCACGGTATCCCAATAATCGGCAAAGTTGATGGCATAGTACACTCCTTGGTTGTGTTGCTCTTGCCATTCTAGCACGACCACAAAAAACCTGACGATTATGGGACGCTGATAACCAGATTACGCCCAGAATTTTTGGCGCGATACAGCGCTTGATCAGCTTGATCGTGTAATGTGTGGGCATCCCAATTGTTGTTGAGGGTGGCAACGCCGACGCTAACCGTAATATGGCCTTGGCCAAAAAGATGTTCGGCAGTGCGAATTCGCAGCCGTTCGGCTAACAACACTGCACCTGCTTGATCAGTTTTGGGCAAAATGATCGTAAATTCTTCGCCACCGTTGCGCGAAACAATATCAACATCGCGCACATTTTCGCAAATGAGCCGGGCAAAATCGCGCAGCAGCACATTGCCAACTAAGTGGCCATAGTTATCATTATATTGCTTGAAATAATCAATATCCAACGCTAATAATGATAATGGGTAATTGTAGCGATAGGCCAAAGCCACTTCACGATCAAGCATCGTCATAAAATGGCGTTGATTGAACAAGCCAGTTAAGCCATCGGTAATGGCTAATTGTTGGGTAATTGTATATAAATGGGCGTTTTCAATTGCGATTGCTGCTTGAGTGGCAAAAATTTCTAGTACCTGCACCGATTCAAACGATGGTTTCCGCCGATCGCGAGGATCATCGACCGACAGAATACTAATTAAATTATTATCAGAATCGTACAATGGCACGAATAAGGCATCATCTTGATGCCATTCATGTGGGTGACGCTCACCTAAATCAGGCCGATATGTATCACTATTATTGCCCCAAATGGCAGTATAGCTGGTATGGCTATGTGGAATATAATACGAGCGGCTAATCCGAAATTCTTCACGCATCACGCTGCGATACCATTCAATTGGCACTAATTGATCACGTAATTCAAACCAACGTTCATCAGGCACACCAACCACCGCACGGCGGCGCATAAAGGTTGGGCGTTCTTGATCAACTAAACTTAGCAAGGCAATATTGAAACCCAAACTTGCTTGAATCGCTCGAACAATTTCTGGCAGCAGATCATTTAAATTAAGGTTGGCGCTTAATGCTTGGCTGATCCGTAGCACTTCATTGAGTTGCTGTGAACGTTGAGCCAACAATGCTTGTTGTTCAACTGCTTGCTGATGAATATGCGCATTATGAATTGAAAGCGCTGCATGATCAGCAATTTGGCTTACAAAGCGCGTCGTATCATCATTAAATGTGCCAACTCGATCACTTTCGAGAATCATTACGCCGAGAACTTTGCCACTATGTACAATTGGCACAGTCATTTGGCTCAATGTGGTTGGTCGCGAATTAACATAGTAACTCGAATTACGAATATCAGCAGTCCAATCAGGTTGGCCGGTACGAGCAACTAAGCCCGCGATGCCACGATCAATTGGCCAGCCCTCAAATTGGAAACGCCGAACTTCAGCTGGATAGCCCTGAATTGCGCGGATAAACAAGCGTTGCTGTTCGGCATCAAGCAAACACACCATCCCAGCATCAGCATGCATAATCGGCTGGATACGGTCAAGTAAACGATTAAGAATCGTATCAACATCGAGGGTTTCATTTAAATCGCGGATGGTTGCTTCGAGGGTTTCAAGTTGGGCGACGCGGGCTTGCAACTGTTGATCAACGGCGGCAAAGCGCTTGGCATGGGCAATCGCGACAGCGGCCTGATCGGCGATCATGGTCAAAATTTGTTCATCGTGGGCAGAATAGGCCTCGGTTCGTTCGACCGATTGAACACTCATAACCCCAAGAACCTGCTCACCAAGCACAATTGGAACCCCTAAAAATGATTGGACAGGCTGCCCAACGATAATCGGTGCAACCGCAGGATCAAGGTTATGGGCATTGATCCGCAGGGGGCGGCGATGTTGCAAAATCCATTCGGTTAAGCCATTGGCATAGGGGCGAGCGGGCCAAGAGACGCGCTGGCCATTTTCAACCGCCAAGGCAAACTCGATCAATTCTTGTTCAGGCGAGTATAACGCCAAGTAAAATTGGCGGGTATCCATTAATCGCGATGTTTGACTATAAATCTCCTCAAGCACCGTATCCAATTCCAAGGCTTGGTTAATCGCGTGGCGAATCTCGTGTAGCGCATGCAACTCGGTGATCATGCGTCGAATTCGCCAAGGATTGGCTTGAAAGTGAGTTCGTTGCCGCGAGGAGATCCGTAGCACGGATCGTCGCTTGGTCATGTCGCGTCCAGGTCGTTTTGTGCGATTAGTAAACACCGTTATGGCCTATTATAACAGGTTGATTTTCGGCTTGTCTATGCTATTCCAGCAGCGGGCATGCCCCTTCTCATGGCTGTATTGTAGCCTACCACGCAAGCGCAGATTGTGCTTGGTTGGACCAACAGAACTCGCTAAAGCAGACTTCATGCCACTGGTTCGGGCTTGAACATCGGCTTTAATCCAGTTTTGACAGCAATCATGACAACTATTATTTAATTGTTTTAATTACTATGGCCTATTGTACACTATGTCACGTAGTACATCCGCGTGCTTAAGACAGTACCAAAGTCATAACCCATCTGGGGTGCATGCTGGCTAAGCCAAGCAAGACTTGGAAGGTAATCAACCCATGGTATACTGCCGAGGTATGAGTATAGATGGTTCTACAACCAAAGATGACACAGAGCAAGCGGAATTACCTCTGATTGGCTAGACCAGTGAGCGGGAATTCCCGCTCGTTGTGTGTTTGCCACATGGAGGTGTCCGATGACCAAAATCCTCGATATTCGGCCAGCCTTAGACGACGTGCGGGCTGCGCTCGATGCTGGTTCGATTGACCAAGCAACCCAATTAGTAGCCAGCCTGCATCCAGCTGACGCTGCTGCCATCCTCGATGAACTCGAATCTGATGAACTGTATGAGGTGTTTGCTCGCCTCAACCTCGAACATGGCGCAGATGTTTTAATCGAGCTTGATACCGATTCGCAAGTAGAGCTAGCCGAAACCCTCACCAGCGATCAACTCTCCGATTTGCTTGAGCAGATGGAGCCAGACGATGCGGCTGATGTGTTGGTCGAGCTTGAGCCAGCGCAAATTGCCGCCACGCTTGCTGCCATGGACCCCGAAGATTCCGACGATGTACGCCAATTGATGGAACACGACGAGGAGAGCGCTGGTGGCTTGATGACCTCGCATGTTGTGACCTTGCGTGATCGATTAAGCGCCCAGCAAGCGATCGATTTATTGCGCGGTTTGCAGCCAGAAGACGAATCGGTCTACTATTTATATGTGGTCGATGCCAATGATGGCTTGGTTGGGGTGGTCAGTTTACGCTCGTTGGTAATGGCTCCAGCCCAAACCTTGCTTAGCGAGATTATGGATCGCAACGTCATTACCGCCAGCGTTGAAACCGACCAAGAAGAATGTGCGCGTTTGTTGGCGCGTTACGACTTGTTGGCCTTGCCAGTGGTTGATGCGCAACGGCGGATTGTTGGGGCAGTCACTGCCGATGATATTATCGACGTAATCGAGGAAGAAGCCACCGAGGATATGTATCGTTTAGCCAACTTACCGCAAGATGAAGATGTTGAAGATTCATTATTTCGTTCATCGCGGCGGCGTTTATTTTGGCTATTTATCAATTTGCCCACAGCAATTTTGGCAGCCTGGGTTGTGAGCCAATTTGATGGCACAGTCGAAAAAGTAACGGCATTAGTGCCATTTATGCCAATTATTGCTGGAATGGGTGGCAACGCGGGCATTCAAACCTTGACCTTGATTGTGCGTTCGATTGCCTTGGGCGAGGTGGCGACTGGCCAAGGCTTTCGCGCCTTAGGTCGCGAAGTCGGCATTGGAGCAATCAACGGGGTAGCATTTGGCAGTGCCATTGGTTTGTTGGGCTGGTTATGGCAAGGTAAACCAATGTTGGGGGTGGTTGCAGGCTGTGCGATGTTGCTGAATTTAGTATCGGCGGCAATTGCCGGAACCGTCGTACCGCTGACGCTCAAGCTCTTTCGGGTTGATCCAGCTTTGGCTTCCGGTGTGATTGTAACTACCGTAACCGATGTAACTGGCTATAGCTGCCTACTTGGTTTAGCCACAATCTTGATTCGTTATTTAATCTAGGAGCATGTATGTCTAACGATAACGACCCGCCAGACCAGTAGAACGGCACGAGTTGCAAGAATCAATTGCCTCGTGCCGTTCGTGTTTTTAGCACCAAATTTATTGAGCTGGCACCAAAAATTGAGCTGAACACCACCCCTCAATCTGCGTCTCGACCTCGCGAACCTGATACCACAGAATTCCATTGATATCTTGCTCGCTCAGTTTGGTTAGCTGGGTTCCTTCGGGCATGGTTTTAACGATATTGCCGCCTGGCTGATCACGCAAGAACAAGCCATCGCTGCCAGTACCAGTTACCGCAAAAATTGGGCCTTCGCTGGGGATTTGGGTATTATCGGTGGGAATCAAGCCCTCTGGAGTGGGGGATGGCCCAACGATAATTTCAGCAGTTGGTTGGTTGGGTAGATTCAATCCTGTATTATTGCCATTGGGATCATCAGTTTGACCAGGGCGATTGGAATACAAGATGAAAATGATCAGTACAATCACCACAACTGTGGCAATTACAACATAGCGATAGCCACCTTTACTGAGCCAAGAGGCAACCCCTTGGGTATTAAAGGTATCGATTGGACTAGTACGGCTGGTATTGACGCGGCGGCGATCCGAGCGCCAATCATTGTTGACCATACCTTGCCACGACTGATCATCTTTGCGTAACTCGGCTTGGTCGATCCGACGGGTAGGGGCGGTTGGGCTGGTTTCGTCATCTGGACGGTCATAGGGACGAAAGCGGTTTTGGCTCATCGCCGTCATCCTTTCATCGCTGCAACTACTCTAGGTCGCGTTACTAGTCCGTATTATCAATGAATTTTGTGGTTTGGGCAAGAAGCGCGTAGTGCGAAGGATGAATTATGAAGGATGAGGGATGAGGTTAAGGTCAAAAATCAAACGGCAGAAGGCAGAAATCTTAAAATTGAACCACGAAGTGATTAGGCTATGGTCTATTGGCTGAAGGCGATGGGATCTTTTGCTGTTTCAAAAGATCTTCAGATAGCCAAAACCTGATAGCTGATAGCCAGTTCATCTTCGTGGTTAAACTTACCTATCAAATCATTCGGCTAAGGCCAATTTGCCTGATTGAATCACCTGTTTCAGGCCTTCGATATGCGGGTACATCACGGTATCTTCAGCCAAAAATGGCACAACTTGGCGAATTGCTTGGTGGGCGGGCGCAGTGCCTTGACCAAGTTGCAAATGCTCGTGTTTGCGCCAACGTAAATCGATCGCTTGGGCGGCGCATAAGGCTTCGCAGGCCAAAATACCCACCACATTATCGAGCATCTCGGCTGCCTGACGGGCGGCAGTTGGCCCCATACTGACATGATCTTCTTGATTGCCCGAGGTAGGAATCGTATCAGCAGCGGCGGGATGCACAAGCACCTTATTTTCGCTCGCCAAGGCCACCGCAGTATATTGAATTAGCATCATACCTGAGTGCAGGCCACCTTGCTCAGTTAAAAACGGGGCTAATAAATTGCCATTTAGGCCTGCGTCAACCAAACGGGCGGTGCGGCGTTCGCTAATATTGCCCAATTCGCTCAACGCCACTTTCAGAAAATCCATCGCTAAAGCCAATGGCTCGCCATGAAAATTACCACCCGAAATTGCCTCATACTCGCCATGGGGTTGCTCAGGATCAACAGGTACAATCAAGGGGTTATCGGTGGCGCTGTTGAGTTCAATCTCGGTAGCCCAACGCCCATAACAAGCAGCATCGCGAATTGCCCCATGGACTTGCGGCACACAGCGCAACGAGTAGGCATCTTGGACTTTATGTGGCCCATACATCGCTGGATCAGCGGCTTGGCTGGGGTAAACAAAGCTACTACCTTGCAACAATTGACGAATGCTCCGCGCACTATCCATTTGACGTGGATGCGGACGAATTGCATGCAACCGTTGATCGAAGGCTGCTGGCAAAGCCGCCAAAGCTTCCATCGACAAGGCGGCAATAGTTTCGGCACTACGGCAAAGTTGCTCGGCATCGTAGATTGCCAAGGCAGCTAAGCCACTCAACAACGCCGTGCCATTGGTTAATGCTAAGCCTTCTTTAGCCTCTAAAACCAAAGGTTCTTGCTGCAAGTAGGCTAAGACTTCGGCTCCGCTCATCCGTTGGCCATGGATTGGCGATTGACCTGGAGCAACCGCCTCACCCAAGCCAAGCAAAATCAAGCAGGCATGGGCCAAAGGTGCCAAATCGCCGCTGGCTCCAAGTGAGCCTTGACAAGGAATAATTGGCAAAATATCGGCGTTGAGCAGATCAAGCAAGGCTTGCGCAACCAGCGGGCGAATTCCCGAAAAGCCTTTAGCCAAGGTATTGACTCGCACGATTAACATAGCGCGTACTTGGTCGCGGCGCAGCGGCGTGCCTGTACCAGTTGCGTGGCTCATAATAATATTGCGTTGCAACTCGCGCACATGGTCGCGATCGATTGTGCGATTTTGAAAATGGCCAAAGCCCGTGGTAATGCCATAGACCACGCGACCCTCGGCCACAAACCGCTCGACGGCAGCGCGAGAATAGTGCATTCGTTCAATTGCTTCGGGTGCTAATTCGACCTTAATTGCCGGATTACGAGCGGCAGCCACCAAACCATCAACTGTTAACTGCTCGCCATTGAGCACTAAACATTCCACAATGCTACCTCGCTAGCTTAATTCGCTTTCGGCGCTAGTATACCAGCCGCCAGCAAATGGTGGGGCTTGCGATGGATTTAATTATGGTTGGGCTAGAACGATTGCAGCCCTTGCGCCACTCTCTCCTCTCGGGAGATTCTGAGTAGGCGCAGGTTTTAGATTGCCAAAACGGTGTGGAAGTGGGCGCGATACGGCGCGTAGCTAGCTAACTCGCGCACATAATCGCAGATTTCACTGCGCAAAATGGGGTCGTTGTAGGTTTGAACTAACAATTCCAACGCATTAACCACATACGAACGCGGTTGATAATCGTAACACGACGATTTGCCTTCACCGGCGATGGAAAGAATGCCTGCCTCACTGAGTTCTTTGAGTGCTCGCTCAATACTCCATATATCGCGCCCTAGCTGGCGAGCGATGTGAGTAGCAGTGCCTTGATTAACTGTTCGTTGTGCAAATAGCATGACACAATGCAGTTTTTCGGGAGTATCGATCGCTTGCTCAAGCAACATATACACGCTTGAAGAGATCATGCTCGCCTCCTTGCAATCCTCTTTGACTGCGCGGAAAAGAGACCCCGCTATCTTGGCGGTTTACAGGCACCACGGCCTGTTGGTGTATCTTCCGTTCCTTCGCTTTCTGGGTCAATAGATCAGCCGACAGCGGACGGTGGTAGTGGTAGTTGGATGGGATTTTGAGGTAGAAAATTGCTGTTGTTATGTTATGTCTCCCCGATTATATCACAGTTTCCATGAATAGCTAGATTAATTTTGCCTAAAAAAGAGCGGATATAGGTATATAGGTAAACTTAGTTTAACCGCTAAAAACCCGTTGCATATCGGGTATGCAACGGGTTTTTAGCATTAATTTGCTTAAAAAGCTTAAGCTGTCAGGGTTACCGTGCCGGGGCTATCATTGGCATCCGAATCGTCGCTCTTGTCATCGACTGGGGGTTCAGCCGAAACTGCTGCGACCAAATCTTTCTTATCAAGATTGATGACGGTTACGCCTTGAGTTGTTCGCCCATACTTAGAAATCTTGTCGGCACGAGTACGCATCACGACCCCATTGCGGGTAATTGTGGTCACAATGTCGCTATCAGTCAACACCAATGCAGCGGCAATTTCATCGCCTGGCTTGAGCCGCATGGTAATCACGCCTTGGGTTGCCCGACCCTTGACTGGATAGTCTTCGAGGTCGGTGCGCTTACCCATGCCGTGGGAGGTAATCACGAGCAGTTGTGAATCTGGCCGCACCAAATCCATGCCGACCACTTGATCTTTGGCTGACATTTTGATGCCAATTACACCACTAGCTGGCCGACCCATCGGACGCACTTCGGCTTGACTGAAGCGGATGGTTTGGCCATGTTGGGTGGTCATCAAAATATCTTCGTCGCCATTGCTGGTTTTGACCCAGCGCAGTTCGTCGCCAGTATCAAGCCCAATCGCGATCAAGCCATTCGAGCGCACTGAGCTATATTCGCTCAACTTGGTACGCTTGATTCGGCCTTTGACCGTGGTCATCACCAAATATTCGCCATCGTCGAAATCGGGCACGGCGATCAATGATGTGACCAATTCGCCTGGTTCGAGCGAGATCAGGTTGACCAGCGGCAGACCTTTGGCGGTACGGCTCGCATCGGGAACTTCATGAACTTTGAGTTGATAGACTTTGCCACGGTTGGTAAAGAACAAAAGATCGTTCAGGGTGTTACACATCAAGAGATGTGCCACCACATCATCTTCTTTGGTGGTCATGCCCTTAATCCCACGCCCACCGCGATTTTGCACGCGATAGGTATCGCCAGGCAATTTCTTGATGTAGCCACGATCAGTCACCGTCACCAACACATTCATGTCGGGAATCAGATCTTCGGTGCTGATATCGCCAGTGGCATCGGCAATAATCCGTGAGCGCCGAACATCACCATATTTTTCTTTGAGTTCAGCCACATCGTCCTTGATAATTTTGAAAACCCGTTCAGGCTTGGACAAAATATCTTCAAGGTCGGCAATTGTCCCCAAGACTTCTTTATATTCATCCTCGATTTTTTTGCGTTCGAGGCCGGCCAAGCGCCGCAATTGCATTTCCAAAATCGCTTGTGATTGCAATTCGCTGAGCTTGAAGTTTTTCATCAAGTTGCTGCGAGCAGTTTCAGCGGTGCGGCTAGCGCGAATCGTGGCAATCACTTCATCAAGCTGATCGAGGGCAATTTTCAAGCCTTCGAGAATATGCGCCCGGGCTTTGGCTTTGGCCAGATCATGCTCGGTACGCCGCCGAATGACAATTTGGCGATGCTCGATATATTCTTGCAAGGCTTTTTTGAGCGAAAGCGTGCGTGGTTGCTTGCCATCTTCAACCAAGGCCAACATATTTGCGCCAAAGGTGGTTTGCATACTGGTGTATTTGAACAGATGATTCAGCACTTTCTTGGGCTGAGCATCTTGCTTCAAAATAATCACCATGCGAATCCCCGAACGGTCAGATTCATCGCGCACATCGCGAATCCCTTCGATCCGTTTATCTTTGACTAACTCGGCAATCCGTTCGATCAAACGGGCTTTGTTAACTTGATAGGGCAATTCGGTCACGACGATATGGAACGCACCACGAGCAGCTTCTTCGATGTGGGCTTTAGCGCGAATCAAAATCCGGCCACGGCCACTCGAATACGCGCTAATAATCCCTTCAGTACCCAGAATCGAGCCGCCCGTTGGGAAGTCGGGGCCAGGGATAAACTTGATCAAATCTTCAACGGTCGCATCAGGATTATCAACCAAGTAGCCGATGCCATCGCACAGCTCACCAAGGTTATGCGGCGGAATGTTGGTGGCCATACCAACCGCAATCCCGGCTGAGCCGTTGAGCAGCAAGTTGGGCAAACGGGCTGGCAACACCAATGGCTCTTGATAGCCGCCATCGAAGTTGGGGCCGAAATTCACCGTATCGCGGTCGATATCGCGCAACAATTCCTCGGCAATTTCTTTGAGCCGCGCTTCAGTGTATCGATAGGCCGCCGCTGCGTCGCCGTCAACACTGCCAAAATTCCCTTGGCCATCGACGAGCGGATAGCGCATATTCCATGGTTGGGCGAGGCGAACGAGGGCATCATAAACCGAAGCATCGCCGTGAGGGTGATACTTCTTGAGCACTTCGCCGACAACACCAGCGCATTTGGAATAGCGCACGTTGTGCAATAGCCCTTCGCGGAACATTGCATATAAAATCCGCCGCTGCACAGGTTTGAGACCATCGCGAGCATCAGGTAAGGCCCGCGATACAATCACACTCATTGCATAATCGAGATAGGCGGTACGCATCTCGTCAACAATCGCAACAGGCTTGACAATCCCTATTTCCATGAATTTTATCCCTTGCGTAAGCGCTAAATCCCTAAAGTTAAGCTTCCTCTATTATACCGCGAAATAGCCATAATGTCGAATATTTTTAGCACAAATATGCTGAATTTAAGTAAATTGATCAGCAGTCGGCCTATCGTTGCTATACTACAGCTAGCAAACTATTCATCTTTTAGGCCAAGAAATTGAGCGTTATGCTGCGATTGTTTTTATTGGAACAACACGATAGCGTTTTGCGGCGGGTTGAGCTACAACATGTGCTTGAACAAGCCGACCAAATGCGCCAGGCGTTGCGTTTACAAGGCTACACGGCGCTTGGTCCAGCCTTGCAAACATGGGACTCCTATGCTCAGCGCGTGCTCTATCAGCCAATCGCCCATGTGTTTGATCCCAAGTTAGGGCCAGAATATCGGGTGCATCAAATCGAAGCTCGGTTGGTGGCTGAAGTCAGTTTAGCAATTGATGCTCAACAGCGCTACAACCTGGCAGGAATTTACGATCAACTGTATGAGCAAGGGCTAGAGCCACTAGCCGCGCCGTTGATTCCAGTTTTGCCATTGGTTGGGGTTGAGCCACGCGTGCAAGCCTATATTCCAGTTTTGCCGTTGGGAGCACGGGCTTTGTGGCCACGCCATACGTGGTGGGTGCGCAAACTTGGCTGGCAACGCCCAGTGCCAGAGCTTGGGCAACGATTAACCTGGCGTGATCAATGGCAGCATACCTGGCCGCCATTTTTGCGTTTACAACTGGCTGCGATGATCATTATTCTCTTGCTCAGCATGCCGTGGGCGATGCTTCAATGGTGGCTGGGAGCCGAACCTCAAATTCTGCTGTTCAAGAGCTTTGAGATCTTCACAGCCCTGCGCTGGTTTGGTATGATTGGCAGTATGCTATTGGGAGTGGTGATTTGGCGACAACGTGGCAGTGCAATTCAGGCATGGAACCGTTTTTGGGCAACGACCCCAACACCACCTCTTTTGATCATTGAGCTAGAGTCGGAGAAACAGCGTGAGCAATGATTTTCCTATCGAACAGTTAATAGCCCAACAATTGCCCGAGGCGATGGCCTTGCAGTTGCATGTATTGCCAGCCCACCAAGAATTAATTGCGCCCTTGCCAACTGGCTACGTTGGGCCAGTTATGGCGGCAGCGGAGCAATGGCTGAAAGTTCATGGCTATCGCACCTTAGGCCCATGGATGATCGCCTGGGGGCCAACAGGACAGCCGCAATTACGTCGCCCAGTCAGTGGCGCACTCAAAGCAATCCGCGAAAAAGATTTTCAAACCGTTGAAGTACCCGAACAATTACTATTGGCGGTGCCATTTGTCGGTTGGCCTGTGTTGCCTCACAATTTTACCCAACCTGTTAATAATGTTGGGCTGAATATTATGGGTTCGCCGTTGTTGCTAGCCTTGACCGACTCGCCGCCAACCATGGCTTGGGTTCCAGTTGTACCACGCGGCACGAATACGCTCTTTTCGATCGAGCGTAGCAAAATTGGCCTCTTGCCAACTCCACCGAAGCCGGGCAAACAAATTTCGATGCTTGATGCATGGTTTCGAGCTAGCTATACCCTTGGGCGTTTTGCCACAATTCTGATGGGCGGATTGGGCTTTATTCTCTCATTTATTGTGATTATGGCGGTTATGATTGGCGAATTGCCAATTGCTTCAATTCAAGGGCTTTCGTATGCCTTTGCCTTTGGATTAGGCTATATTTCGATTGTCTGGAGTCAATTTATTATCATTCCAGCCATAATTATATTTGCAGGCATTGGGGCATATAAAATGAATGCGATTGCCAATTGGAATCGCTTTTGGCAGCAGCGTCCGGTTCCACCCGAACTCTTGCTGGGCAGTCGTGGTGATGGCCAAGTTGGCACATGGTTGGGCTAAATTACCAGCCCCAATCGTCGTCACGGCGGCGCTTGCGGCGACGTTTGCGCCAAGGCATCAACAGCGATTTATGATATGGCTCGCGGCCTTCAATCAGCCAATCGGCAATTGAATGCACGGCTCCGCCAGTGACAAAACCCACTAATGCATAAACGATGAGTTGGCGATCGCTATACCATAAGGCCTTGAGATCGGCAATAAAGGCGGCGCTAATCGTGGCAGTATCAACCGGCGTGAAGCTATTGATTAAGGTCATACCCAAATAAAACGAGAGCCAGACCATCACCAAAAAGTAGCCAAGCCGAAATAATGGGCCAAATACAAGGCTATGCGAAATCCCAGCCCGATGCGGCACAAGCTCACGATACGGCCACCAAATAAAGCGCAACGGCCCCCAACGATTATAGGGTTCGGAAGCCAAATCCAAATCGGGCGAGAAGGCCATACCCGAAACAATATGGCTTCCGGCCCAAACAAACGCACCCAATAAATCGCTATTTGGCACAATCCGCCAAATAATCGGAATGCCCACAATGCCCGTAAAGACCGTCAACATATCATGAGTTTTACCATCAGGCATTGTTCAACGCTCCTACAATGTGCCAACCGCTAGTTCAGATGTGCTATTATCTTTGATTGCTGGTTGGAATGCAAGGGTTTAGGCTGGTTTTTTGGCTGGTGGTTTATTTAAGATCTGCTCATCAACCGAGTAAGGGCCACCACCGTTCAAACAAATGACCATACAAACGGTCAGCAAAACCAGATCGTATTCCATGCCATTGGCATAATAAAAGAAGCTGCCCCAATGAACTTTGATTGCGCCCAACATTACGCAGCCCAGTAAAAGCGCGGCCCAACGGCTATAAACTCCCACAGTTAATGCCAAACCACCCAAAAATTCGACAGTCGCGACCAACCACGCCAAGACCGCCGGAATTGGTAACTGATACTCATTGCCAAAGGTGGCAGCCACCCCGCCAATCATTGTAACTTTCGACCATCCATGGATCACGAAGACCATGCCGACAACGACTCGTAATAGCGTCCAGCCGATAGCACTCAGTTGTGCGCTTTTCATCGCGAACTCCTTGCGACAAATCGTAGTAAACGCCGCTATGATACACGCTAATAGGCTTTTTGTGTGCTACACTAGAGCCAGCGAGTTGAAAAATACCCCCAAAGAAGGCAGTTTGACAGGCCGTGTGTAATCAACTACAATGCGACAAAATGCTGACAGGAAACTCTCCACGCTAGGGCGTGCCAAGTTTCTGCCAGTTTTTTCTGTTGCGGTGAGGTGTATGATGTTTGAGAATCTATCCGACCGCTTAACCGATGTTTTCAACCGGTTGGGCAGCAAAGGCCGCCTAACTGAATCTGATGTTGATGCGGGCTTGCGCGAAGTGCGTTTGGCCTTGTTGGAAGCAGACGTTAACTTCAAAGTCGTCAAAGATTTTGTGGCGCGGGTGCGCGAACAAGCGATTGGCGAAGAAGTCACCAAGAGTTTGACTCCTGGTCAACAAGTGATCAAAATCGTTCATGACGAGTTGGTGCACTTGCTTGGTGATGCCAATGTGCCGATCAACGAATCGAAAAACCGCGAGCAACCGACGATTGTGATGTTGGTCGGGTTACAAGGTGCTGGTAAAACAACCATGGCTGCCAAGTTGGCGCTATATATGCGCAAAAAAGGCAAAACGCCATTGTTGGTTGCCGCCGACATCTACCGACCCGCCGCGATCAAGCAGTTGGAAACGCTCGGCAAGCAATTAAATATTCCGGTTTATAGCGAAGGCACTGAGGTTGCTCCGCCTGATATCGCTGAGCACGCTTTGCGGCAAGCGCGAATCAATGGCAACAACTTTGTGATCGTCGATACTGCCGGACGCTTGCAAATCGACGAACGCTTGATGACCGAATTACAACAAGTCGTCGAACGCATTGGCCCAACCGAAATTATGTTGGTCGTCGATGCCATGATCGGTCAAGAATCAGTCAAAGTGGCCGAGGCTTTCCATAGCAAAGTGCCATTAACTGGCTTGATTATGACCAAAATCGACGGCGATGCCCGTGGTGGGGCGGCGCTCTCGATGCGCGAAGTCACTGGAGTGCCAATTAAGTTCCTTGGAACGGGCGAAAAAACCGATGCCATCGAACCATTCCACCCCGATCGTCTAGCCCAACGGATTTTGGGCATGGGCGATGTGATGACCTTGATCGAGCGAGCCGAGCAAGTTTACGATAAAGATGAAGCCAAGAAAATGCAAAAGAAGATGCGCAAAGGCACCTTCGACTTTGAAGATTTCCTAGGCGCAATGAACTCAATGCGTAAACTTGGCCCATTACAACAAATCTTGGGCATGATTCCTGGGCTAGGCAAGCAAATTCGCCAAATGAAAGAGCTTGATGATGCCCTTGATGATCGCGAAATGAAACGGATCGAAGCAATTATTCAATCGATGACGATCAAAGAGCGCCGTAACCCCGACTTACTCAAAGATCCCAGCCGCAAGCGCCGGATCTCAGTCGGTAGTGGCACACGCATCGAAGATGTCAATGCATTGGTTAAGCAGTTCCGCGAAATGCAACGGATGATGAAGCGCTTCAGCAAGGGCGGCCAAAACCCGCGCGACCTGATGCGCATGTTCAAATAAACCGAGGCTATAGGCTACAGTGCGTAGGCTATAGCACCTAATTAATTATTGCTTAGTGGATAGCCTATAGCCTTGAGCCTATAGCCACTCGCCACTTTTGGAGGAAACACTCGAATGGTTCGTATTCGTCTGCGCCGGATGGGCATGAAGCACAAGCCCGCTTATCGTGTTGTTATTGCAGATTCACATGCACCACGCGATGGCAAGTTTATCGAAACGATTGGCCACTACAATCCTCAAGCACAACCAAAAGTTGTGTTTATCAAGGAAGATCGCGCTCGCTATTGGCTGAGCGTTGGTGCACAACCATCAGATACCGTAGTGCGCTTGTTGAAAAACTTGGGCGTGGTTGATGCTGAAGGCAAATTGATTGGCGAAGCTCCAGCCAAGGTTGAAGCTCCAGTCAAGAAGGCCAAGAAAGCTGTCAGCAAAGCAGCAGTTGCTCCAGTAGCCGTTGCAGCTCCAGTCAAGGCCGAAGCCGAAGCTGGCGAATTTGCTGGTAGCGTGCGCCCATTGGCCGATGGTAGCGCCCCCGAAGGCTACGCCATCAAAGGCAACCAAAACTCAATGTTGTACCACGTTCCTGGTAGCCGCTACTACAATTCAACTGTGGCTGAATTGTGGTTCGACACCGTGGAAAGTGCCGAAGCCGCTGGCTTCCGCGCTCCTGGTCAAAAAAGCGCCGAGTAAGCTCGCGAAGCGGGTGTGAGGCCACTTGCCTCGCACCCGCCGATTGCCCAAGGATGCAGCTATGGAAGATTTATTGAAGTATATCGTCGAAGGCCTGATCGACACCGACGAAATTAAAATTAGCAAACGCACTGGTCACCACAGCATTACCCTCGATCTGCGCATTCCCCAAAGCGAAGCTGGGAAGGTCATCGGGCGCAATGGGCGTGTGGTCAAAGCCATTCGCGATGTATTGGGCATCGTTGGCGCTCGCCAAAACAAACGGGTCCACCTAGAGGTTAATTCGTGACAGCTCCAAATCCAGATGATTTCTTGTTAGTTGGCCGCATTTCAGCGGCGTTTGGCGTGCGCGGCGAGTTGAAGATTTCAATGATCTCATCGCACCCTGAACATATTCAAAAACTTAAACAATTGTTTGTGGGCGATCTTTCCAAGCCTTACACGATTGGCCGCCTGCACCAACACAAAGGCAGCCTGTATTTGTTGCGGCTGAACGAAGTTGATACCCGCGATGCTGCCGAAGCGATGCAAGGCCTTGAAGCCTATATTCATCGCAGCGATGCAGCGCCCTTGGCCAATGATGAATATTTCTTGCACGATTTGGTTGGCTTACAAGTGCAAACTGAGGCTGGCGAAGACATTGGGCGAGCAGTTGAAATTATTGAAACTGGCGCAAATGATGTATTAGTCGTTCGCAAATTAGGCCAAGCCGATATTTTAGTGCCGATGGTGCGCACGGTCGTTCGCTCAATTGATATTGCTGGCGGCACGATCACCGTAACCTCGCTAGCCGATATTGTGCCTGAGTAAACACCTCAGCTTTCCCACCAATCTGAATTGACAGCGGCTCATTGCACTGCTACGATGAAGCCGCACCTTGCTTCTAACCTCAGGTATCAGTCGGAGAATACAGCTATGCGGCGGATCATCTGGTTGACTCTGGTTCTTGGTTTATGTTTTTGGGCTTTTCGCACCTCCCAAGCAGTGACCCCTGCGCTCACCGATACCTATGGGTTTGCTTCGTTTTGGCAAACTAATGGCGGCGAGTTGATTTTTGGTCAACCAATTACCGATCCCCTAGAGCAAGATACACTCGTTGTGCAATATTTTGAAAACGCTCGCTTCGAGTATGATCCGCAAACTGATAGCGTTGGCTTGGGCTTGGTTGGCCGCGAACGCACCGAATGGCGCGATTTTGGCCCACAACCACGTTTAGCCGCCGCAAGTTTACGCCCCGAAGGCGCTAACTACGATCTAACTGGCAGTTTCCGCACATTTTGGGAAACCAATGGTGGTGTAGCAATTTTTGGTTTGCCAATTAGCTCAGCTCAATTCGAAGCACGGCCAACTGGTCGTTTCAAAGTGCAATATTTCGAACGCGCCTTGATGATCGAGCATCCTTTGTTGGCGGGCACAGCTGAAGAGATTGAGCTAGCGCCGCTGGGACAAGAGGTTGCTGCCGCCCGTGGCTTAGTTGAAGGCATGAGCTACGAGCAGCCCTATTTATTTGAATTTGATCCAGTTGCCCCGGCTCCGGTGCAAACTGCTGCCCCGCAACCAGTTGCCGAGCCAACCCAAGTACCGCCAACCGCCGCACCTGCCCAACCAACCAGCCAACCTGTGCCAACTGCCACGCCCAAACCAGCCAATCCCAATGTAGGCAAACGCATCGAAGTTGATATTAGCAAGCAATGGCTGTATGCCTACGAAAATGGCACAGTCGTGTTTGATGCGCCGGTTGCTACTGGAAAAGATGGCTTCAATACCCCAACTGGCAGCTATGAAATTTATGCCAAAGTGCCCTTGCAAACCATGCGTGGCTCACTTGGTGGCGAGACCTGGGTTGTGCCAAATGTACCCCATGCCATGTATTTCAATGGCAGTGTTGCGCTGCATGGAACCTACTGGCACAACTTATTTGGTAGTGGCACGCGGATTAGCCATGGCTGCGTCAACTTACCACTTGATGCTGCCGCATGGCTCTACAATTGGGCTGGTGTCGGCACAACCGTCCAAGTCTATTACTAAAATTTATCCTGGCGGGCGGCCTGCTACACGTTGTTGAGGAGAATGCTATGACCCAACACGTTGGAATTATTGACCTTGGCTCAAACACCGCCCGCATGATTGTGGTGCAATACCAGCCCTATCACTCCTTCAAACTAGTCGAAGAAGTTAAAGAAAATGTGCGTTTGGCGCATAATGTCGGCGCTGATAATCAGTTGCAAGCTGAGCCGATGGCCATGGCAATTGAAACCTTGCGCATGTTTAGCAATTTTTGCCGTGCCTTAGGGGTCAACGAAGTTGTGGCTGTGGCCACCAGCGCCGTGCGCGATGCCGCCAATCAAGCCAGCTTTTTGGCCCAAGTCAAAGAAGAAACTGGCCTCGATTTACGCGTGCTCAGCGGCGATGAAGAAGCCTACTACAGCTACCTTGGGGTGATTAATACGCTTGGGGTTAGCAATGGTTTTATGTTTGATATTGGCGGTGGCAGCGTCGAATTAGCCTTAGTTCGAGGCCGTGGCTTGGCGCATACAACATCATTGCCACTTGGCACTGTGCGGCTCACCGAGCAAATTTTGCGCAGCGAAACCCCCAGCAAAGCCGAACTCAAAGCCCTCGATCGTCATTTAGATGAAGCGTTAGCCGAACTAGACTGGTTTCGACCGCAAGGCAGCAAATTGCCGTTAATTGGGGTTGGTGGCACGGTGCGCAACCTGGCCAAACTCGAACAACGTGCCCAGCGCTATCCACTTGATATTGTGCATGGCTACACGATGTCGTTGCAACGGGTCGATGAATGGGCTACTCGCCTCAGCAAACTCAATCGCAATGAGCGCGAGCAGCTTGATGGCCTTAACAATGATCGCGCTGATGTCATTACGGCTGGCGTACTGTTAATTCGAGCATTGATGCAACGTTGTGGAGCTGATAGTTTGTGGATTTGCGGCCATGGTTTGCGTGATGGCATCTTCTACGAGCAATTTCTGCGTGGCTCACAACCGCCCTTGCTCGGCGATGTCCGCCAGTTTTCGGTCGAGAATTTGGCACGAATCTATGGCTACAACGTGGTGCATGTTGCCAAAGTGCGCGAATTAAGCCTCGCCTTGTTTGATCAACTGCAAAGTTTGCATGGCTATGGGGCGTGGGAACGCGAATTACTCGAAGCTGCGACGGTGGTGCATGACATTGGGGTAGCAGTCAATTTCTACGATCATCATAAACATGGCTTATATTTGATTCTCAACTCAATGCTGAATGGCTATACCCACCGTGAAATGGCCATGGTCGCCTTGCTCACTCGCCATCATCGCAAAGGCGGCGTGACCGATGCCGGCTTAGGTGGAGTTTTGGCTGAAGGCGATCTTGAGCGGGTAGGCAAATTAAGTGCCTTGTTGCGTATCGCTGAATATCTAGAACGCTCCAAGAGCCAAGTTGTGCAAAGTGTCGTGTGCAAAATTGAGAAAAATCAGGTGCGGGTGAAGGTACAGGCGGTTGGCGACGCTTCGATTGAAATTTGGGATGCCAATCGCAAGACCAACCTATTTCGCAAAGTCTATGGGGTTGAAATGGTGATTGAATAGCCCTAGCAAGATTGGGGTTTTGCTAGGGCTACGCTTTAGAAAATAGCAGGAACAACTGCTAATTGATCGCCGAGTTGGGTTTGGGATTGTTGAATAACCCCAACTGGCAATTCGAGGGTGTAACGGGCTTTGGCTGCGCCAGCAAATGGCCGCCAGGGCTTAAAGTTCTCGCGCAGCCCCACTACCTGATGCTGCCGATCAACAAAGATCACATCGATC
Source organism: Chloroflexota bacterium (assembly GCA_020161265.1). Lineage (NCBI taxonomy): Bacteria > Bacillati > Chloroflexota > Chloroflexota bacterium. The sequence goes on along the minus strand of JAIUOC010000012.1, from coordinate 129,137 downwards.
GCAAAGCGCATAAAGAACATATGAATATTATTATTGGGATAAAGAATTAAGCCCGTATTGGCAGGCAAATGCTTACGCCCCATCAGGCCCATGCCACGACTCAAAAAGCTATTAGCAAACTCAGCATATTCAACCAAGTTGCTATTGCGCGTTAGATTACGAATAGCGTGTTGCGACACTAGAGACCGCCACCAAGCAAGCGTGGCACGGCTGGCCCCAAGATAACCACAAACATCGAAGGGAAGATCAAGAACACCAATGGGAAAAGCATCTTGATTGGTGCTTTTTGGGCTTCTTCTTCAGCACGTTGGCGGCGGCGCAAACGCAATTGGTCGGATTGAATTTTGAGCATTTTACCCATACTCACCCCAAGTTGGTCGGCCTGAATCACAGCCGAAACAAACGAGGTTAAGTCTTCAACCCCAGTTCGCACGGTCATGGCACGAAAAGCCTCGTGGCGTTGCGTACCCAAGCGAATATCGGAGAGTGCCCGTCGGAACTCACGGCACAACTCGTTATCCCACTTTTCAGCCACCCGTTGTAAGGCAGCATCAAAGCCCAAACCTGCGGTAACACTGATCGAGAGCAAATCGAGCGCATCGGGCAAGGCTTTAAGAATCACTTTTTGGCGCTTCTTAATTTGGCGACCAAGCCACATAGCTGGCAATAAGAAACCTAATGCCCCGCCGATCCCCGACCATTGCAGCATGCTAGCGGTTTCAACCTTGGCCAACATACAGACCAAGAAGATCACACCAAATAGGGCAAGCGCGATAAAAATCCGCATCCCAGTAAACATGGTAGGGGTTAAATTACCAGGATTACCAGCAAGCATTAAATTGGTGCGCAGTTTATCGTTACCTTTAGCTGATTGACCAAGCTTCACAAACACATTGTTGAGAATTGGCGTGACAACCCGTTGCATAAACGGTAACTGCAACTCCAGATCCTCAAGGTTCATGGAGCGTTCGGTAAATTGGGCCAGCCGATTAGAGACCGTATCAGTTTGACGGCGCTGGTTAAGCACCATAAACCCAATTCCAAAGACAATAACCAGGATAACTAATCCTATCAGTAAGGGCATAGCAAGCTCCCTTTAGACTTCAATATTAACAATGCTCTTGATTGCGAAGAAGCCCGCAATCATCATCATTGCGCTACAGACTGGCATACAGCACCAATTCTCTGGGGGCAGCCCAAAGCTCATCAGCGGAGCCATATACTCAGGGTTGAGCATAGTAATAATTATCGCAATCGCAATTGGCAGGAGCGTAACCACATAACCCGAATAGCGAGCTTGTGAGGTAAGCACCCGAATTTGACCTTTGATCCGTACCCGTTCCCGAATGGTATGGGCAATCGTATCAAGAATCTCGGCCAAGTTACCACCAACTTCAGCCTGAATATTAATCGCCGAAACCATCAAATCGAGGTCATCGCTTGGTACGCGCCGCAACAGATTATTCATGCCATCTTCAAGCGAAAGCCCCAAACCAACCTCTTGAACCACGCGCCGAAACTCGACTGAAATCGGTGGTGGTGCTTCGCGTGATACCAAATCCATCGATTGTAATAAACTATAGCCAGAGCGTAGCGAGTTAGCCAACAAACCAACCGTATCGCCTAATTGGTTATTAAATGCCTTCAAGCGTGAACCTTGCTTAAAGCTCACAACTTTATCGGGCACGATAAAGCCGATAATTGCCCCAACCACCCCACAGGCCACAACGGCCAAGAAGTTGGCTCGGCCAAGGAACACCCCAAACAAGGCAAACAAAATCACCGAACCAAATTTCATCATAATAAATTCGGTTACGGTAAGTTTAAGGTCAGCTTGGGCAAGATCGCGGGCCAAATCTGAGCCTTTTTGGCCGCGGTTGACCATTGAATCAACCCGACTGGCCAAAGCACTCATGCCACGTTCGGCACTTTCGGTTTGGTTGCGGCTACGTTCGGCAAAGGTCGCGAGGCGGCCATCAACCGAATTGGACTTAGTTTCCCTCAATTTGCGAAAGATCACTGCTCCAGCGCCAAAGAGCGCTAAGGCAATGATCAAGGGAATTGTCCATGGTGGTAAATTTTCCATGGCACTAGTTCCTTTCTAGCGAGTAAAGCCGTTAGTAAAAGCGCTCTGAACTATTGCCAAAGACGTTCGGTGGCAGGTAAATATTCAAGGCTTCAAAACGATCAAGGAAGCGTGGTCGAACCCCAGTTGGGCGGAGTGACCCCACAATCTTACCACGTTCATCGAGGCCTGTTTGTTCAAAGACAAAAATATCCTGGAGAACCACAAGATCGCCTTCCATCCCAGTGACTTCTGAAATGGCCATAACCCGCCGTGAACCATCTTTGAGCCGTGCTTGTTGCACAATCAATTCGATGGCCGAGGCGACTTGTTCACGAATAGCCTTGAGCGGCAAATCCATCCCTGACATCAAACACATAGTTTCGATCCGCGCAATTGCGTCACGCGGTGTATTGGCGTGGAGTGTGGTCATCGAACCTTCGTGACCAGTATTCATTGCTTGCAACATAGCCAACGTTTCGCCACCACGACATTCACCAACGATGATTCGCTCAGGCCGCATCCGCAGACAGTTGATAATCAAATCGTTGATTGAAATTTCGCCCTTGCCTTCGATATTGGCAGTCCGCGATTCGAGCGAAATCACGTGATCCTGCTGAAGTTGCAGTTCGGCAGCGTTTTCAACCGTAATCAAACGCTCATCTTCAGGGATAAATGATGAAAGTACGTTCAACAAGGTCGTTTTGCCGGAACCAGTACCACCAGACACCACCACATTGATCCGAGCGCGAACACTTGCTGAAAGAAAATCCATCATTTCGCGGCTAATTGCGCCAAATCGAACCAAATCTTCGGGGCCAAGTGGCTTCTTGGAGAATTTACGAATTGTGATAACTGGGCCAATCAAGGAAATAGGCCGAATAACGGCGTTCACCCGCGAGCCATCTTTGAGACGGGCATCGACCATGGGCGAACTTTCATCGACCCGTCGGCCAAGTGGAGCCACAATCCGATACAACACCCGCATCGCGTGTTCATCGTCGATGAAGGTCGTGCCTGAAAGCGTCAGCTTGCCTCGTTGTTCAATGTAGATCTTGTTTGGCCCATTGACCATGATTTCCGAAATGCTATCGTCTTTGAGGAGCGAATCAAGCGGCCCAAGCCCAACGATATCCGACATCAACGATTCGACTAATTGTTGGCGTTCGACCCGACTTAACACGATATTTTCGCTGTCGAGCACGGCGCTCAAAAGATCTTCGACCGTTTGGCGGATTTTGGTTTCATTGGTGCTATTGACATCGCGAACTTCTTCGGTCAAACGACGCTGGACACGATGTCGCACATCAAGTAGGCGATCTTGGGAAGAAACTGCAGCAGAGCGCGGAATAGCTCCATCAGGGCGTGTGGCAGCAGCACTTGGTTGTGCTGCTGCTGTTGATTCGGAAGCCGAGGATGGGGACGTATTTCCTGCAATACGCTTTAGGAGCGACATAAGCCACCCTCCATGCGTCTAACGTTTGGTCAATCGAGCGAAGAGACCCTTCGGTTCTTCTTTTTTGGGTTGCTGTGGGCGTGCGCCTTCGCGGCTGGTGCGGGTAGTTCCTGAAATCAGATAGGCCAAGTTGGCCACATCGATTGAGATTTGATGGCGCGGCTGATCGATAATCAAAGGTACGCCACGATTAATCGCATTGACCATTTCAAATGGGGCATTGCCAATTTGGGCCGCAACCTTATGTTGAATATTGGCCTCGACTTGATCGACCCGAATGCCAAATTTAGCATCAGCTTTGTTCAAGACCAACACCAGTTTTTCATCGTTGTAGCCAAGCAACTCGGCCACTTCCAGAAACTGGCGAATATTCTTAATCGATGAGAGTTCCATCGTCATCAGCAAGACAATCCGATGGGCGGCATCAAGCACGGCCATGGTTTGATCTTGGAACGATGATTGGGTATCAACTACCACATAATCATACTCACGCCGCAGAGCATCAAGCACTGTTCGCACATGATCAGCCGTCACCAGTTCACCCATTTGCGGGTTGGCTGGGGCCAGCAACACCTTGATTTGTGAGGCGTGGGTGGTCATCACATCATTCAATAATTCCTTATCAAGATCATCAATTCGCGAGGTGAGATCATTGATCGTTTTGGAGCTATTGATGTTGAACATCACCGCGATATCGCCAAACAACAAGCTAGCATCGACCAAACAAACTTTACGATTACCAGGCAATAATTTTAAGGCAACTGCTAAATTCGAGGCAATTGCACTCTTGCCAGTACCGCCTTTGGGGCTATAGACAGCAATAATTTGGCCAGTTGATTGATCAGTTTCTTCAACCTGTTGAGCTGCTACCACAAAGCGTCGTTGGGTTTGCTGCAAACGATAGACTTCGCGGATGCTGCTGGCGAGTTCATCGCCACCAACGGGCTTGGTGAGAAACTGACGAGCACCAGCCAACATTGCACGGCGCAGGTAATCGGTTTCGCCTTGGACGCTCATCATAATGACTTGCGTATTCGGCACCTGCGCCATGATCGCCTCAGTTGCTGCAATGCCATCCATATCGGGCATGTTAATGTCCATCAACACAACATCGGGTTGAATTTGCTTGGCCTGCGTCACGGCCTCGCGCCCCGTTGCTGCTTTGCCGACAACTTGCATATCCTTCTCAAAAAACAAGAGTTTCTCGAGGTTATCACGAGTATCTGCAATATCGTCAACAATTAGTACGCGAATTTTATCGGACTCAGCCATGCAATTCTCCTTGGTTGTATTAAGGCGTTTGAGTTGGCACTGCTGTTGGCAATGGTTGTTGTTGTGGTGCGTTGGGTAATGGGAATGGAATTACAACCGCTGGTTGTTGTGGTGGCTGTGGTGGTGCAGGAGCATCCAACAGTTTCACAATCATGTTGGGTTGAGCATAGACTTGTGGTACGCCATACAAGCGCATCAACAGATCCATGGTAACCCCAGTTGTTGCAATTTGATCATCTTGATCATCAGCACGCCGCACGACTATATTTAGTTTACTACCAGTTTTAGCTTTTGTATATTCCAAAAGCTCAGCTTGTTGGGCAGTTAAGGCCACCACAATTTGCCATTGTGAGCCTTCAGTAAAGACAGGCTCTGGCGTAGGTTGAGCCGCAACTGGCGAACCATCAACCACAACTTCGATCGTTGGTTGGGCAGCGGCTGGAGCACTACCAGCTTGTTGACCATCAGGTGAAACTAATGGCGGAGCCACAACTTTCAAAACCGGGACGTTTTGGGCTAAGACATGGGTCGTAATATCAAGATACTTTTCATCGACAAGGGTCACCACGCCTTCACGATCAATCCCAGTAAAGCGCAAATAGGGCTGCTCAAGGCTGTAGCTGCCAAGAATATCAATGTTGTTGCCTTCGGCGACAATCCCACCAATATCGCTGACAAACATATTATAGGCTTTGAGCGATTCTTCACCTGCGACTGGAATTGGCAGCTTTTCGGCAATCCCAGCGTTACGGAAGGTCGATTTTTTAATTCGCTCGCCACCACGAATATCGGTGGTGGTTACTTTCCCTTGAACCACGCTGTAAAATTCCGTGTAGAGTACATCGTCGGGGGTAACATCACTGGGGGGCACTTCGAGGGCATTGAAATATTGCTCAAGATCGCCACCAGTAATCAATTTGTTGGCTTCGATGTCGGTCGCCGCTTCCAAAATTTGCACATTTGGAATCGGCATGGGGGTTGGCTCAAGTAATGAGGGGTCACCACCAGGTTGGTTTTTTTGCTGATTGGTTAGATACACATAACCGCCAGCAAGGGCTGCTATGAGAACAACGACGGCAATAATCATGCCCAGAGCTGAGTTTTGGCGCATAAAAATACGTCCTCCGAAACAATATTGGGAGCTCGTGAGGCAAGCGTGCCCCCGTTTTATGGTGAGGTTCGCGGCTATTATACACGATCGATCAACTGTCTATCACAGCTTTGCAAGCAGATCAAGCTTGCTAATGATTAAAGAGTGGTTAAATAATGAGCCAGCATCGTTGATGCTGGCTCATTATTCAATATTTTATTTGGCAATCTCGCGCGAAATCACCAAACGTTGAATTTCGCTCGTGCCTTCGTAAATTTCGGTAATCTTGGCATCACGGAAGTAGCGTTCAACCGGATATTCTTTGGAGTAGCCGTTCGAGCCGAAGATTTGTACGGCTTTGGTGGCTGTCCACATGGCGGTTTCCGAGGCATAAACTTTGGCCATCGCCGCCGCTGCAATATAATTTTCGCCCTGATCTTTGAGCCAAGCAGCATGATAGGTCAACATCCGAGCTGCTTTGATCCGCGTGGCCATATCAGCTAAGGTAAAGCCCACCGCTTGAAAGTTGATGATCGATTGGCCAAATTGTTCGCGAACTTTGGCATAATCCAAGGCCGCTTCATAGGCTCCTTGGGCAATCCCCAATGCCTGCGAGGCGATGCCAATCCGGCCACCATTCAAGATCGTCATAGCGATTTTGAAGCCTTCGCCAGGTTGGCCGAGCATGCGACTTTTGTGCACACGATAGCCATCATACGACATTTGAGCCGATTGAGCCGAACGAATGCCCAATTTATCTTCAACCTTGAGGATTGAAACACCTGGTTCATGGGTATCAATTAAAAATGCTGTGATCCCTTTGACTCCTTTTTCTGGAGCAGTCATGGTCATCAACAAAATCGTGTCGGCTTTTGAGCCATTGGTAACCCAGTTTTTGGTGCCCGTAATGATGTAGTAATCGCCATCTTCGACCGCACGGGTTTTCTGGGCCGCTGCATCCGAGCCAGCTCCAGGCTCGGAGAGCGAGAAAGCGCCGAGTTTTTGGCCGCTGGCCAAGGGGGCTAGGATATCGCGTTTTTGTTCTTCAGTGCCAAATTTTTCAATCCCAGCACACACCAATGAATTATTGACCGAGGCAATGACCCCAACCGAGGCATCAACCCGCGAAAGCTCTTCGATCATAATCGCATATGAAACGTAATCGAGGCCTGCCCCGCCATAGGCTTCATCGATCGCCACACCCATAAAGCCCAATTGGCCCATCTTCTGTACAATGTCAGTCGGCCAAATTTTATGCTCATCACGCTCAGCAACCGTTGCCCGAATTTCACCTTCGGCAAATTCGCGAGCCGCTTTACGCATAAATTCCTGATCGTCCGAGAGCTTGAAATCCACGTTGATTCCTCCAAATCTGTCGAATGCGCTTAATCGTGATTATACGCGAGGATCGGCTGATCGTTCTAAATCGACCCAGCGCACTAAATTGCGCAAGGGATCACGCCCATCGTGATGCCAAGCCGCTTGGGGAAAGGCTTGTTGCCCCGCTTGGCAGATGCGCAAAACGCCGATTGCCGCCAGCGCCTCAGCCAATTCATGACGCTGTGCAGCACTACATACCAGCGTAACACTTTGCAGATGTTGATGCAATGGCTTTAATCGCGTTGCAAGCTCAGCTAGATCGGCCACTGGCACGATTTTAATCAAGCGCCCAGCCGCTGAGGGCAAGGCTTCACGTTGATCAACTACCACGAGCCATGGCTGCTCCGGCTGACTCAACAATTGAATTGGCTGGCCGCTCAGGGCTTGCCACTCATAGTCATCAGCACTACGGCGAGTAGCAGCCAGAATTGAGCTACTCGCAGGATAGCGCTGGCTCAAATCGTCCAAGGCTTGGTTTAGGGCTAGCCCAAATTGGCTTAATTGCGCAGCCGTTGGCGCTTCAAGCATAATTGCTTGGGGTGAAACGCAGCCTTGTTGCTCAAGCATCACGCTGTCATAGGCCAATTTGCTGGCAATTTCAGCCAAGTCTGGGGCAGATAGCCTGCTTTGGCTAATATAGGCCAACGAGTAACGCGAGCCATAATCCAGCCAACGAATATGGGCAGGGCTACGCTGGCGTACCGCCGCAATCGCTGCATCGCTGGCATTGGCAATAATCGCCTCGGTTTTGGCCAAAATTGGCGCTTCGAGCGCGTGATCGCCGCCACTCCACCAGAGCACTGCCAGACTCTCGGCCAATGCAGGCAGTTGCTCAATTAAACTCGTGGCAAAGGCCGCTGCCCACAATGGCTCGCCACGAGCCACCTTAACCAAGCTTGGCGACTTGACCAGCAAGCCATCGATCAGGCTTTGAATCGCCACACCTGGCACATTGCCAGCGCAAATATGCCAGGTCAGGTGCGGGCCAAATAGGCGACTTTCGCCAACCACACTTGGCCGCCAGCCATCAAGCAACAATGGATCGCCAAATTGCTCGTTCAAGCGTTGCCAAAGTTGCGGAGCACGCCAATCGGCCAGCATGCGATCGAGCACTTCGTTCAGCATTGCCGGGCTATAGCCATTAATTTGGGGTAATTGATCAAGTAATTGCAAACGCGGCGGATAATCTGGCACAAGCCATTGTTGGGCCGCCCGATCGATCGCTGCCACAATTGTGGCGATTGGGATTTGTTGCAAGGTGCTGGCGCTGGAATGTAAATGCTCGACCAATTGCAACATCTGGCTGGGGCTTGGTTGGGGCACAAATACACTTAACCCGCCAAATTGCTGGCTAGTTTGAGGCCAAGCAAAATTTGGCGGCAAGCAGGCGCTCATTGGCTCAACGAAGCCATACAGGCCTCGCGAATCGCCCATGCTTTGGTCAGGCTTAGCCCTTGGCTGGTGGCCCATTTCAAGAGAAAATTACGATGAACAGTTCGTTTGAAATCGCCAATTTGCTCAGGTGTAATCTGTTGCTCTTCAAAAAATTGCAAAATTGGCTCAGCCTTTGGCGAGCGCGTTACATCGATATTCCAGCGGCCATAGCGTAAAAAACAATGGGCTTCGGGAATCGAGGGTAAATTATTCGAGGCAAGCGTTTCACCCACACCTGGCGTATTCTTGCCATCCATCAGATAAATCCCAAAATATAAATTAATTGGCAAAGCTAATTCGCGGGCCAACTCGGCCAAGAAGGCATGTTTGGTGCTGCTGGTACCACGTTTTTCGCTCAAGACCAAGCGCCAATCGAGTGGGTTAGTATTGCGCCCAAACGGCAGCGTCGCAATCCAGCGGGCTACTGCTTGATAATGTTCTAATCCTTGAGAGATCAGGCTCGCGCTTATTGGCAAATCGGCATCGAGTGGCACATCAGGCAAGCGTCCAACAATCATGACATCATCTCCATTGAATATGTGGCAATAACCGGACTTGCTTCACGATCACAGAGTTGTTGTTGCCGAACCCGCCCCCAGCGGTAGTAGCCAAGCCCTTGCGGCGAATTGGATAAACGATGACAGGGAATAATTAATGCTAAAGGATTATGGCGCAAGGCTTGATTGATCGCGTGAGCGGCTTGATATGGCGTCGGCAATATTTGGGCAAGCTGTTGATATGACCATTGCTGACCAAAGGGAATTTGGATTAATTGTTGCCAAATTGCTTGCTGCTGCGCCGAGCCATGCCAGGCAATTGGTAACTCAAATTGCTGGCGTTGGCCCGAAAAATAGGCCTGATATTGAGCAAACGCTTGGTCGAGCAACCCATTGGAGCGATAGAGCAACAACTGATCAGGGTAGGCTTCGGTTAATTCAGCCAACAACTCACTATCATCATCGGCAAAACTGGCCAACAACAACCCCTCGGACGCAGCCGCCAGCAGCAAACGCCCAAAGGGGCTGGTTTGAATACAATACTCTACGGGCATAATGCTATTTTCTAGTCAGCGGCAAATAGATGGGCTGAAGCTGATCAACCACCCGCAGGCTTACTTGAACGGTGCGTGAAGCAACACCATCGCCATTAACCGTAAACTGATAATTATAGGTTCCGGCATTTAGGCTACCAACTTGTGCCTTGATCGTCAAATTGGCGGTGCCAACCACGCTACCACTGCTCGGCGTAACGGTTAAACCTGCCGAAGCATTGCTAATATTCCAAACGAGGGCATTTTCGCTGCCACCATTGCTCAACGGAATATCGGCTCGTGCCTCAGCGCTACCAACTTCGGCCAATAAACTCAGCGAATTTTGTACATTCAAACTGACCGGAATTTTCTGCACAATAAAAATCGGGTCATTGGTCAGCACAATACTAGCGGTTGTACCATTAATCGTTGGGGTAAACGATTGATTATTGCGAGTGCGGAAAATCCATTGCTTGCCAGCAGTCAGCGGAAACTGAATTGTGGTGTTAGCCCCAGGAGTCCACAATGCATCGATTTCGGTGTTGCCACGGCTATAACGATAGGCATACACACCACCAGTGTTATTGCTATTGGCAACATAATTGTGGGTATGCACGCCAGCCCGAATGCCCAGCGGGGTGGCTTCATTCAATAAACCAGCCATGGTTTGAAAAGCGGTATAGGCCGATTTAGGAGTGTAGCTATTATTCGATAGATTGCCGACCATTTCCGAGCCACTAAATGGGTGTCCACCATTGAAAGCATCTTCAAGTTGCAACCAATTAATATGCTGCACGCCCAATTGTTGGGCAATCACAAAGCTGCGAATTAAGTAGCGGGCTTGATTTTCGGCGCTCACCACGGGGCAACTGGTCGAGCCAGGGCTAGTACACCAACCAATCTCAGTGATCCAAATTGGGGCGCTAGGGCGGCCAATATCGTTGGTCAGCCAATTACGGGTGTTGAGCAAACGCCCTTCGAGCGTGACGCTCGAAAACGTCCCGATCGCATCGGGGGCAATCGTTGGCATATAGGGGTGAATTCCTAGCACATCAAAGCTCGTTTTGGCCTCAGGTATTTGGCGAAACACGCCATTGGTGCCATTGAGAAAATCGAAGCCATCGCTAAAGCCATCGAACACATACACCCCGCCAGCCACCACAATCGCCGTCGGATCAGCTTGTTTGATAGCGTTATAGGCGGCGACCAAGATTTCGCCATAACGACGGCGGCGCAAGGCCTCGTTATTGTTGATTGAACTCCAAGTAGCAACAAAGTTTGGCTCGTTCCAAATTTGCCAAGCGGCGATGCGCGGCGAGCCTGGAGCATCACTGACTCCATCGCCATCGTAGCGCTCGACCATCCAAGCGGCAAACTCGGCGTATTGGGCCGGATCGCTCGGTGGACACCAGTAGTTGTTATTGCCAGCACACGAAGATTCACGTGCCCACGCTGGGGTCGTCAGCAGCATGCCAATAATCCCAAGGTTGGCATCGGCGACGGTTTTGATGCGGCTATCGTAGGTGGTGCGAAATGTGCCATTATTTGGCTCGATTTCGGCCCATGGCAACTCTTCGAGCGACCAATCGGCGTTGGCCGAGGCCATGGTTTGGGCCAGTTGTGCCACATTATCGCCACCAGCCACCCGCTCGTTTTTGGTGAGGTAGCCATTGATGCCCCAAGGCGTGATTGTGCTGGGCTGGGCTGACGGCGCATCGGGAGCAGCCGGAGCAGGGGTAACAAGCCCGAAGAGGATCACAAGCAATAAACCAAATTTGCGCAAAATAACAACCTCGTGAACAAAAAAAATCAACTGTGTACATTATACACAGTTGATCAATTTGGTGCCGAAGGTGGGAGTCGAACCCACATGAGGTTGCCCTCAATGGTTTTTGAGACCATCGCGTCTGCCATTCCGCCACTTCGGCTTATTGATGTTGTTAACTGGTCGGGGCGCCGCGATTCGAACGCGGGACCTCTTGAACCCCATTCAAGTGCGCTACCGGGCTGCGCCACGCCCCGTCAAGTTCATTGGCTCTCAGTCACGACAGCCGCATTAGATTACCACGAAAGCCCTGCCTTGTCAAATTTGATGATCGGGGATCGGTTGTTGGGGATCGAGGTCTGGAAGCATAATATTTTTGAAACTAAAAGAGTGTTTTTTAACCACGAAGAACACGAAGAACGCTAAGGAACATTGACTATAGGCTGGAAATTCATGGGAAATACCAATTCATTGTTACAAGAGCCAATAGCTAAACATCTCCTGCGCCTTTGTGTTACATCCGTCAATTAGCTTAGATAAACAGGATTCTTCTGCTATGCTACTGATATGATCGTTTTGGATTCACTCATTAGAGGTATCGATGAGCTATCAAGTGCCAAATAATCCACGAGGCAACACGCGAATCAGAAAGATCATACTGATTATTTTTGGCTGTTTATGTATTCTTTCGATTCCTATAGTTTTCTTTGCGTATCAAACATCCAAGGTAATTGATGATTTTTATTTTGGTGCAAGATCGAATGCAATTAATAGTAGTTGGCAAATTCTTAGCATAAGCATTTTGGGTAGCTTAGCATTGGCGGCATTTTTCTGGTCACACTCTATTAAAAAGCAGTGGCAAGAATCCAAACGTAAATACAATCTGATTCTATTCCTCCAACTAGTCAGCCTAAGCTGTATGACCTTGAGTATTTGGAATTTGCTCTATCTCTTTATTTATATTTTTTAACCACTGCGATACCAAAAATTGTTCCGCTAGCCGATAGCCAAACATTCTTTGCAGTAAATACCGATCCCCAGCCCCCGACAACTAATCCCCAACTTCTATGTTCTATGTTCTTTGCTCTATGTTCTACTTGCCCCGTCCCCATGGTACAATAGCCATGTGCGTCAACCGTTGGCGCTTTTTTTGACATTTAAACACCTAGTAGATGATATGTACGCGATTCTTACCAAACAATTTCGCTTCGAAGCAGCCCATCAACTCCCCAATCATCGCGGCAAATGTGCGCGGTTACATGGCCATTCCTATTTATTAGAGGTCAGCGTGCGTGGGCCGATTCAGCCTGCCCGTGGTCAAAGCGATGACGGCATGGTGATTGATTTAGAACACATTAAGCAGTTGGTCAACGAAATTATTATTACCCGCGTTGATCACTATAATCTTAACGATTTTTTGAGTGTGCCCAGCACCGCCGAAAATATCGCCCATTGGATGTGGGATCAGCTTGAACAACAAGCACCTGAATTTGCTGCCTTGCTGTGGCGCATCCGGCTGTGGGAGACTGCCAGTGGCTATGTTGAAATTAGCCGTGCCGAACGCGAGGCCCAGCCATGAATGTGATGGAAGTTTATCGTTCGGTGCAAGGCGAAGGCACCTTGATGGGTGTGCCAACCACGTTTGTACGCTTTTTTGCCTGCAATTTGCGCTGTAGCTGGTGTGATACCAAATATTCATGGAGCGTCAAAGAGGGTGGTAAATGGGAAGATTTGCCAATTGCGACCCTCGCGCAACGCATCGCCGACCAAGGGGCACGCCATGTCGTCTTAACTGGCGGCGAGCCAATGTTGCAGCGCGAATTGCCAGCCTTGGCCCAAACTCTTCGAGCTGCTGGTCATCATCTAACAGTTGAAACCAATAGTACCCTCTTTCGCCCTGAACTGGTTGAGTTGATCAATCTCTGGAGCTTATCGCCAAAATTGGCCGGAGCCAACACCGGCATGTTGCGGCTCGAACCACTGCGTCAATTTATGCAATTGCCAGCCGAACAGCAACAATGGAAATTTGTGATTACTGGCGAGAGCGATTTAGCTCAATTGCATCAATTTGTCAGCGAACATCAGGCTTTTGCCGCAGCCCAATTGCCAATTATTTGGCAGCCAGAAGGCCGCTGGGCCGAGCGCGATTATGCTCATGCCCTCGAATGGCTGGCCGAACGCGCTCAATTGCCTGAATGGCGACCGTTCAATGTGCGCGTGCTGCCGCAAATGCATGTGCTGATTTGGGGCCAAAAACGGCTTGTCTAATGCTTCCAAGGGAGTTCTGTGTGGCAATACAATTACTAAGCCTACCAACAGTTTCATTGCGAAGCTGGGTTTTGGTAGGCTTATTTAGTTTGGGGCTGATTGGCTTGTTGGGCTTGACCTTGGCAGGCATTCGGCGGTGGAGCAAGCCACGCCAAGCAACTGACGACCATTTGAGCACGATTGGCCGCAACACCAGCATTCCCTTTGCCCTGCAAATGACCAGTCGCATGCTCGATTTGGTCTTTGCGATGATTCTCTATCGCTTTTTGGCTGCCGAAACCGTCGGAGCCTACGACTTTGCGGCGGTGATTGTCGTCAACTATTTTGGCACAATCGCCGATTGGGGCTTAACGGTTTTGGCAACGCATGAAATTGTGCGCCAGCCAAGCCAAGCGCCCCAAACATTTCGCACAACGCTCTGGCTACGCTTGCGTTTTGCAATTCTAGCCTTGCCAATTGCCATGATTTTTGTGTTGATTTACAACGGCTTGGCACAGGCTGAGATTACGGCGGTTGGCCTGACCAGTCAGCAAATTACGGTGATCGCGATTTTGATGCTGACCTTGTTTCCAGCAGCACTTTCGGCCAGCGTCACCGCTTGGTTGCAAGGCCAAGAACGCTTGGTCGCGGCTGCGGTCGTCAATCTTTTGACCAATATCGGGAGTGCAGCATTTCGCTTAACCGCCTTGATTTTGGGCTTTGGCATTATCGGGATTGCCAGTGGAGCCTTGGCAGGAGCGTTGCTCAGTGCACTCTTATTTTGGCTGGCGATGCGGCGTTTCTTCCCCGAAGTAGCGTGGTTTGGCCCAACCTTACCCGCCAAACCCTTGCTCAAAGAGGGCTACCCGCTCTTGCTCAATAGTTTGTTGATGACGATCTTTTTTCGTTTCGATACAATTTTGTTGAGCGCCTTCCATGGCTTTGTGGTCTCGGCAACCTATGGCGTAGCCTATAAACTGATTAATTTCACTCAAATTGTGCCACCAATTGTAGTTAATGCGATTTTCCCGACGCTAATTCGCCGTTCCGGTGATGATCGAGCTGGAATGAGTCGGGCGTATGCTGGCACATTGCGTATGTTGCTGAATTTAGCGTTTGGCATCGCCGTCGTGGCGACAATTATCGCTGTGCCACTGACCACATGGCTGGCCGATCGACCCGAATATTTGCCAGGCAGCGTCTATGCCTTGATGATTACGATTTGGTATTTACCAGGCAGCTATCTGAATGGCCTGACTCAATATGTGATTATTGCGCTGGGCAAGAAGCAGGCAATTACCAAGGCTTTTGGTTTGACCGCAATGGTCAATTTAGGCTTGAATATTTGGTTGATTCCACGCTATAGCTATGTTGCCGCCGCTGCAATCACGATTGTTTCTGAGCTTGTGTTATTTTTGCCGCTCTGGCTGGTGTTGCGGCGTGAACAGATTAATATCAACTTGGCTAGCCTATTTTGGCGGCCTGCGCTGGCAGCATTGCTGGCTGGTGGTATCGGCTGGTTGCTACTTGGGATAAATGTGTATTTGGCGGGAGTCGTGACCGGATTAATCTATGGCGCTGGTTTATGGTTCAGCGGCAGTATCGGCCAAACTGAACGCGAATTGGCGGCGCGGATGCTCAAAAAGTTACGACCCCAAGCCTCAAGCTGATTCAAGCGGTGCTAAGACTCGATCGCCATGGCTATTGGGCTGCGAAATCAGCAAAAAATGCAGCTCATCTGGGCCTTGATTGCTCAATTGATGGGCTGCTCCAACCGGAATCGCCAGCGAATCGCCTGCTCGAAGCTGGTGAATTATGCCATCAACTTCAAGCGTCGCAACGCCTTGCAACACATAAAACACTTGGTCGGCATATTCGTGGTAATGGCGAACCTCGGCCTTACCAACTGGCACGCGCTCTTGAATCAGGGTGAATGCCGCTGATTTATGTAAAAACCAGCCGTCGCAACCATCACCCCAAACGTAATGTTCAGCATTGTTGAGATTAACCATCATCAGCATGCTCCCTACAGCGGCAACATCCGCTTGCGCATAGCTCGTCGCCGATCAATATTCCACGCCAAACCCAGCCCCACCACCACAATCAAGCCAATCCCCACAATTTTTAGCCGCAGATTAAGCGATTCAAGCAACTGAGCGGCTTGGCTGCGCCCATTGTTATCGCCAAGTTGGCTAAATAAATTGGCAGCTTGCTCAATATTATTACGCGCAGCAACTATACGAATTCCATTCAAATCACGGCGGGCGGTTTCGAGTAACTGCTGGGCTTTGAGGCCTTGGTCGGCACGTTGTAGGTAATCATTCAGCAGCTTTTGGCGATCAATTCGCGCCAAATCAGCAAATAATGGCAACGCTTGTTCGATGGCAGTTTTGGCCTCAGCATAACGGCCTTCCAAGAGCGCCACGCGGGCGGCGGCAGCAGCATCTTCGGCTTGCACGCCTCTGCGAGCTTGTTCGCGCAAAGCCGCAATCGCCGGATCATCCTTGATGGTCAGGGCGGTTTCAGCGGCAGTCAAGGCCTCGCTATAACGTCCAGCAGCCAGAGCAGTTTCGATGCTCGCTTGATCGAAGGCGACACTTGGCGCTTGCTTCCAACCACCATCGATCCAGGTTGGCAACTGAGCCAGCCATTCGCTTTCAAGGCTTTCGGCGCTAAGACTATAGGCTTGGCTGAGGGCTGAACGATAGCCGCTGGCGGTGCGTAATGCCTCTAAAAACGCCAAAAACCGAGCCATACCATAGCGTTGAATTAAGAATGAAACCATCGACCAGCTTTGCGGATAGCCCAGTGCTGGATTATCGTAGACTGCGCCAGCACTATCCAATAATCGCCAGGTCGCAAGATCGTTATTCTCTAGGGATTGTTTGAGCAAGGCAATTTTGTAACCGCTTTGGCTGGTTGGCACTTCAACATATTGGGCAATGCCTTCCTGCCACATCGTACTTAATCGGCCATCGGAAAGCTCGGCAGCGATGATATGCATTAATTCATGGCGCACATTATTGCGTAATTCTTCATCGCTCATGCCGACAGTTTGCTGCACAGCAATGCTAATTTCGCGTCGCCCAGTGTGAGCATGGGCTACGATACCTTCCAGCCAACGGGCCGCAGGGTTTACTTGCTGATACAGTTCTTTGGTGGGGTAGATGCGCAGCGTCAAGGGTGGGGCAGGTCGATAACCAACAACTGCCGTAACTTCCTCGTAAATCGCGTCGCTATAGCCAGCATAGCGCTCGGCTTCGGCTTCGCTGCCTTGGGGATACAAAATAGAAATATAGGTGGTTTTGCGTTCAAGCCATTGAGGAAGGCTGGTTTGAGCAGCCACAGGATGCGGCCAAAGCAGCAGAATGATCAGCAAACACAACAATCGGCGCATCGGTAAATCCCTTTCCTATGCGCCAATTGTACCATGGCTACCACGCGCCATTCGAATGGCCACCACCTGAGCTTGATGAACTATTATTCGGAGCCAGCGATCAACGATGTGGGTTGCCGTGGGGAGTGCGGTGGTGATGGCCGTCGCAAAGCCACCGCCCCGATCGCGGCTGACAATCTGGATCAATGGATGATGGCGGAGCCATGCGACAATCCTGTGCTGGGCTTGGTCAGGGAGGAGATCAAGCATGCGATGGGTCGGTAAATCGACCACAATACCGCCGTAGGACGTGCCTTTGCGCCATGCCCAGTCATCAATGCCAATCACCGTTGGGGCAGGTGTGGGCGGCGGAGATGTTACATGCGGCATCGCGAGATGATGGCAAAGGCGGGCCGCAGGAGCACTGCCAAGGGCGAGTACGATGGTTTGCTGCCAGATTCGTAGTCGCTGGGGTTGGCTGGCCGATCGGGAAACGAGTGTCGGAAGGCATTCGGTAAAAATCCGTTGGGGACACATGCCAACGCGACACCGAAACCGCCGCACCTGACGCAGGATGCGCACGGATTGGGCCGTGAGGGTGCAGTCCGCGAGACGACGGGTCTAGGTACGATGCCGCGAACATGCATGATGGCCACACTACTGTGGGCATGCACTGGTAGCCGCCGTCCTGAGGGCGGTGAGCGTGCTCAGGTGCGGATCATCGGAATAGGCGGTGATCGTAATGGGGTGGTTCAGAAAGAGCACCTGGGCGAGGGTGGAGCATACATCATCATGCATCGCGTCATCGTACCATACCTTGGCTGCACCAAAACGCAGAAGAGCCAGCATGCTGTGGCACAGTGTCTCGCCTATAGCGATGATCATTAGTAGAATTAAAATTGCCAAAACTCCCCAAAGTACCTTTTATACCGTGCCATGTGGTTGCCTCGTCCTAGCCTAATTGACCTAATTTTAGCCAATTTAGCCAAATGGTTTAGCTAGCATGCCAAAAATAGTGGGTTTGTGTATCTAGGGTGTGGTGTAGCGCTACGATTGTCAGCTTCTAACAAAAAAAACAAGGAAGGCCGAGATGATTCCAATACGCCGTGTTATGAGTATGTTGATTGTAAGTAGTATGATGATTGGTATCGTCCCTTCAAAACCAGTGCAATCAACCGCGCCCAAGCTTCAATCCACCGCCGATCAAGCAACATTAAACGATATTTTGCTTGATGCTGATGATTATCAAGTGTTAATCAGCGGTCAACCCTCTAATCTTGCCACAATCTCACCAAAAACTGATCAAGACATCTTTTATATTGATGCAGAGGCGCAGCAAGAAATTACCGTTGAAATGCAGCGCTCTGCCGACGAAGAGTTGTTAAATGGAGAGCTATCACTGTTTGATCCCGAAGATAACTTGATTGCCAACGACGATAATAGTGGTTTTGATGGCAATCCATTGATTGGCTCGGCAATTGCTGAAACCACAGGCCGTTATGCCGTTTGGGTACGTGATCATGCTGGTACTCGTACTGGTAGCTATCGAATTACTGCCACAGTCAGCGAACCATTAGTGTCGGCTGCTGAACATTCTAGTCTTGATTTAGAAACTGATCCATGCCCTGAGCCTGCCGCCAGCCTTGATTTACCAGCTTTGGAGCCAATGCCAAATCAACCCCAAAATGCTAGGGTTACCCATACCAATCAAGCCTTGCCACGCCCAAACTACCCATTAAATTGTGAATTTGCGCGAGATCGCGAAATTCTAGCCACGCTTAGCCCTGAAACCTTCAGCCTTGAACATGCTAGCCAATCGTTTACAACGGAATCAGTAGCTGTACCTGAATCTACCCAAATGTTGATATTTGAATATTTGGTGGGGCGCAAAACTGCCGATAGTATCACGCCACTACATGTCGAAGTTTTGAGCGGCGTTGATTTTAACATCGTTACTAATATCAGTCATAACCGCATCAAGAGCCAATATCGGCTGGGCTGGCAAACTGGTTTATTAAATATTCAAGCCTTTCGTGGTCAAACAATTAAACTGCGCTTTATTAACGACTGGTGGTGGGTTGATCAACCGTCGGCACAGGTGCGAAATCTGCATTTGACCCAAGAGATTCCTGATTGGGAGCTATCGAATATTGGCGAATTCGCGATTCACCATGACGATCTCATCGGTGCTCATGCAGTGATCACGGGAGCCAATGCCAGCCTGACCTCAGCCCCGATCGATATTACCAACCAAACCCAGAGCCTCGTATTTCGTTATCGGACAGGTCGCTGGTTGAACGATGGTCATGCGCCAGTATTTGTTGAGGTGTTGAGTGGGGCAAACTTTGCCACAGCAACCCGGATTGATCAATGGACTGTTGGTGGAAGATTGACTGATGGTTGGCGCGAAGCAATGCTCGATCTTCAAGCCTTTCGTGGACAAACTATCAAAATCAAAATCATCAACGATTGGTGGCCCCACGAGCCACAAGTTACCTCACTTGATAGCTTCACTCTAAACTGGGCTGTACCAGGCTGGGATGTTTCCAATGCCAGTTTTGTGCGTACCAATAGTGCCCATGTTCCATCGACTAACGACATTACCCTATTAAATGCTGATTTTGAGCAAGATTTAGTTGCCTTTGATGTCCTTGAAAATGCTGATTTTGAGCAATCCAATCTGTTGCTGGCTGAACTAGAACAAGCACCGATTGGCTTGGCGGGACTCAATGCAACCGCAACGAGTGCTGAATTTGCCGTGCCAACCGCTGCCACCAGTATTCACTTTGAATATCTAGTTGGCGATTTAGATAATCCTAATCTTAACCAATTGCTGGCAATTGCGATTCTCAGTGGTGAAAATTTCGAAATTCGCGAGTTTCCTCGCGGCCATGAATTTTTTAGTTCTAGCCAAGCGGGTTGGCTGCAAGGCCGAATTGATCTTGTTGGTTATCGTGGCAAGACGATTAAATTGCAATTTATCAATCCAACATGGGGCAACCCGACCAGTCAAATTAAGCACTTAAAGCTGATCCAAGATGTACCAAATTGGGAAACATCGAATCACCAATTAATTAAGGTCGATACTAATCCAGCCCAAGGTAACCATTTGTATCTACATGGGCATACCACCCAATTAACCTCGCTTGAGTTTACTGTACCGCTAACTGCTCAACAAGTTCGTTTTGCTTATCAATCAGGCTTTATAACTGATGATGCAGCCCGTCAACGAGTTGCGATTAGTATCCTAAGTGGTGAATCTTTTCATATTTCTACAGCTTTGCCCTACCATTATTTGTTTAGCGCAACCAACCAGGGCTGGCAAAGTCTAGCCATCGATCTACAACGATTCCAAGGCCAAGTTATCAAACTACGCTTTCAATTAGAAACGCATCCAATGGCTTATTTGCGACTTGATAGTTTTCAAATCGCTCAAGTAGTCGAGGGCTGGTCAAGCAGTGAACATGCACCCATTAGCCTAGTAGCAGGTAGCTCTAATGGGCAGAGCATTCAATTTGCTGGGAATAATGCGACATTTACGAGTGATGCTTGGACTGTCTTATCAGATACCCAAGCACTGCAATTTAGTTATAAAACTCAACATCCCGAGGCATGGTGGCAGTCAGTAATCGAAGTAAATGTGTTAAGTGGCAATAACTTCGAAATTATTACGCCAATTGGCTGGGTTCATGGCAGTGGCAATGATCCTGATAATGGCTGGCATGAGGCTAATCTCAATCTAGCTCAATTCCAAAATCAGCTAATTAAGCTTCAATTTAAGCATCAAGGTCATGGTTATTCCACCTCGTGGATTGACAATCTTGAGTTGATTGTCGGCCCAACTTCTAGTAATCAGGGAAGTCAAGCAGCTCCTGATAATGCTTTTATTGAGCTTTCGCGGAGTGGTCAGCATGTTACCAGTTCGAGCTTTGATCTTGCTAGCGATAGCCAATTCTTACGCTTTGAGTATCAAATTGGCAGTAAAGATCATGGGAATGCACAGCATCATTTAGCGGTTGAAGTGCTCTCTGGAGCCAATTTTACAACGATAACCAGGATTGATCAGCATCAATTGCGCTATTCACTTAATGATGGCTGGAAGATCGCGCAATTGCCGGTTCAGCAATTCCAAAATCAAACGATTAAAATTCGCTTTATTGCGCCTGATTGGGTCTCTGACCCCATTGTTCGGATTGATAAGGTCGCTTTGCTCAGCCCTCGCGCCACTCTTACGAATCCGATCGCTGCTAATGGTACAGCCTATTTGAATGTACCACTTACCGAATTAGGTGGTCCTACTACAACTGCGATGATGACGATTACCTCGCTCGTTGTCTATGATGAATATTTAGATATGTCTGGTTTTATTAGCTACGAAAATATCAATTTTCCATTCGAATTTTCAGGGGATATATACTACTCAGTTATTGGTGATATAAAGGATAAAGTGTTAGTTTTACAAGATAAACTCCATAACTTCAAAGTTATAAATGTGGCAGCACGTTCAAAGTCTGTTCCCGCAGTTATGACAGATCGATTTACAAATAATCCTAATATGGTTATTACCCTACAAGAACATTATAAGTATCAATATACTACCTTTACAATTAATAATAATATTATAAGCGATATTCTAGAGGTGAAAGCAAAATATGGCCCAGCTTATACTGATGACTACTGGCATACAAAGATATTTAATCCTATTAGTCAATCATTTGAAGAAGAGGATGCTAGTACACATTATAATTCTCCCAACCAAGAAAAATTTCATTGGTATTCTTGGGTAGATGAAAATGAAACATGCACTATTATTCAACAGATTGATTTTAAGACATATATTCGAGGATCTAATAATATTGGTGGCGGGCAAGGTATATTTTTTGCCACAATCAAAATTACTCATCAACGAACAAATGGTGAAGTTCGACCCCATATGCGTGATACTTGGCCAGCTACTGCTTGTGATGGTGCTGATTCTGAAATTAGTGGTTTAGGGTTAGGTTCTGATGATGTTTCCTTAGGAAATGACTATATCCTTGGTAGCGATACATCTGATCAAGGAGATGTATTCCAAGAAGTAGAATATGCTGCAATGGAGGCACGGGTCTTACCATTCTACGATCAGGAAGAGATTAGTATTGGATTAAGACTAGGCTCATCATTTGGCTGGAAGCCTTTGGCAATTGCTGCCGCACTACCTCTTGGCGATTTTGGGTCACGTACATCAAGCAGTAAAATTGGAGCATTTCCAATAACGGAAATACCACCCCCGTATACGCTAAGAACAAATTTATCTATTTCCACATTATACTTGGCAGATATTGATACAACTGCTCATACAGAAGCAACTGTGGCCTGTTTTACAAAAAAAGTAAATAATAAGAGTTATATAAAGATTAATTTTATTATACCTATTTCTCATAGCAGAAGTTATCATCGTTTTCCTGAACGAGTAATTTATCCCTTCTACTATATAGACTACCTCTCTGGACCATGTTAAATATCATTAAATACATTAAGTAATAATTTAGTGTGATGTATAAAACATTATTATGAAGGAGTAATCAATGTATCATGTACCAAAAACCAGTCGGTGGCAGTATCGTCGTTTACAACAATCCCTCTATTTTGTGAATATTGGGTTATATTCGCTAATGATCTTTCTAACTATTTTTAGTGCTTCAAGAATTGCCCGTTGGTGGCTCGATGATCCAGGGTATCGATTAGATTATGCAACATTTATTTGGCTTCCGATTGGTTTGTTACTGCTGAATCCATTTATTTGGCAAAGAATGTATGCGCTGGGAACTTTAGCAATTACCGGAAGTAGCTTGCTATTGCTAAATATATTTCTCATGGGCTTTATGCGGGTCGATTTTAGTGATGCTGATCAAATTGGTTGGGGTGTGGTAACACTTTTTTCGGTGACAATAACCTTGGTTGTTTGGCATCGGGCTAAGCCATGGCGTAAGTTCAATCGGTAAATTTATCAACGCATAAGCATGCTAGATTATTGAACATCTTTGAAGTAGTTCGCTTTACACAACCAAGATCTAGCATGCACTGGTTATTCTCCAGTTGGCGGAACATGGGCTGGATGAGCAAAGCATTACAATTAGCCTAATTTGACCTAACTGACCCCTACAGAGGATGGGCAAGCTCTAGACGATCCGCTATCATACAGTTGTTACACCAATCAACCTAGGATCAAAAATAGATGCTTGCTTATTGGATTAATTTGGTATTTGTGGTGCTTGAAACGGCTTTGGGCACGTTTATTTTGGCACGATCTAGCCATTACCGCCCAGCCCGAATCTTTTTTGGCTTAACCCTGTGCCTGGTAGTCATTAATAGCACTGCGCTTGCCCGTAATTTAACAACTGATTATGCTACTTCGTATGGATTGGTTGGGGTTGCGCTGGTGAGCCTTGGTTTGCTGTGTTGGTTGATGTTGCTCTTGTTTGCAGCGTTGTTTATGCCGCAATGGTGGGAAGGCTCACGCCCAATTCGCCCAATTTCATTGGTTTATGGCCTATCGATTGGCTTAT
The DNA here is from genome assembly GCA_020161265.1 of Chloroflexota bacterium. Classification (NCBI taxonomy): domain Bacteria; kingdom Bacillati; phylum Chloroflexota; species Chloroflexota bacterium. The sequence continues at coordinate 105,474 of JAIUOC010000012.1, read as the reverse complement.
TAGCACTTGATCTGATTGGGCAATTTGGCTGGTTCACTGCTGGGATCGAATTAGCCAATGGCAGCTATCGGCCAATCGCTGGGCCAGCGGCGGGTTTGATGTTGGCTTTATTTAGCCTTGGGTGGTTGATACAGCTTGGATTGTTGGGCATGGTATTTTGGCGACAACCAGCAACCCGCCGCTCGATTAGTTGGTTGGCTTTTGCAATTCTCTTTTCAGCATTGACCAACTCGGTATTGGGGATTGTTAAGTTTGAGCCAAGTGGTCAGTTGGCAAGCGTGCTACAAACGTTGCCCTTGGTTTTAAGTTTGACCTACATTGTTTTGCGAGGAAGTTTGTTTCAGACCAAACAAGTGGCGGTGCAGCAGGCTTTGCAAACCATGAGCGAAGCGATGGTGGTCGTTGATCGCGAAGGAATGATCGTTTATCTCAATAATGCTGCTGCGCATCAACTTGGCTTGAAATCTCAACAACCACTTCAGCAGGCGTTTCGAACTATTGGAGTTGCAGCTGATGATGTTGAGGCCTTAGCTAAAGCATTAGCGCAGCCACAAGTACAAGCTTTTACTCAAACCCTAGCCTTGGGAAACCCTTTGCGCTTGTTAGAAAATGCAGTATCACCAATTTTGGATAGTGCTGGACAGAGCCAAGGTACGATGTTGTTCATTCGGGATATTACCGAGTTGGAGCGGCGCACGGCTTTGTTGGAGCAGGAACGGCGGCGCTTGAGCGTGACAGTAGAACAACTTGAGCAGGAACAAATCCAACGCAATCAATTGGCTCAAGCAGTTCAGGCGCTCTCATTTCCAACGATTCCGGTTTTGCCAGGCGTGCTGGTGCTACCCCTGATCGGAGTGCTTGATCAGCAGCGAATTGCTGAATGTCAGCGAGTTTTGATGGAATCGTTGAATCAGCAGCCAGTTCAACGTTTGTTGATAGATTTGACCGGAGTGCAGTTGATCGATGCTGAAGGTGCAATTGGCATGCAGCGAATGTTGCGGGCAGCTTATTTGCTTGGTGCACAAACAACATTAATCGGGGTGCGGCCTGAGGTAGCCCAAGCCTTGGTTGGTATGGGGACTAATTTGCAGCATGTCGCGACCGCCGCAACTCTCCAGGCTGCGATTGGCCAAATTATTGCCAAACGCTAAGCCACGCCAAACCAAAAAATGACGTGGCTCGGGCAATTAATGTTTAGCGTGGGCGAATAGCTAGGCCTTGCAATTCGAGCGCATATTCAACTCCAGCTTGCAAGTTGGCGCGGGTAACAATCCCAGTCAAATCGATGCCCAATTGAACAATCGTTTGGGCAATTTCAGCGCCAATCCCCACCAGCACCACGGTCGAGCCGAGCAAACGCGCAGCACGGGCAGCTTGCAGGAGATAATTAGCAACGCCAGTGTCGATCACCGGAACACCCGTAATATCCAAAATCACGACATCGGCGCTATAGGTGTTGATCGCTTCGAGTAAGGCTTCCATGATTTGGCCAGCCCGCCGCGAATCAACCGAGCCAATTAGTGGTAACACCAGAATTCCACCATAAACCGGCACGATTGGTGATGAAACTTCGGCTAAGGCAGATTCTTGGTTGGAGATAATTTCGATCTGAGCATCTTCGTAGCCATTGAACATGCCCATCATGCCTTCTTCGGTTAGCTCATGTAAGCGTTCAACCATTTCGAGCAAAAGGATGGGATCTTCAGCATAATATTTGCGAAATGTATTGGCGGTCGCTTGGTTAATACTACGTAAGACTTGTTGAACGCTATTTAATGGAATATTTTGACGGAAGCGCTCATAGCTGATCGCTCGCATATGCTGTTGATACGCATGAACATCTGGCTCACGTAAATCGCGGATTAATGCATCGATGGCGGCAACAGCACGTTTTTTAAGTTCGTCACGCGCCATTTTGCTATATTCAACGACATTGGCTTGAATTAATTCGATCGTAGAGTCGATAATTTCATCAAAGTGTTTGGTGTAAAAAGCTGCTAAATCGGACATAGTTGCGAGTCCTCCTAAACCTTAGGTTTTTTGATTGCGATAAAAATGCCAACCTACTGCGATCTGCCGAGTCGCTAAAACTATGCTGATTTAACAGCGTTGAGCCTAATTAACGGGGGCGAATCGCCAAGCCTTGTAAATCTAGGGCGTATTCGATGCCCGATTGTAAATTGGCGCGGGTGACGATGCCCGTAAGATCGATGCCCAATTGAACAATCGTTTGGGCAATTTCAGCGCCAATCCCTACCAATACCACGGTTGAACCGAGCAAACGTGCGGCGCGAGCCGATTGCAACAAATAATTGGCAACGCCAGTGTCGATCACTGGAACACCCGTAATATCCAAAATCACCACATCAGCGCTGTAGGTATTGATTGATTCAAGCAGCGATTCCATAATTTGGCCTGCTCGCATCGAATCGATTGAGCCAATTAAGGGCAAGACCAAAACGCCTTCATAGACTGGCACGATTGGTGATGAAACTTCGGCCAGTGCATAGGTTTGCGATGAGATAATTTCATCTTTGTGTTGTTGAAAGCCTTCGTAGACAGCAGCAATCGCGGCGGTCGTAATTTGATGGCCTTTTTCAATCACATTAATTTGATCAGCGGTGCTATCGGGGTAGGCTTGGCGCAAACCCTGAATCATAATATCGGTGGAAAGGAGCAAAACCTGCAAGAAATCGCCAATCGGAATACCTTGTTGCGCCCGTAAGTAGCTCGTTTCGCGCCAATAATCAGGAAAAGCCTTGGGATGCTCTGTATCTAAGTCGCGGGCATATGGATCAAGCCCAGCAATGACCCGTTTGCGAACATCATCGCGTGATATTTTGCCGTAGGTAGGAATTTGGGTTTGCAAGGTAGTAATGATGGTTTCGACGATCGATTCTTCGTGCTGCTTGAACATTTCGTAATAGTTGGTCATGCAGGCTCCTTGAATTGTTGGCAACGTTTCCGAATTGCCAAGCTATCTCGCTTCTTGGGTTGGCCAACGGAAGGGTTTCTCTACGACCCTTCCATTGTCTGGCCAAAAACTTATTTGATTACGATATTGACCAAGCGATTTGGTACTACAATTTGCTTGACGATGGTTTTGCCCTCAACCAAGGGGGCAATCTTTTCATCGGCCAAAGCGGTTGCAATGATGCTTGGTTCATCGGCGGTGGCGGCTACCTGTATTTTACCGCGAACTTTACCATTTATTTGCACTGGCAATTCAATCGATTCGTCGATCAATAAGGCTTCATCGTAGCTAGGCCAGGCTTGCAAATGCACGCTTTGGCTGTTGCCCAAAAATTCCCACAATTCTTCAGCAATATGAGGAGCAATTGGTGCTAACAACAAGGTCAAGGTTTCGGTTGCCTTGCGCCAAGTTGCAGTGCCATACACATCGGTTTCGCGGGCTTTCATCAATTCGTTGACGAACTCCATCAAGCCAGCAATGGCGGTGTTAAAGGCAAAACGCTGCAAATCGTCGCCAACTTTTTTGATGATCCGATGGGTTTGGCGCTCCAAGGTGCTAGCATCGCCCGCAGCATCATGGCGTTGTGGCGTATCAGTCACGACTCGCCAAGCCCGATCCAAGAAGCGCACACAGCCTTCGATCCCGCGATTGTTCCATGGGCCGCCTTGCTCCCACGGGCCGATGAACATCAAGAAAGTGCGCACGGTGTCAGCACCATATTGGGCTACCAGCATATCTGGATCAATCACATTGCCGCGTGATTTCGACATTTTATTACTATCTTCGCCTAAAATCACCCCTTGGTTGATTAAGCGGGTCATTGGCTCGTTAGCGCTGACCAAGCCCATATCGCGCATGGCTTTCCACCAAAAACGGGTGTACAGCAAGTGCATCACGGCATGTTCGCGACCACCAGTGTATTGATCAACTGGCAACCATTTGTCGGTGATAGCTTTGGTAAAGGGCGCATTTGCTTCGTGCGGGCTTAAGTAGCGCACTTGATACCACGACGAATCGACAAATGTATCCATGGTGTCGGTGTCGCGCTCAGCCTCGCCGCCACAAGTTGGGCATGTGGTAAAGCGCCAGGTTGGGTGCAATTTCAAGGGCGATTCGCCTGTTGGCTTGAAATCAACACTATCAGGCAGCAACAATGGTAATTGATCTTCTGGCACGGGTACAGTACCACATGTTGGGCAATAAATCATCGGGATTGGTGTGCCCCAATAGCGTTGGCGGCTGACCAGCCAATCGCGCAAACGATAATTAATCGCTCGTTTGCCCAATTGCTCGGCTTCCAGCCAGTTAATTACAGCTTCTTTGGCCTCGGCTGAGCTTAAGCCATCGATTTGGCCCGAATTAACGACCGTACCATAGGCTGGCTCGGCTGCTTCCAACGGAGTTTCGGCAGTTTGCTCAGCTTGGACAACGACGCGCTTGATTTCCAAGCCAAAGGTTTTGGCAAAGGCAAAATCGCGTTCATCGTGGCCAGGCACCGCCATGATCGCGCCAGTGCCATAGGTCATCAACACATAATCGGCAATCCAAATTGGCACGCGCTCTTGGCTCACTGGATTGATCGCATACGCACCGATCCACACGCCAGTTTTGGGCTTTTCGTCGTCGGTCGATTGGCGCTCAACTTCGGTTTTGCGAACTGCCTCGGCTACATAGGCATCAACGCTGGCTTTTTGCTCGGCGCTGGTCAATTTGGCAACCAAAGGATGTTCAGGAGCCAATACCATAAAGGTCGCACCCCACAAGGTGTCGGGGCGAGTTGAAAAGACCGTAATAGGGTCGCCAGCCTCAGATTTGAAGGTGATTTCGGCTCCTTCTGAGCGGCCAATCCAATTGCGCTGCATGGTTGTGATGCGCTCAGGCCAATCTAACTCTGAGAAATTCAGCAATTCATCAGCATATGAAGTAATTTTGAAATACCATTGATCCAAATCGCGCTTGGTGACTAAGCTGTCGCAACGTTCGCAGCGCCGTTCATCGCCCACAACCTGTTCGCGGGCCAAGGTCGTATTACACTTGGGACACCAATCGACGGCTGAGAATTTTTTGTAGGCCAAGCCACGCTTGAAAAACTGAATAAAAAACCACTGATTCCAGCGATAATATTCAGGGTCGGCGCTAACAATCTGTTGATTCCAATCGACCATCATGCCCATCGATTGCAATTGACCACGCATATATTCGATGTTGGAATAAGTCCATTTGCGCGGATCTAAGTTGTTTTTGATCGCGGCGTTTTCGGCGGGCAAGCCGAAGGCATCGAAGCCCATTGGGAAAAAGACATTGTAGCCACGCATACGCATGTAGCGGGCATGCACGTCGCTAGGCGACATGGCATACCAGTGGCCAATGTGCAGATTGCCCGATGGATAGGGCAACATTGTCACTGCATAATGTTTGGGTTTATCGCTGTCTGGCTCAAAGCGATAAATGCCGTCGCGTTCCCAACGTTCGCGCCATTTTGGCTCGGTAATGCTACTGTCATAGCGAGTGGCCATCATCAACTCCTTGGCTAAAAATATCTGCAATTGGCAAAAATCTAAAACAAAAAACTCCGAACCCATGTCAGGGACGGAGCAAAACCCCGTGGTACCACCCTGCTTATGAGCCGAAGCACATCACTCGTAGGCGCAATAACGGGCGCACCCGCCACCAACTACTAAGCCGAAGCTGTTCCCCGATGGGGCATAAACGGGCGAGTTGGGCGCTGGTTGTAGCTTTGCACCAGCCAGCTACTCTCTGCAAAAACGCGCTTAATACTCCCGCGAACCAGATTCTGATTTAGGGCGATTATACCACGGCTTGATTTGCAAACATCAATCCAAAGATTGAGCTAGTTGCAAAAAATAAAATTTTTAGTAAAATGAGACCGATCCCAATAATCAATCACGATTATTGCTCAGCCCCACGATGAAGTGCCTCATACTTCGCGTCATCTAGGCCCGCTGTTGCTCCTACACCACGCACCGTCCGAGGAAGGCTGCTCGCTTAATTCGTCCATTGGCGGACATAGTACCAAGCATTCTTAAACGCAACACCTTTGGATCGCAGTCTCTGGAACCGGTCTCTTTAGCGAACACGTTCGAGTACGAATGCTGGTTTGGCTACGTTCCCTGCAATGCTGCAACAACTGAATAATCGAAGCTTGAATGCAACTACAACCTTCCTAGGTTGGCTTTGCTGTGCTCAAGTCAAGGGGGCAGTCGGTTCAATCACGCTGGTCTGGTCGATTGAATTGGCTGTGGTTGGCACTTGTTGCCGTGATCTCGCTGTGTGGAGGAAATAGCATGGCTCGATTTTCTTTGGTGCGCCAACTGGTTTTGGCGTTGATGCTGGTGGGTTTGGCTGTGCCAGTTGTGCAACCAAGCGCCGCCCAAACTTCGGCAAACCCGCAAACATTCAGCAAACTGTTGATCGATACGGGTAGCTCAGCGAGCCGTTTCGCCCAAACTCATGGCAAATTGCTGGTCGATTATGGGGCATTTGGCTTGTGGCAGATTGCCGATAATCAATTGAACCAGGTTAAGCAATTGGCTGGTGCGACGGCCAGCGATCTGGATACGCTTAATTTTCGTGGGATTCGTTTCAATCCATTGAAAGTTCAACCAAGTCTCAGATTAACCCAAAGCCCAACCGCTGAGCATCAATTGTGGTTGGTTCAATTTATCGGCCCCATTAAAGATGCTTGGCTGGAGCAACTCACCAAGGCTGGAGCCGAATTGGTGATTTATGTGCCGAGCAATAGTTATTTGGTTTGGGCTGATGGCGCGAGCCTCAATAAGCTCAATCAATTACAACAAACCAGCCATGCTATTCAATGGATGGGTGTCTATCAGCCTGAATATCGTTTGGCTCCAGAACTACGCACTAAGGCAAGTAGTCCCAAACGAACTGAATTGGTTGATGTCAGCGTGCAAATCTACAATGCTGGCGATGTGCAAGCCTCGGTTGATGCAGTCATTGCGGCGAGTAGCAAGCTGCATGCACGGCCATGGCAGGTGCTCAATTTCACGACACTTTCGGTCCAACTGCCTGAAACTGAATTGGCAGCGTTGGCGCAACGAGCGAATATCTACAATATTGAGCCTTGGAGCGAGCCAGAGCTGTTTGATGAACGTCAAGGCCAGATTATCGCAGGCAATGTGACGACGCTGAATGGCAAAACTGTGCCAAGTGGGCCTGGCTATTTAAGCTGGTTGCAAAGCCAAGGCTTGCCCAACAACCCTGCCGAGTATCCAATTGTTGATGTGGTTGATGATGGCTTCGATGATGGCACGATCAATCCATTGCATCCTGATTTTTATCTAAATGGCGTGCGACCTGGAACTTCGCGCATCACCGCCACATCCAACTGTACTCTTGACCCGCGCGGCAATAGTTTGGCGGGTCACGGCCAAATCAACGCCGGAATTATCGGCGGCTACAACAATCTCACAGGGTTTCCCTATATCGATGAAGCTAGCTCTGGGATTGCTGGTGGCTATAATATTGGGCTTGGGATTGCGCCCTATACCCGTATGGCCAGCACCAAAATCTTTCGCAATAGTGGCGCATTCAGCATTAGCAATTGTGATGGTGGCGATAGCTACGCCGATATTGTGACTGCTGGTTATGAGCATCAAGCGGCAATTACCTCGAATAGCTGGGGCCAACCAGCCTCAATGGGTGCGTATAACATTTATTCGCAGCTTTACGACCAACTCACCCGCGACGCGAGCGGCGACGATGCGGGTAACCAAGCGATGTTGCATATTTTTGCCGCAGGCAATGTGGGTGAATTTGGGGCAAATACGGTTAGCGCGCCGAGCACCGCCAAAAACGTGATTTCAGTCGGCGCAACCGAAAATGTGCGCGATGAAGGCGTTTTGGATGGCAATGGCTGTGAGATTTCACAGGCCGATAATGCTGATGATTTGGCGATTTTTTCGAGCAAAGGCCCAACCGATGATAGCCGAATCAAGCCCGATATTATGGCTCCTGGCACCCACGTAATTGGCCCAGCCCCCCAAGAAGCGGGCTTTTGGGGCGATGGCGTTTGTGGTGGTCTAACTAATCCATATTATCCCGATAATCAAACCCTTTACACATGGTCAAGCGGTACTAGCCACTCAACTCCGGCGGTGGCAGGCGCAGCTTCGTTGCTGTATACCAAATATCGTACAAGCTTTGGCAATGGGGCAACTCCAAGCCCGGCCATGCTCAAGGCCTATTTGTTGGCTTCGAGCCGTTATTTAGATGGTGTGAATACTGGCGGCAACTTGCCAACCAATCAGCAAGGTTGGGGCGATGTCTACCTGAAAACCGCGCTCGATAGCACTCCCAGAATTGTGGTTGATCAAAGCCATGTGTTTGGGGCTAGCGGCGAGAGTTTCAGCCAAGTAGGCCAAATTGCCGATAGCAACAAAGCTTTGCGGGTCGCCCTCACATGGACTGATGCGGCGGGCGGTACTACGGGCGATGCCTTCGTCAATGACCTTGATCTCGAAGTGACGGTTGGCGGCCAAGTTTATAAAGGCAATGTGTTTAATGGAGCGCTCTCAACAACTGGCGGCGTGGCCGATGCCAAAAACAATGTTGAATCGGTTTACCTGCCAGCTGGGGCAAGTGGCTCGATTCAGGTGCGGGTAATTGCCCGCAATATTGCTGGCGATGCTATTCCAGGTAATGCTGATAGCACCGACCAAGATTTTGCCCTGTATGTCTACAATGCTAGCGAGGGCGCGATTGGCACAGTTACGGGGCGGGTGAGCAACGCCAGCAATGCACCTGTTGCCAACGTGCGAATTGCCACCAACACTAATTTGAGTACCGTGAGCGATGCCGATGGCAACTATCGTTTGGTATTGCCGGTTGGCACCTATGCCCTGACGGCTAGCATAAATGGGGTATTTCAAAGTGTGCCAACCATTACTGTTGGCCAAAATGCCCAAATTAGCCAAAACTTTACCTTGGTATATGGCAGCATTAGCGGGGTGGTGCGCGATAGCTTTACCCCAAGTTTGCCAATTGTTGGAGCCTTGGTTTCGACCGCTGGCTTCAGCACCTTTACCGATAGCACTGGTGCCTATCAAATTCCGGTGGCCGCGCCGGGCACGGTGGCGCTGAATGTTCAGGCCGATCGTTACACGCCGCAGCAGCAAAATCTGAGTGTAGTTGCCAATACCACCACCATAGGCAATTTCAATTTGGCGGCGGGTGCGGTTGAAGGGATAATTAGCGATGCCAGCAGCGGCCTAGGAGTCAAGGATGCTGTGGTCACGCTTGGCAGTTACACGGTCAAAACCAATGCGGCGGGTTACTACAGCTTGCGCTTGCCCTTGGGCAGCTATAGCGTTGGAGCCAGCAAAGTTGGACTAATCGCCGAAACGCAGAATTTGAGCCTCAGTAATGGTCTGACCAGCACATTAAACCTGAGTTTGATTCCATTGCTCAGCTATACACCGAGCGGCCTGAGCCGAAGCTTTGAGTTTGGGGCGGCTCCGATTAGCGATAGCCTGAACTTGGAATTAACCAACAATACGACTCAGCCAATTAGTTATAGCCTGCGCGAATTGAGCGATGCTGGCTTTACGCCTGCCCGCAACCAACAACGGATTTTGGTGGTGCTGCGCACTGGTAGCGATGATGCCAATGCAGCCACCATTCCGCTGAGCCAGCTGGGCTATGCATACGATCAGATTGAATTTGGCGAATTTGCCACAATGAGTTTGGCCGATATTCAGGCCTACGACGCGCTAATTTATCTTGGAATGACTGATAATGCCGCCAATAATCCGATCGAAGCCAAATTGGCCGAATATCTCGATGCTGGCGGGCGGCTGTTGATTGCTGATAACGATTTGGGCTACTTCACCAACAGCGGCAGTTTTTATCAGCAATATCTTGATGCGAGTTTTGGCGGCGATGACCCTGAAACTGCCAATTACAACTTGATTGGGCTGGATTTCATGGCCGGAATCAATCCTATGGTGGTTGATTTCTTCCCTGATTATTTCACGCCTGGCAGCTCATCACGCGCAATCTTCCGCTACAGTGATGGCTCGGTTGGTGGCTCGTACATTGAGCGCAACGGCTACAAAGCAATTTATTTAGCGGTTGATTTTCACAATTTCGGCACAAACGCCTTTGGTGAGCGCATCGAACGCGATATTGTTGAAGTCAGTCTTGCCCAATTGCTAGGAACCACCGATCAAATTAATTGGGTGGAGCTTGCGCCATTGCGCGGCGAGGTGGCGGCAGGACAAAACAGTTCGGTGGCAGTTAGCTGGTTCCCTGATCGATTAACTCAACCTGGAACCTACACTGGCACGGTGGTTTTGGCCCAAACTGCGGTCTACACCCAAACTGCCGAAATTCCAGTCAGCATTACGATCACGCCCAACACCAGCCAAGCCCGACTAAGCGGCGTTGTGACTGGCTCGGGCGTTTGTAGCAATACCCCAGCGCCATTAGCCAATGCCTTGGTGACGATCAATGATCAACAAGGCTTGGTTACCAGCGTGCGCACCAATAGCGCAGGCGAGTATGTGGTGTTTGTTCCAGCAGGCGGCGAGTATAGCCTTGAATTTAGCGCAACCGACCACGTTGCCAGCAGCCAAAGTATTACTGTTGGCGATGGCGAGCCAAGTGTCAATAATATGCAATTGCGGCTGGATAAAGGGTGTCTGATTGTTGGGCCAAATGCGATCAATACTAGCATCGTGTTTGGCGAAAGCAAAACCGAGCAGCTGTTTGTGATCAGCACCGGAGCACAAGCGCTCGATGTGGCAATTAGCGAAACTCGTGCCAAAACCGTCAACAGCGGCGATCTAACACTGACCGAAGTTGATTACAACTGGATCGAAGCCAGCGACGGCACAAATTTGAATATGGGTGCTTACGATTTGGTCAATATCGTCACGCCATTTCCGATTAATTTGTATGGCGTGAGCACCACCGATTTGCGCATCTCGAATAACGGCGTAATGATCCTCAACAATTTGACTGGCTTGATCGAAATCTTCAACCCCAGCCTAGAGAATGCCATCCATAACTATGTGATTGCACCTTACTGGGACGATTTGGATGATGAAACAGGCGGCGTGTATTGGAAAGTCGTCGGCGAAGCGCCCAATCGCGCGGTGGTAGTGCAGTGGGAACATCGCCCACACTACAACAACTGGGATAACACCACTTTCCAAGCGGTGCTCTCAGAACAAGGCGATATTTTGTTCCAATACAAGGATGTGGATTTCAACGAACCATTCTTAGATTTTGGGGCCAGTGCTACGATTGGGGTGCGTGGCACACGCAACGAGATTGCCCAATATAGCGTTGATCGGCCAGTCCTACGTGATCGCATGGCCTTGTGTATCTCACAAACTTGCGATAGTTTGAATTGGCTGAGCGTTAGCCCGAATAAACTTAGCAATTTGACTGGTACACCATCAAGTTTCCGAATGGTTGATCTCGCGATTGATACCAGCAACTTTGATACAGTTGGCGTTTACACCACCAATTTGGTGCTGAACCACACCACGCCACAGCCGCCAGTAGTTGTTCCTGTAACCGTCAATGTAACCTTGCCCGAAGGTTATGGCGTGCTGAATGGTTTGGTTGAAACAACTTTGGTTTGCGATGTCAACCCAATGCCTTTGGCCAACGTCAAAATTACGATTGACACTGAGCCGCCAACAGTTTTATATACCAATGGCATTGGCAACTACAGCCGCCCAATTCCGGCAGGCAGCTACAACGTCTTGGTTGAAGGCTACCCGGGGGCATTTACCAGTGTCAGCTATCCATTAACGGTTGAGGCAGGCCAGACCTATCAGCAAGATTCGCTGCTACGCTTGAAAGCGCCATGTTTGGATACCAGCAGCACGCCAGCGATTACCGCCACCACCGAACTGAACACGCCGATCACCGCCAGCTTTAGCTTGAGCAATCTCGGCGCAGGTGTGCTCGATTGGCAAATTGAAGAACGCTTGCCACAACAAAAAGCCTTGGCAGCCAATGCCCAACGAGTAACGACCAGCCAAACAGAAGCTCAACCGCAACTGGTTCCAGCTAGCGAACGTTTGCTTGATGGCGGCTTCGAGGCCACTACGATTAGCGATAATGTGGCGACCAACCCCTATTGGAGCCAAGATTCGCGCAACTTTGCCAGCTTGCTCTGCACTGTGGAGTGTGATGATGTTATGCCGCATACTGGTGATTGGTTTATTTGGATGGGAGGGATTGGGTCAAACTTTGGCACTGAAACCAGCTATTTCAGCCAAGACTTCAGCCAAACCAGCTTTAGCGCAGGTACCTTGAGTTTCTGGTTATCGGTTACTGCGCCGATGGATCGACCTGATGATTACATGCGAGTCCTGATCAACAACAATGAAGTATTTCGAGTGACCAATGCCGATCGGGCCAATTACAGCAGCTATACCCTAGTAACTGTGCCGATTAATGAGCAAGTGCTTGGTGGGCGCGAGCTGCATAGCATTCGCTTTGAAGCCCAAATTGTGCAAGGCGGCAACACCAACTTCTTTATTGATGATCTGAGCCTTGATTTAGTCCAAAGCTGTGCTGGTGATGCAGTGGATTGGCTGCACGTTGTGCCGAACAGTGGCAATATTGCTGCTGATAGCCAGCAAACAATTGATGTTGCGCTTGATCCAACGGGCTTGGCAGTTGGCACGCATACTGCCAGTTTATGCTTGATCACCAACAACCCCAATCGCCAAAATGTGCGGATTCCAGTTAGTTTGACGGTTGAGCCAGCGGCGATCCCGAACTATCCGCTGTATCTACCTATCATTATGCGCAACTAAGTACATAGCCTGATTTTAAAACTCATCAAGCAAAACCCCCTGTGAATTGCAGATCACAGGGGGTTTTTATTAAGCGAATATTAGATTTTGCTGATTAGAATGGGCAATTAAGTTAAATTTGCATAAAAAAATGCTTGCTAGTACAATAGTCCTATCCCCAACGGGATAATGGATATAAGAGATTGTTGCCCCGTAGCGCCTCAAACTGAAGCGTTAGAATACGCCCATAGCCAGTGAACGGGCTTTTTTAAGCTATTACTCTCACCAACCCGCGACAATCCCCTTTTATTGAAAGGAGGGATACAGTTTAATATTATTTTTTTGATATTTTAGCCACATGCTCACGATTGTACCTCTTGGAATTAACTGGTATTACACACTTGTGTGTGGAGGATGGCATGGCCAAATTCCCCTTCATTCGGCAAGCAGCCCTCATTGCAATGACGCTCTCATTGGGACTTCAAGGTGCGGCGCAACCAGCCCGTGCCGAAGTAATGCGTGCTCCGACTGCGACGACCAAGTTCCTCGTTGAACCAAACAGCCCAGCCAACAAATTTGTTCGCACGAATGGTACGTTGATTGCCGATTATGGCTCTTTTTCAGTCTGGCAAGTTGCCACGAGCAACGCCAATAGCCTCAACCAATTAGCTGGCGCACAAGCCGCCGATCTGGATACGATTGGCTTACGCGGAATCAGCTTCAATCCTTTAAAGAACGTTCCCACAGTACAACCAAGCCTGAGCCAAAGCCCAACTGCCGACCAACAATTGTGGTTGGTGCAATTTGCGGGGCCACTCAAGGATGCTTGGTTGGATGAACTGACCAAAGCTGGCGCGGAACGTGTGATTTACATGCCCAACAATGCTTACCTCGTTTGGGCAAATGGCCAAACCGTGGCCAAACTTGATGCACTCAGCAAGAGCAATGGGGCGATTCAATGGGCTGGTGCCTATCACCCCGAATATCGCCTAGCTCCTGAGTTCCGCCAAAAAGCCAGCAACCCCGATGCGAAGGGGCTGGTCGATATTACGATTCAGTTCTATAACAGTGCGACGGTTGAGCGTGATGTGCGCGAAGTGCTTGATGCCAGCGCCCAAGTTTACGCAACCCCATGGCAAGTGCTCAACTTCACCACGATTTCGGTGCAAGTCAGCGAAGCCGCCTTGGCTCCAATTGCTCGCCGCGCCAATGTCTACAACATTGAAGCGTGGGAAGCTCCTCAAAAAATGGATGAGCGCCAAGGCCAAATTATTGCTGGTAACGTAACCACTGCTGGTGGCAAAGTGGTGCCGAACGGCCCAGGCTACTTAAGCTGGTTGCAAAGCCAAGGCGTGCCAACCGACCCCAACCAATATCCAATTGTCGATGTTATCGATGATGGTTTGGATAACGGCACGACCTCGCCCATTCACCCCGACTTCTATGTCAATGGGGTTCGGCCTGGTACTTCGCGGATTGCCGCGGTTGGTAACTGTACAGCTGATGCTTCTGGGTCAAACCAAGATGGTCACGGTCACCTCAATGTAGGGATTGTTGGTAGCTACAATAACCTGACTGGCTCGCCCCACGTTGACGGCGCTAGCTCAGGGATTGCTGGCGGCTATCGCGTTGGCCTAGGTATTTCGCCATTCGGGCGGATGGCTAGCACCAAGATTTTCAACAATGGTGGTACTTTTGATTTGACCAATTGTGGTGGCGGTAGCAACTACATTGGGATCATTGCTATGGCTTATACCCATGGCGCTGCTATCTCATCCAACAGTTGGGGTTCAAACAGTGGTGGCGCGTATACCGCTTCATCACAAGCCTACGACCAAGGAACTCGTGATGCAAGCAGCACCACTGCTGGCAACCAAGAAATGGCGCACATCGTTGCCGCTGGTAACGCTGGTTCAGGTACGAACACGGTTGGCTCACCTGGTACTGCCAAGAACGTTATCACCGTAGGCGCAACCGAAAACGTGCGCGACGAAGGCGTATCGGATGGTTGTAATGAGCCAAATGCCGATAACGCTGATGACATTGCTACGTTCTCAAGCCGTGGTCCAACCGATGATGCACGGGTAAAACCCGACATTATGGCTCCTGGAACGCACGTGATGGGTCCAGCTTCACAACAAGCCGACTTCAGTGGCGACAGTGTTTGTGCAATCGCTGGTAGTGCCTACTATCCAACGGGCCAAACACTCTACACGTGGTCGAGCGGTACAAGCCACTCAACCCCAGCGGTGGCAGGGGCAGCCTCATTGCTCTACACCAAATATCGCACCAGCTTTGGTGGCGGGGTTGCTCCAAGCCCAGCAATGTTGAAAGCCTATATGTTGGCTTCAACCCGCTACATGAACGGCAGCGGTACGGGTGGCACCTTGCCATCAAACAATCAAGGTTGGGGCGATATGAACTTGGCTCCGGCCTTGGATAGCACCCCACGGATTGTGGTAGACCAAAGCCGCACCTTCGGCGCAACCGGTGAAGAATTTACCCAAGTGGGCCAAGTTGCCGATTCAGCCAAACCAATGCGAATTACCTTGGCATGGACTGACGCAGTTGGTAGCACTACTGGTAACAGCTATGTCAACGACCTTGATCTCGAAGTGACAGTTGGTGGCCAAACCTACAAAGGTAACGTCTTCAACGGCGCACTTTCAACCACTGGCGGCACTGCTGATAACAAGAACAACATCGAAGGTGTTTACTTGCCAGCAGGCGCAAGCGGTGCAATCCAAGTCAAAGTCATTGCCCGCAACATTGCTGGCGATGCCATTCCAGGCAATGCTGACACCACCGACCAAGACTTTGCCTTGTATGTTTACAACGGCTCAGTTGGCCCAACCGGTACCTTGACTGGCCAAGTAACCCAAAGCAACAGCAACCCAGTTGTTGGCGCAATGGTTCGCACCAGCGGCGGCTCAAGTGCTTTGACCAACGCCAGTGGTAACTACAGCATGATCGTACCAGTTGGTACCTATGCTGTAACCGCTAGCTTGCAAGGTGCATTCCAAGTCGTCCCAAGCGTATCAATTACTGAAAATGTCACCACGACCCAAAACTTTGTCTTGAGCTACGGCTCAATTACAGGGACGGTGCGTGATGCCTTTAGCCCAAGCAACCCAGTTGTTGGGGCAAATGTGTCGGTCACTGGCTATAGCACCACAACCAATGCCGCTGGCCAATACACCATTCCGGTGGCCAATGTTGGTTCAACCACGGTAACGGTCAGTGCGCCAAAATATGTCACGCAATCACAATCAGTAACGGTGGTTGATGCTGGCACGGCGACCCAAGACTTCACCTTGGCTGCTGGCGCGGTCGCAGGGATTGTGACCAACAGCGCGAACGGCGCACCAGTTGGCGATGCAACGGTCGCCATCAGCAACCAATACGTCAAGACCAAAGCTGACGGTAGCTTTGCCATTCGCTTGGAGCCAGGCAGCCATACCCTGACCGCTTCGAAGATTGGTTTTGCTGCTGATAGCGCGAGCTTGACGATTAGCAATGGGGTTACAACAACCCAAGATCTGGAAATTACTCCAGTCTTTGGTTATACCCCAGCCAGCTTGACCCGTACCTTTACCTTTGGTGATGCTCCATTCACCGATACTGTTGGTTTAGAATTAACCAACAACGGTACTCAGCCATTCACCTACACCATTCGCGAAAATGGTGCGACTGGCTTTACTCCAGCGGTCAACCGCGCTGGTGGCAACGTGTTGGTGGTTCAACGCAACTCGGCAACCTCGGCCACTGCTGCAACGACGGCTTTGACCGCGCTTGGCTATACCTTTGAATCAATCGATAACGTTGCATTCGAAGCCCGTAGCTTGGCCAACTTGCAAACTTTTGATGCAGTAATCTTCCTTGGCACAACTAACGCAACCGCCAATAATGCCAGCGAAACCAAACTTACCGCATACCTCAACGCAGGTGGTAAGCTGTTTATTGCTGATAACGACCTTGGTTTCTTCACCAACTCAGGTACGTTCTACCGAACCATGCTTGACTCAACCTATGGTGGTGATGATCCAGGTGCTGCGAATCGGGCCTTGACTGGCTTCGATTTCATGGCTGGTGTGAATGCTGCTTCAGCAGACTCATTCCCTGACTTCTATACCCCAGGTAGTTCATCGACGGTGATCTTCCGCTATGTCAATAATGCAGTTGGCGGTAGCTTCATCCAACGTAATGGTTACAAAGCAGTCTACCTTGCAACCGACTTCATTAGCCTAGGCACCAGTGCCAGTGGTGAAGCGATCGAACGCACTGTGCTTGAGCGTGTGCTGCAAGCAATTATTGGTAGCGGCGATAGTATTCCATGGTTGCAGGAAGCCCCTGCGACTGGAGTGATTGCTGGCGGTGCAAGCACCGACGTGGCAATCGGCTGGAATCCTGGTGTGATTACCCAACCTGGTACCTACACTGGCAGCCTGAACCTTGGTTACTCAGCAGTGATTAGCCAAACATTCAACATTCCAGTGACAATGATCATCAACCCCGCTGCTACCCAAGCACGGATTGGTGGTACGGTTGTTTCATCAGGTGTTTGTGATACGATTCCTGCTCCAGCTGCTGGCGCTAAGATCTTGATCACCTATACCAGCGGGATGACTGCAACAGTTACTACCAATGCCAATGGTGAATATGCCTTCTTCGTGCCTCAAGGTGGTACCTATACCGTTGCTGCTAGTGCTGTTGATCATCTTGGTCAATCACAAAGCGTCACGGTTGCTGATGGTGCTGAAGTTACCCAAAACTTCACCTTGCGCTTGAACAAAGCTTGTTTGACCGCTGGTCCAACTTCATTGAGTGCATCACTCCAATTGGGTGCTGCCCCTGTAACTCAAACGTTGGTTGTAACCAGCAAGGGTGCTGCTCCGCTCAATGCAACAATCAGCGAGCAAAGCCGCAGCGCCATCAGCCAAGCTGGCTATACCATCTCGGAAATTCCATATAACTGGATCGAAGCCAACGATGGTACGAACCTGAACTTGACTGACGATGCAGAAGCCAACATTACCAGCCCATTTACCGTAACCATCTTCAACACCAGCAGCCGTAACTTGCGGGTTGCTAACAATGGGGTTGTCCTGGTCGGTGCAACCACTGGTGATGTCGCTGCAACCAACGAATCGTTGCTGACTGGCGCAACCAACAATGTTATCTCACCATTCTGGGATGATGTTGATGATGAATCAGGGGCAACCTACTGGAAAGTTGTCGGTACTGCGCCAAATCGCTCATTGATCGTTCAATGGGAAAATCGCCCACACTACGACAATATTGGTAATGCAACCTTCCAAGTTGTGATCAACGAACAAGGTGGCATGATTTACCAATACAAAGATCTCGATTATGGCAATCCATCATTCAACAATGGTTTGAGTGCAACCGTTGGTGTTCGTGGTGCAAGCACGGCTCAAGCTGCTCAATTCAGCTTCAACCAAGCTCGCCTGCGCAGCGAAATGGCCTTGTGTGTTTCTGCTAGCTGTGATGCTATTTCATGGTTGACTGAAACGCCAAATACGATTACTGGCTTACCCGGTACGCCAGTGACTAATCAAGTGGTCAATGTGGTCTTCTCGACCAATGGCCTGACCCAAGCTGGGGTCTACACTGGTAACTTGGTCTTGACCCACAATGCACCACTACCAGGCGTAACTATCCCTGTAACCTTGACGGTTACTGCTCCACCGAACTTCGGTTCAATTAGTGGGACAATTCAAGGCTTAGCTGCATGTGATGTCTCACCTGCTCCATTAAGTGGCGCAACTGTGACGATCAACACTACTCCAGCAACGGTCTTGACCACCAGCGGCTCTGGATCATACAGCTATAGCTTAGCTGCTGGTAGCTATACGATTACGGTTGCCAAGGCTGGCTATGTTACCCAAACCTACAACGTGACGGTTACGGCAGCTGGTGCGGTTACCCAAAATGGCCAACTGCGCTTGAATGCACCATGTTTGGATGTTGATACCACGCCAATCAGCGAGACTGTTGGAATCAACACCATCACAACTCAAACCCTGACCTTGGATAACAATGGTGCAGCACCCTTGACTTGGACAATTGCTGAACTGGCTGCCAGTGGCCGCCAAGCCCCAAGTGGCGAAGTAGCTACCCGCAAACCAGTCCCAGCCCACTTACGCTCTGCGGGTAGCAAGCAAACAGCACCTGCCGCTGAAGTGGTCCAAGATGGTAGTTTTGAGGCAACTGTTGCCGCAGGCAATAGCAACTCAAACCCATTCTGGAGCCAAAGCTCAACCAATTTTGGGGTTGTGTTCTGTACAACTGCCTGTGATCCAAACTCAACCTCGGATGTTCCACATACCGGAACCTGGTTTGCATGGTTCGGTGGGATCGACAACACGATGCCAACCGAAACTGCTACAATGCAGCAAAGCTTTGTTGCCCCAACCGGTAGCAGCGGAACACTCTCGTTCTGGATGTTTATTACAGCAGTTGCCGATCGTCCAAACGACTTTATGCGCGTTTTGATCGATGGCAATGAAGTCTATCGAGTAACCAACCCAGAACGGACTGGCTTCCCAACCTACACCTTGGTCGAAGTACCGATCAACGCATCGGCGCTAGCCGCTGGAACAAACCATACCCTGACGGTTGAATCAGTTGTTCAGGCTGGCGGTAATAGCAACTTCTTCCTTGATGATATTTCACTTGACCTCAGTGGTGGCGCTTCATGTGTTGCTGATGCTGCTCCATGGGTTCGCTCAGTGCCAAATAGTGGCACGATTGCAGCCGATGGCTCAGCCAATGTGGCACTTGAATTCAACACCAATGGCTTGGCCGCTGGTCTCCACACAGTCAACCTGTGTATCCAAACCAACGACACAGCCCAACCAAATGTTCAAATTCCAGTGACGATCAACGTGACTGAGAATGTTGATCCAACCCGTAAGATCTACTTACCAATGGTCAGCAAGAACTAAAACAAGCTGGCAGTTACTGAAAAATCTCAATAACTGCCAGTTAATTCGGTTAAAGCAAAGGCCGCCTTGGAGTATTTCCAAGGCGGCCTTTGCGTGTGATATTTTTTAAACTTCCATCACCACCGGGATAACCATCGGGCGACGGCGGGTGCGTTCGTAGAGAAAGCGCCCAACCACTTCTTTGATTTTGCGAGCTGCGGGCGAGGAAACTGCTGGCGAATTGCCTTCGGCGGTTTCTTCACCATCGCTAAATGCCCGTGCTGGCACCACATAGCTTTCGCTGAACGAGGCTCGCACTGCTTCTTTGGCTCCCTCGATCAAATCGGTTGAATCGCGGGTCGAAACAAAGCCGCGGCTCACAATATCTGGCCCAGCCACCAAGTTGCCAGTTTGGAGATCGACCGAAACGACAACCATCAGGATGCCATCTTTGGAAAGCATTTGGCGGTCGCGCACCACAGCCCCACCAATATCGCCGACCGAAACGCCATCAACAAAGACATGACCAACGGGTGCGCGGCTCACCAGTTTGCCATAATTTTGACTGAATTCCATAATCGAGCCGCCCTCGGCAATCAGTACGTTATCGCCATTAAAGCCCATGCCCTCGGCCAATTGCTTATAGCGAGCCAAGTGGCGATAATCGCCGTGGAATGGGATAACATACTGTGGTTGCACCAAGTTGAGCAGCATTTTCAGCTCTTCTTGGGCGGCGTGACCAGAAACGTGCACTGGCAAATCTGAACCATAGATCACATTTGCTCCAAGTTTGTACAAATTATCGATCACTTTATAGACCGATACTTCGTTGCCTGGAATTGGTGAGGCTGAGATTACTACGGTATCGCCGCGCTGAATTGAAATTTGGCGATGGTCGCGATTGGCCATCCGTGAGAGCGCCGCCATTGGCTCGCCTTGGCTGCCCGTACACACAATCGCAATTTGATCATCGGGCAAGTTTTTCATATCGCTTGGCCGAATCAACGTACCATCGGGCACTTCAAGGTAGCCCAATTCACGGGCGATCGTGGTGTTGTTTTCCATCGAGCGACCAACTGGCACAACCTTGCGGCCATAATCAATCGCCGCGTTAATTGCCATTTGTACCCGTGAGATATTTGAGGCAAAAGTGGCCATAATGACCCGACCAGGAGCCGTGGCAAAAATTTGATCAAAGGCATCGCCCACCACTCGCTCCGATGGGGTGTAGCCTTTCGATTCAACCCGCACGCAGTCGGTAACCAACACGATTGGGTTGCGACGGCCAAAATCAACCAACCGATCAATTTCGGTTGGCCAATTATCGACAGGGGTATGGTCAAGCTTCCAGTCGGTGATGTACAAGGCCAAACCAGCCGGCGAGGTCAAGCCAAAGCCGACTGAATCGGGGATGGAGTGGGCAATGTGAAATGGCTCAATCGTGAAGCAACCAAGCTGGAATTTATCGCCTGGCGCGATGACTTTGGTTTCAACTTTATCAGTTAACCGATGTTCTTTGAGCTTATTCGAGAGCAAACCAAGGGTTAAGGTTGTGCCATACACCGTTGGAAAGCCTAGATCGCCAATCAACCAAGGCACGGCTCCGATGTGGTCTTCGTGGCCGTGGGTCAGCAAAATACCGCGAATATTGGCAACTTTATCGCGCAAATAGGTGATATCAGGCAACACCAGATCAACGCCCATCATCTCGCTTTCGGGAAACATCACACCCATATCGCAGATGACAATATCTTCTTCATACTCAAAAACCCACATGTTGCGGCCAACTTCCGATGCGCCCCCAAGTGGGATAACCCGTAATTTGTTTTTAGTCATACGAATACAAACCACAGTGCAAGTAGGCCTGCACTGTCGTCATGGCTCCTTTCTGAATAATCCCAGCCCGATTTGGCTGAGATAGTTGTTAAATAGAATTTTCTTGTACCACTCCACATAACGATGAGTAGCAGTTCTTCAGATCAAGCCTTTGCGCAATTGCCCAAAAGCCCATGTTAGCCACAATGCTGTTTAATTTGGCTTAGCAAGCTTACGAGTTGCCCCGATGTGGCATATAACGGCACTTTGTTGTAGTAATGGCGATAGAACCAGCGCCGATACCAACGAGTTTGGCTAAATTCTGGCGCGATCAGTACATCAATTCGCTGCACATAATCGTCATAGCTATAATTTGGCCGCAATTGGGCCAACGCTTGCCATGGGTAATACTGTAGCAAGCCAAGCGTGCGAATTGTCAGTCCATCAGCCTCGACTTGATAGCTGGTATTCCACTCCAAGAGTAATTGCCAGAGCATGCGTGGCAGGGTTAAACCCAAACTTAGCAAGAAAAACGCCGTAACTTTTTGACCATCAGTCCAGCTTGGGGCTTGTTGCCGCCATGAGCTAGGCAATGCCGTTAGTTCTAAACCCAAAAGCCGCAATAAAAGCCACCATGTTGTGATTAATAAGCCGATGTTCAGCAAGCTCAGCACAATTAACGATCTACGTTGCCGAAAAAAGCTCATTCAGCATCCTTCTAGGTCTAGCAATCAATCGGATGTTCTGGGGTTTCGGCGGTGAGACCTTAAAACATTGACATTTGTTGTGGTGGCGTTGTTGGCTCGTCGGTTTCGGGCAAATTTGGCTCAGTTGTTTCGTTGGTTTCTTCTTGCAAACGCTGGTTGAGCCGCGCAATCAGCCGTGGTATCAACTTGATATCGGCGATGGCATCGGGCATGGCGTTCATGTTACGCAGCACATAGGCTGGGTGAAATAAGGGCAGAAATACCGTTTGGCCTTGGCGTTTAACCCCACGAATGCCATGAATTTTGGTAATTTTGCCACCAGGAAAAAACTTGTTCATCGAATGTCGCCCAAGCGTCGCTATCAACTTGGGAGCCAAAGCCGCAATCTGGCGATCTAAAAAATGGGCACAAGCGGCGATTTCGCTTGGCTCAGGGTCGCGGTTGCCAGGTGGCCGACATTTCACCACATTGGCGATAAAGACTTGTTCACGGTTTAGGCCAATTTCGGCCAACCATTGTTCCAACAAATCGCCCGAAGGCCCGACAAAAGGCCGACCAAGTGCATCTTCACGTTGGCCTGGCCCTTCCCCAATTAACAAAATCTCGGCATTGGCTGGGCCTTCGCCTGGCACTGCGTTGGTTCGGGTACGACAAAGTGGGCAGGCAGTGCATTGGGCGACTTCTTCAGCAATGGCCGCAAGTGTTGCTGCTGCATGCGTCATAAGCGCAAATCAAACTCAGAGTTCAACAACCTAAGAAATCATGTGTTGGTATTGTACACGAATTTAGGTTTGTCTGATTCTCGATAGGCTGACTATTCGACGCTGACCCGCTGGCCAAACTTGCTTTCGGTGCCGTTGCGCAGTCGGCTAATGTTATCACGATGCGAAACCACTACCGCTAAGGCGATCAAGGCGCAGTAGGTCACAATCGCAATATGGCTTTGATCAAGCATAAAAAACACGCCAGCGGTAATCGCGGCGGCAATGCTGGCCAAAATTGAGGCCAACGAAACGTAGCGAGTCAACAATACGACCGCCCACCAAACCAAGGCCGCTGCCAAAAAGCCCCATGGAAAGAGGCCTAAAACGCCGCCCAAGCCAGTTGCCACCCCACGGCCACCATGAAAACCAGCAAAAATTGGGTAAATATGGCCAACCACCGCAATTGTGGCAGCCATAACCATAGCCCAAGCATTATCGGGCATAAGCCAACGCGCCGCCCAAATGGCGGCAATGCCTTTAAGCGCATCGAGCACAAAGACCAAGCCGCCATAGCGTGGCCCAAGCGTGCGCAACACATTGGTTGCCCCAGTGCGCTTCGAACCATACGAGCGCACATCAATCCCACCAACCATCCGCCCAATCAACAATCCAAAAGGAATCGACCCAAGCAAATAACTGATCACTGCAATCAGCAAATAGTTCACAGAGCCTCCTTAGTCTTGTTTTTGGCGTGGTGGTTGGCGGAAAATCGCCCGAGCGCCCCAGATGTATTCAACTCCCGACATAATCGTGAGCAATACCGCGAGCCACAGCACAATCGACGATAAATGGCTCAGCCAGGTCAAACCGCCAGCAAAATCGATGAACTTAAACCAGCCGTCACGGTCGAGGTTGGCCCGAACCATGATCCAGCCGATCGCAATGATTGTGATGATCATTTTGAGCTTACCCCAACGCCCCGATGGAATAACCACCCCCTCGGAAGCGGCGAGCGAGCGCAAGCCAGTCACCACAAATTCGCGTACCAAAATAATAATCGCCGCCCATGGGTCAAGCAGATTGGTGGCAACCAAACAGATCAAGATTCCGGCGGTATAAATTTTATCGGCAGTCAGATCGAGGAAGATGCCTAAATTGCTGACCCAGCCATATTTTCGGGCCAGTTGGCCATCGAGCATATCGGTGAGCGCAACCACCACATAAAACCAAAATGCCCAGAAATAACTGGTGGCAGTGTCGTTAAGCAACAACATCAACAACGGAATCGTTGCGATGATGCGGATCGAACTTAAAATGTTGGCCAAATTCCATGGGTTCACCCAAGGCTTACGCCCCGCCCGCTCCTTCCGACGAAGCAGCGGGGGGCGTTTACTGCGTTGAAAACGCGGTGCTGGTGATTGCCCTGATGAAGGTGCATTACTCATTGATTACTCAGCAAACACGGTTGCGGCATCGGGCACTTGTTGCCAATCGACTAAGAAGGTTTCGATGCCTTTGTCAGTTAACGGGTGCTTGACCAGTTGTTGTAGCACTTTGAATGGCATGGTAGCAACATGCGATCCAGCCAATGCCGATTGCAAAACGTGCACTGGGTGACGAATTGAGGCCGCCAAAACTTCAGTTTGGATATTGTAGTTTTTGAAAATCTGGACAATATCGCGAATCAAAATCATGCCATCTTGGCCAATATCGTCGAGCCGCCCAAGGAATGGGCTAACAAAGGTGGCCCCAGCTTTGGCAGCCAATAAGGCTTGGGAAGCTGAGAAAATCAAGGTTACATTGGTTTTGATGCCTTCGCTGGTCAACTGCTTAACAGCCTTCAAGCCTTCAGCCATCAACGGCACTTTGACCACAATGTTTGGTGCCCATTTGGCCAAAATTCGGCCTTCGCGGACTATTTCATCGGCTTGCAATGCCACGGTTTCGGCACTGACTGGGCCGGGACAAATTTCAACAATCTCTAAAACCACATCACGGAAGTTGCGGCCTGCTTTTGCTGCTAATGAAGGGTTGGTGGTCACACCATCAACCACACCCATCGCCACGCCTTGGCGAATCTCTTCGACATCAGCAGTATCCAAAAAGATTTTCATCCAGTTGCTCCTTTGATTGCCCTGGTTAGAACCTATGCCTCTCAGACTTCCAGCATGCATTATAGCAGCATAATGCGCTGCATCATAACAATGCTGATCATTGCGACTGGCTAGAGATCAGGGTTTAGGGATTTAGCTGAAACGCAGCGTTGAGGGCTAAAAAGAGCAACTGCGCCATGGGTTTGTCGCCATAGCGCAGTTTGCGAGCATTGGGGCAATTTAGCGATGGGTAACGCTTGAATCGATTTTAATCAAGATGATAGTTTTATCAAAGGGAATCATCGTGCTAGATGCGCTTTCCCAGCGCAAGTTAATTGTATGCAGCACTGCACCGCCTTGTTCCTGCTTGGTATACTGGTCGTGGCGGTCTGCTAGGGTCGATTTGTTCCAGCCTTGGTTTAACCAGATTGAGTCGTAAAATTCAATGATTTGGTTGATTTCATTGTCGCTTTTGAGTTCCAATAACGAAGCTGTGGCTCCATCAAGATAAGTCACCTCACTACAATCGTTGCTATAGGTTTCATATTGCAGATCACCTAACCAATTCCGCACTTGCCGATCGAGTCCTACATCATTTTTGAAGGTATAAGCCGTAGCGTTTGGCATGAGTGGTAGGGTATTGCTCAATGGCGTGACAAAATCGAAAAGTTGATTATCGTAATGATCCTCGCCACGAAACATAATCCGCCGCTCCGAGGTGCTTTCCTGAATAATCGCCAAAGTTCCGCTTTGCTGTGGGTTATAACTACTTCGATCGAGCATAACCAGTGAAAATCCATGCCTGCCTTTGCCAGTATCGGTATAGTAGCTGCGGATGGTATCACTACTCGGTTGGTATAACGGCAAGCCCTGCTCGGTTAGTTTTTGGTCATAAAAATCGGCTAGTTGGCGTGGACTGGCTTGGCTAATAAAGAAACTCGTGTAATTGGTGTTGGGCATGCTATTGCAGATCGTTCGAGCTCGGCTGGTGTTCTGATAATTCGCTTGCATCTGAGCTTTTGCTTGTAATTCAGCTTGCCAACTTTGAATGAACGTATCGAGAATTGGATCATTACCTGCTTGATACTCCACTTGTTCGGGCGGGGTTGAAACAGTGAATCGTTCAAGTGGAGCAAAAGCTTGCTGATCGATGCTAAAGTTTGAAGGCTTGGCTGGCTTGAGCGTGAGCAAGGTCATGGCTAAAAGCCATTTGTCATCAGTTGGTTGATTGAGGGTGTGAATCATCTGATAAAGGGTAAGCACTTGAATATCGTTATCGACAAAGCGCAGCAATATCCGACCAGTGCCAAGAATGCCATGGTCATTTTGGCCAAGAATTCGTAAGTTATTTTGCCAGCCTGCATGCACCAACAAGGTTTCGTAAAAATCAAAAGTTTCTGCTTGGCTGCTGCTTAGCTCTAAAATTTGATAGCCCTCGAATTTTACCGAACCTGTCCAAAAGCTTTCAAGGCTATAGTGTGGCTCGTAAATATCCGATTTTGCTAATGGGTCATTGCCAAGGCTGGTATTGAGTGTTGCACTTGGCGGGATGGGAATCGCGTTGGCTGCGAAAATATCGTGGTTGGCTGGCAAGGGTAGGTTTAGCGCAGGCGCATCGGCAGGCTTTTGGGTCAGCAGCAGCATGACATAGAGCTCTGTACGCTTTGAGGGCGTAAACATCAGCACTGAAACAACATGTTGGCCCTGCTCAAAAAATAAAGCCGCAGAATCAGGCGATTGCTGTTGAACTGGCTGAGCTTGCCAGCCTTTGGCTGCAAAACCAGTTTGATAAAATGCAATCGTCGCTTCAACTGAACTTTGAGTTAGGTATGTATCAATGGGCAACATCGACATCGCATACGGGTCAGCTGGATCGGGATCACTCGCCTGTACTAGGACATCTGGCATATACGTCATCATCATGGCCATGCTTGAATAGCCCATATCGCCATCGATATCTTGGTTTTCCTTAGCAACATAATCACGGCTGAGCGGTGGGCGTTCGAGCTCACCTATAGCGATAAAGCCATTAACTTGGTCTGCTGAAAGCCCTGGAATGATTGGAGTAGCAGTGCCAGCGACGGTTGGTTGGGTCGTAGCTTGAGCGCGACTTTGAGCCTTTTCAGGTGTGATTATTGTGGTTATCGTGGTTGGTTGGGCAGTTTGGGGCTGACCACATGCGGCTAAAACGAAGCTGGTGAGCAAAATATTGAGCGTAAATCGCCAGCGCATAATAATCCTTCCTCGTAGTTGGCTGATTGAAACTGAAGCTAGGATTACTATAGTTCTGGGGCTGATTGCGCCAATGTATCGCTAGATACATCGCTAGGTTGATCGTTGCCGTGAGGTATCAAATCAATCGCCCTGCTATGGCTTTTGCATGAGCAGGGCGAGCATTGAATTTAGCGATGAGTAACGCTCGAATCGATCATCACGACTTGGATTATGTCGCCTGTGACACGGCTGCCAAGTTGCCAGCGAATATTGATTGTATTGATAATCTTGCCGTCTTGCTCTGTTTTGATGTAGCGGTGATGCTGATCACTCATCACAATTTTCTGCCAGCCTTGGCTGAGTAAAATTGGGTCGTAGAAATTGGGTGCAAGCGTTAAGTCACTTGAATCGACGACCAAGGCTTGTACGCCATCAATATAGGTGATTTCCTTGCAATCGTTACTGGAGCGTTGGTAACGTAAATTATTAAGCCAACCATAAACATAGGGATTAAAACGTTCATGAGGAACAGAGTTGAACTTAACAGCATCCGGTAGTAATGGCAAACTATGGGTAATTGGCTCAAAAACTTCAAATACAGGGCTATTAAGATCGAATTGATTCCCACGAAAATTAATCGTTGCTACGCCATTTGCGCTTGATTCGCTGATAATCCCAATGCTACCGCTTAACTGAGGGTTGTAACGACTACGTTCAATCAGATTAAGCGTGCCACCATGATAGCCTTGCTCAGTTCTGACTCCATAAAAGGCAAACGTTGTCTCGTCTCCTAGATTATTCCAGTCGTTTGGTTCAGTTAATGTTTGTTTATATATTGCTGATATTTGGCTTGGGTTGCTGTCGCTGC
This sequence comes from Chloroflexota bacterium, assembly GCA_020161265.1. Taxonomy (NCBI): domain Bacteria; kingdom Bacillati; phylum Chloroflexota; species Chloroflexota bacterium. The sequence goes on along the minus strand of JAIUOC010000012.1, from coordinate 77,352 downwards.
TGAAAACACTATAGCGAATGTTGCCGGTTGGGTTGGCTGTGCTTGGGCTACATGTGGATTCTGGTGGATAGTTGGTGTTGATGTAGGCCTGAAGCTTGGTTTTGGTGATCTGATTATGTTGCCAACCATAGAGCAAGCTATCAACTAATCGATCAGTACCAAGCTGATAATCCTGCTGATCTGGTTGGGTTGGGATTTCTAATGCTTCAATTGAGCTGAAAAAGCTGGGGTCTAACGTGAAATTTGGCTGCTCGGAGGGTCGCAGAGTTAACAAATGCATCCCCAACAGCCAATCGTTTGGGCTTGATTGGGCCAGATATTCATGCTCGCTGAGTTGATTCATTAGCAGTACTTGAATTGTATTATCAACAAAACGTAACAATGGAGGGCCGATATAACTATCAGTTCCCAATAATGTATTGCTTGCTTGCCAGCCACCAAGTTCAGATATAGCTTTAGCTAAATCGTAGGTAAGCTGCTGAGAACCGAAAGTCTCAGCTACGAGGCTCGCTTCGAGCGTGATCTCGCCCGGCCAAAAACTTTGCAGCTGCCGAATTGGCATCAACAGATCGCGTTTAAGCAATTCGCCCCTGGCTGGGTCATTCAACAAACCGTTATTGATTGTGGTGTTTGATGGGAAGCGCACATCGTGAGCTGTAAAGATATCTGAAGTATTCACCAACGGGAGTTCGAGGTTTGGCCGTGAATGATTCGTTTGCAGCAATTTAATCGAAACAAACAATTGATCGGTATTCATCGGCGTAAAGATAAAAATGTAAAGCTGGGTTTGCTCATGCTCAAATATCAAGGTTGTATCTTGGGGATTTATGTGCTGAATCGGCTGGGCAAGCCAATTTGTGGCGGCAAGGCTGGTTTGATAATGATCAATCAGCTGATCGATTGGCGTATCGGTGAGATAATCGTCAATTGCTTTAATTGGTAAATCGTTGGGATTACTGCTTGAATCGAGATCAAGCGTCATAATCTGATTGAGCATAACCTTCGGCATAAGTAACAACAACCGATCATTAATGCTAGCACTCATTGGGTTTGGCGCAAACTCGTAGGGTTGGCTTTGGGCTGGCCGTTGCAATTGTTCGATTATGGCAAGATCGCTGCTCTGACCACCGTTGATCGGCGTGCTGGTTGGGTTGGCTTGGTCGGCTATTGTTACTGTTGGGTTTGTTGAAAGCAAGCTATCTGGTTGACCACAAGCAGCTAAAACGAAGCTTATGAGCAAAAACCAATAGTTCGATCGACGTTGCATACATCATTCTCCAGTTCAAAATCCACCAACTTGAATCGCTGATCTCACTGCTTACTCTAGCTGGATAATTGGGCCAAACAATTGGTTTTTACTGCCATTTAGTGATTTAATCCAGTACTTGGCAGTAAATTTCTGTGCTCAATTCGGTATCAAGGCTGAGTTTCGATATCGACTGCTTTGTTATAGTTCCTAAAAGCGTTAAATGTAGGAGGTGGGTAATGAGTCGTTTTGGTGCAGAACCGCTGGAATTTTTTAAAAATGTCTATAACGATGTGCCACCATGGGATGTTGCTGCACCCCAACCTGCCTTGATTGAGTTAATCAACGCCTTTCCACCGCAAAATCCTATTCTTGATGTTGGTTGTGGTTCGGGGGATTTAGCGCTTGGCTTGGCACAACGTGGCTATACGGTGGTTGGAGTCGATTTTGTGCCCAGCGCGATTGAGCAAGCCCAAGCCAAAGCAGCAGCCTTGCCCAGTGAAGTTGCCCAACGCCTTCGTTTTGTGGTTGGTGATGGCCTCAAGCCCTCCTTGCTTGAAACCAAATTTGGGGCGATCGTCGATACTGGCTTTTACCATTTGTTTAATCAAGCTGATACCGAAGCGTTTATTGACGACTTGGCTCAAGCCTTGCAACCCCAAGGGCGTTATTATGTATTGGCATTTGGAATCGAGTTTGCCAGCGTCAATGTGCCCCGTGCCATCACCGAGGATGAAATTCGCAGTCGATTTACTGCTCAGCGTGGTTGGCGTGTGCTCGATCTGCAACCAGCCCAATTTCTCAATCGCGTTGGGCCGCCAGTTACTGCGCTTGCCGCTTGTATTGAGCGAATGTAGGAGTTGGGGACTGGGGATTGGGTGCGAAGGGCTGAAACCACGAAGGCCATGAAGAGCGCTAAGGGCGATTTTAGCCACGAATTACACGAATAATGGCTATCGGCTATTGACTATCGGAACATTTGTTGATATTTCCCAGCCATCTCCGATAGCCCAAAGCCTATAGCCTTAAACATCTGCGGTAAATTCCAATTCCCTCATTACTATTGACGAAAAAGCTGTAAATGTTTGATAATCAATTATTGACATGAAGCTTCGTTGCGATTGGAGTAGCCGTTATGCCAGAGATGACAACCTACGAACGGGCACTGCAAATTTATCAGGTATTGATGGGTTTTGCCCATCAGCGTCAAACCCTAACCTATGAAACGCTCGGCAAATTGGTTGGTTTACCGCCTCATGGATTAGCAATGCACCTTGATCATCTGCTCCGTTATTGCAAAAAACAAACTTTACCCCCAATAACAATTTTGGTAGTACGCAAAGCTGAGGGTACTCCCAGCACTGGTTTTCCTTCGGCAACGATGGATCTCGATCAAGAACGCGAACGGGTTTTTGACTATCCATGGTTTCGTCAAAAGCCTTTAACAATCGAAGAACTCAAGGCTTTATCGTAAAAATTTAGAGAGAGGAGCTTACTATGAAATATCTTTACTGGTTGCTACTTTGTTTGATGCTTGCTGGTTGTGCTAATGCTGCCCCTCAGCCAACCCCACTGCCGCCAATCGCTCCCAGTGTGCAACAAACGATCGAAGAGACTATAAAACAAACTCCCGACTTTGCCGATATGCACGATCTGGCGATTCAGGCAGTTCCAGGTTTAGAGGTTGATCAGCTGTTTGTCCTTTCATTCAAAACTAAGAATGGCTTGATCATGGGGATATTGAGTGGCTGGCACGATCAGGCAACCCAACAATTTCATTCAAAAGGCTCAAGTTTTTATGCCCTCGATCAAGGAACTGAACCATGGGTCTACCAAGCTTCCATTCCCGATGAGCCTTTTTATGTGGTCTATGGGTATATGCCCAACGATGTTGCCCGCCTAGCTAGAATTATTTTGAAAAATGGTCAAGTGTTGTATTTTCCGGCTGAGTCTGGGTTGCGGGCACTCTTGGTCTCGCTGTCGAATCCAGCAGTGAAAGTCGAAATTGTAGATAAAACAGGCCGAGTATTTATGGAGTATCCACTGCATAGCAAATGAGGCTCAAACCTGCACGCCAAATCAATCAAGCCCCCCCCAAATCGCCCATCGAGCTAGCTAAACAAAGCATTAGAATCGCCTAAAAGCGCTTGACATATCAATAGTTTGCACTATACTTCACAATATCAATTAAGCTGCGCGACGGGGCGCGAGCCTCGGTTGGGCAGCCTCAAATTCGCTTGGCAAGAGCGGCTCGTTTTGTGGTGTTTCCAAAGGAGTGTGCGGGATGGACATCTCCCCCAACGCAATTCCCGATGTTGTAGTGCGGCGATTGCCAATTTACGCACGTAGCCTGAGTTATTTGGCTGAAGAAGGTGTTCGTTCGGTTTCCTCGCAGGAGTTAGGCGAACGAATTGGGGTTACTGCCGCTCAAATTCGTAAAGATCTTTCTTATTTTGGTGAATTTGGCAAGCAAGGCATTGGCTATAACGTCGAGTATTTGCTGGGGCATATTCGACGGATTTTGGGTTTGCACGAAGTTTGGCCCGTCGTGTTGGTTGGGGTCGGGCCACTAGGTCAGGCCATCGCTCGCTACGAGGGCTTTCGTACCCGCGGCATCGATATTATTGGGGTTTTCGATAACGATACCTCGAAAATTGGCTTGCAATTAGGCCGCAACACCGTCCAGCCCGATTCCGATTTACCGAAAATTTTGCAAGAGCATAATATTCGCTTGGCGATTGTGGCTGTGCCAGCGGTTCGCGCTCAAGAAGTCGTCGATGTATTGGTGCAAAACGGGGTTCAAGGCATTTTGAACTACGCGCCAATTGTGGTGCAAACCCCCGATAATGTTTGGGTGCGCCATATCGATCCGGTAGCGCTGTTGCATAGCATGACCTATTATCTTTCGCGTGAAGATGAACACCACGCCATGAACGAGCATTGAGCCAGCGATCAACCCTGGCTCAGCAAAATGGCCAGCTGTTGCAAAAGTTGCTCAATCTGCCCCTCAAGTTTGCGTCGCCCAAGCCCCAACCGGCCAGCGATGGTTTGTTGGGCAACCCCATGCAGCAAAAGCCCTAGCAAACGGGCTTGCTCGCTTTCCAATAACGGCAAACATGCCCGTAATGCAACATGAGCGGCGGTTGATCCGCCAAATTCATGTTGTAAATTTAATCCTGCTTGTCGCCCTTGCTCACCCACATGAAACCCCGCTGTGAGCACTGCCAACAGATTTCGCACGTCCTCAATATGCCAAATTCGTCGTGGCGGGCGTTGTTGTAGCTCCAATAAATTTAGCACATCGAGTTGGCCTTGGCGAAAGGCGACCGCGCTAATTTCGTCGCTGAGGGTTGGCATTGGCTGGGTGATTAATTCGGCGAGCCATTGAGCTTTGAGTGGGGTTAGCGGTTTGCTCAGTACGGCGCTACAACCAGTAGCCAGTGCCGCCCATTCGCGTTGTGGCGTTAGTTCACTGCTGATCGCCACCAAATGCACTGGAGCATGACGACCTTGGGCGGCGGCATCGCTAATTGCTGCCGCCAAAACTGTGCTTTCCAAGCGCGGCAAGGTTGGGTCGGGCAACTTAATATCCAACAAGCCCAACATGGGTTGCTTGCTTTGATCCTGCTCGAACCAATGCCAAGCCTGGCGAATTGAACGCCAAATTGTTACTTCGAAGCCTGCTTCTTGTAATAGCAGCTCGGCTAAAGTGGCATGAACCTCACTATCTTCGACCACAAATGCACGATAGCTCACCGATAATCCTCCTGAAACGCTAGGCTGATAGGCGGGGCAATTGGATACAAGCCCAAGCGCCTTGGCGATTTTCCAGCTGAAGTTTGGCCTCAATCAGGCTGAGATTGGCTAAAACGCCGCGTAAACCAAAGCCATAGCCGCGCCCATCGCTGTTGCTGGGGGCTAAATCGAGCACATGCTGGGGAAAGCCAGCCCCATTATCGTGAATAATGATGCTAACCTGCTCAGCATGTGGCTCAACAATTAAGCGAATCTGCTCGCCACCATGATCAAGGCTATTTTTCAATAGATTATAAATCGCCCGACCAAGCAAGCGTTGGTTGGTGTGCACTTGCAGATTTTGAATATTAAGTTGAATTTGCGGTTTGTTGGCTTTTTGGGCAAAGGCGGCGCTGGCCTCTAAACGAGCAGTTTCAGCACAACAAAGTTCGGCTAAATCGACCGGAGTTTGTTGGAGCATGGCCTTGGTTTGTGCTCGGGCAATATCCAACAGATCATGCATTTGCTGGCCGATATCTTCAATTTGTACGCGCAGCAAGTTCCATAATTGTGGGCGTTGTGGCTGTACTTCTAACACACCAATTAGGCCTGTGGCTCCATCGATCGGCGAACGCAGATCATGAATTGATGAGCGCAACAGTTCGCGCAGAAATTCGGCTTCATCGCGGGCGTGGGTGGCCTCGCGTCGCGCTTGTTCGAGGCGTAACGAAAGTTGTTGGGCTTCGCTCATCTCAACGCTGATCCGCAGCAAAAATAATGGCAGTAGCAGCAATGCAAAATTCAACTCGCCAGTGGCAATTGTAAAAGCCAAGCCACCAAGTAAAATCACATAGGGAATGCTGCGTTTGGCAAAGGTATCGATCGCTAGCTGATCGCTGCGCGGGCTACTAGCGTTAGGATGAATCGCCGCAGCGTGGGCTAAAATCAGCCAAGCCACGCAATATAATGCGCCAATTGGCAAGACAACCAACTTGCTTCGGTCGAAAATCCAGGCCAAATCGACCAAGCTCAAGGCCAAAATACCGCTGCTCAGTTGGCGAAACAGTTGTTGCCAGCGTTGAGGCTGCTGCTGGCGAATCAGATCAAGCGCATAGAGTAACGAAAGATCAGCACCGACAAACAGGCCATCGTACCAAGCAACATTCGGTACAACTTGGCGAATCGCAATGGTTGTGATAATCATCAAGCCAACGCTGAGGGCAAACCAATCGAGCGCAATGCTACTACGGCGGCGCTGACTGAACGGCAAACTGACAAAAAATGCCCCAGCCATCACCACGGTTGGCACATAAATAATAATTGGCAGCGCAACTTGGCTTAAGCCTTTGATGCTGGTTAACGAACCACCCAAGCCACGATAGAAGGCCAACATGCCCCATTGCACCGCTAAAATTCGCCAGCCCTTCGCCAAGGCTGAATGCGGGCGTTGAATTGCAGGCAGCCAAAAACGCCCGACACACACCAGCAAAATAATCACCTCAATCAAGCGACTGATTGGGGCCGAACGTTTGCCGAGTGCGGGCCAAAGCAGGGCTGCTGCCAAATACAGCAAGGCCGCAGCATACCACCAACGACTATACAACAAGCGATTCCAGCGTTCATGCATATGGCGATTGTACGCGAGGCTGCCCATTGAGGCAATTGGGCCTAGCGTGAGCAAAGACGGCTTTTTGCTCACGCCCAAACTAGCATCAGTGCTTGATGCCGATAATCGAGCGGCCTGCGCTCGGATTTAGTAGAGAATTTGGGGTTGTTGGGCAGAATCTGGTTTGGTGCAAGCCAAGACGATTCAAGAAAGATAGCCACCATTCAATGGGGCTTGATCAATTAACCCTTGGCTCACGGCCCAATCGAAAAAGCTATGCAAGGCGGCCTTGGCAACTTCACGTTGCGCCAAACTGAGGCTGCTCAAATAGGCTTGCACCCAATAGGTTGAAATGCTATCGAGTTCGTTGGGATAGCCACTATCGATCCAGCGCTGAGCAAAATCGTCGAGATATTCGTTGTAATCGGCGGCAAGTTGCGGGCGAGTGCGCACCAACGTTCCAGCAAAACTATCCAAAGCGCCTAACAACGTGCGCTCGTGAACCAAAAGTTCTTGCATAGTCATCGTAACTCCAAACAATTCAAAATAAAGGCGCAGCCCACATCATTGGAGGCTGCGCTATAACTGCGGTCTAAATTCTAGCGCTTGAATCCTGTAATTGCGACAACCCCTGAGCGTGGCACTTCGTTACCACCGATTGGCCAGTGGCTGCTCAGTTCGGTCAAGCTCTTGGATTCTTCACCTGGGTGTTGAATCGCCAAGAACAGGGTTCGGCCATCAGGCGACCAGCATGGCCCAGTCATTTCGCTTTCCACCGGCCCTGAGGCAAATTGGAAGGCGATCCCAGCATCGGGGCCGCTGGTGCGGAAGAAGAAGAGACCGTTGTTGCCTTGGAATTTGTAGATCCCTTTATTGGTGCGTGATGATGAGATGTCGGTTACCATCCACAAGTTGCCTTCACCATCGAACACCAAGTTGTCGGGCGATGAGAAGCCGCTTTGTGAGCCACCAACCGCGAAGATGCTCCATTCGAAGCTGGTTGCAGCTGGATTATTGTCGGTTTCGGCCATACGCACGATTTGGCCGTGGAAATTGCCGTGGCCCGTGTTGTTGGTCAAGGCAACATAGACACTGCCATCGAGTGGGTGAATTTCAATATCTTCTGGGCGATCAACGGGCGTGGCTTTGAGCGCCATGGCAGCGGCTTGGGTATCGGCCAAAACATCGGCTTGTGAGCTGAATAGCAAATTGCCTTTGCTATCTTTGGCACTTTGCAAGGCGCTTTGGCTATTGTAATCGAGCAAAATCCACTTGCCATTGGCGAAGTCGGCGGCGTAGAGTTGGCCGCTTTCGAGAATTTGCATATTGCCTGGGCGATCTGCCAAGTTGGTCAATTTGCGGTCAGCCACAAATTTATAGACGCATGAATCGGCTTTGTCGTCGCCCATATAGGCCACAACTGTGCCGTCGCCACCAACCCGTACCGCTACATTTTCGTGGCGGAAGCGGCCCATGGCGGTATGTTTGCGTGGCGTGCTGTTTTTATCGAATGGATCAACTTCGACGACCCAGCCATAGTGGCGCTTGCCATAGATTTCTGGTTCCCAGCCATAGCCAGTTGGCGCTGGATTTGGATAATCTTGGAAGTTTTCTTCGCAACTCAAGGCTGTGCCCCAAGGCGTTACGCCACCGGAACAATTGCCAAGTGAGCCAATCGCCATTGGACCACCGTCGATAGTGGCGGCTGGGCCAGTTAAGGTGATTGGCGTGGTTGCATCGATGCGGCGATTGTGGGCAGTATCAGTTTGGTCGAAATACCAACGGCCATCGCTATTGCGCTTAACCCGAATCACACTCATGCCAACCATATGCTTTTCGGCGTTGATTTGATCGCCAGATTTTGCGCCTGAGCCAGTGTAGCCCGAGATAAACATGGGGTTGATATATTCGTGGTTGACCAGCAACAAACCATCGGTGCTGGATAAATCGCTGCGGGTAAAGCCAAATTGTGGGCGATTTTGGTCGAGGCCTTTTTGCAGCATATCGATTGGGAAGAACGCCAGAAAATCGGCATTTTCGCCAAACAAGCTGCCATCGCCCATATCGTGGCCACGGTGGGCTAGCAAATCGTAGCGGAAGCCTTCGGGCAAAATCAAATCGTCGGCGGTGCTGGGGCTGATTGGCTTGAAGGGCAATGAACCTTGCGCTTGGCGTTGAGCCAAGGCTGGGGCTGACAATGGAGCATGATAGTGCGCCGCTTCAGCAGTTTGCAGATCTAAGGGTAAGGCCGCGACCGCAGCAGCGGCAGCACCACTGGCAACAAGGGTCCGGCGATTGATCCGACGTTCTAATAAATCGTGCCAAATACTTTTGCGCTCTGCACGCTGATCGTGGCTGGTCATTGAAATCCCTCCAAGTTGGCAACACACCATTCATTTCAACTGGACACAGCCAAAGCATACGTAAGCCATGTCAAGCCCAACTCATCAGTATGTAAAGATCAGATTAAGAAATGAGGGTGCTATAATGAACGCTAGCAACAATCAAGGAGGTTCCCCCATGGCAGTACGTCGGGTATTGCAAATAGAAGATCCAACTGATGCAGTGGTGTTACGGGCCAAGGCCAAACGCATCACCAGTTTTGATCAAAGTTTGGCTGGTTTAGTTGATGATATGATTGAAACCATGCGCGAAGCTCGCGGCGTTGGCATTGCTGCGCCACAAGTTGGGGTTTCGCGGCGTGTGGTGGTAATTGAAGAACCAGCCCAATACGAAGAACATGAAGATGGTACGCAGACCCAAATTGCTCCCGCCGTGCTGTATGTGATGGTCAACCCAGAGATTATCAAAGCCAGCGAAGAAACCCATATGCTGCAAGAAGGCTGTTTGAGCATGCCTGGCCGCTATACCAAAGTGCCGCGCAACAAATGGGTAACGATCAAATATTACGATTTGAAGGGTCGCGAACAGCGCTTGCGCCATATTCCCGCTGAAGATTACAAAGTTGGGCATATTGCTCAGCACGAGTTTGATCACCTTGATGGGATTATGTTTACCGACCGCATGACCGAAGAAAGCAAATTGGTCGATTATCGCAAAGAAAGTGAAAATGCACGCCTCAAACGGCGCGGTTTGTTGGCGCGTAAAAAACGCCCCGATGCTGAACTCGAATCAGAATCGGCAACCAATGAATAAGCAGCTGCTTCGTCGAAGCAACGCTTAGCGACAATTAATTTTCAGCCAAGCAATCTGCGTTTAGAATAGGGCGACTTCTGCGCCAATATTCTGTTTGAAGGAGTTCACGATGCGCGTGTTGATCACGGGAGCAGCAGGGTTTTTAGGCTCGCACTTGTGTGAGCGGTTTCTGGCCGAAGGTCATTCGGTTGTTGGGATGGATAATTTCATCACTGGCAACCCTGAAAATATTGCCCATTTAGTTGGCCGCGAAGGCTTTCAATTTATTCGTCACGATGTGACCAACTATATTTTCTTGCCTGGCCCGCTCGATGCAGTTTTGCACTTTGCCTCGCCAGCCTCGCCAATCGATTATCTTGAACTGCCGATTCAAACGCTCAAGGTTGGGGCTTTGGGAACCCACAATGCCCTCGGTTTGGCCAAAGCCAAAGGCGCACGCTTTTTGATCGCCTCAACTTCTGAGGTTTATGGCGATCCGCAAGTTCATCCCCAACCCGAAACCTATTGGGGCCACGTCAATCCAATCGGGCCACGCGGGGTTTACGATGAAGCCAAACGCTTTGCCGAAGCCATGACCATGGCCTACCACACCTACCACGGCGTGCAAACACGGATTGTGCGGATTTTCAACACCTATGGCCCACGCATGCGCTTGGCTGATGGTCGAGTTGTACCCAACTTTATTCAACAATCGTTGCGTGGCGAGCCACTGACCCTTTATGGCGATGGCTTGCAAACCCGCTCATTCCAATTCGTTGGCGATTTGGTCGAAGGCGTGTATCGTTTGTTACTCTCCGATGAGGTCGAGCCAGTTAATATTGGCAATCCTCACGAGTTCACCATGCGCGAGTTCGCCGAAATCGTCAATGCCATGACTGGCAATCCGGCTGGAACGGTGGTTAAGCCCGAACTGCGCATCAAAGACGATCCACAAAATCGCCAGCCTGATATTAGCAAAGCCAAACGGGTGCTGAATTGGGAGCCACAAGTCACCTTGCAAGCGGGCTTGGAACAAACGATTCCGTGGTTTGCTGAGCAATTGCGCCAACGTGGCGAAATTAAATAAGCCCAACATAGGCTATTCCAAACTCCCGAGCATCGGCGTGGATGGCTCGGGCTTTTGGTATGCGATCGATTTGCCGCATTTGCAACGAAAGAGCCGAGGAAGGCCATGCAGCGTCACGCATTAACTTGGCGCTCCGTGCAGCCATTGGATTGGTTGCTAGCTAGCTTGGGGCTGGCAGGAGTGGCAATTATTACTCTGCTGCCCTTCACGCAGGCAGCAACGTTAATTATTTGTGGCATGCTGCTTGTTTGCATGCTGATTCAGCCTGCCGTAGGTTTGAGCCTGACGGTTGCCACGGTTATGCTTCAAGAGTTATTGAGCTTTCCGCTGGGCCTGACCGCCACCCATGTGATTGGGATTATGGCGCTGGGGGCGTGGTTGCTGTATGGCATGGCGCAGCGCAAAATCATCATCGATACAACCTTACTCGTGCCATGGAGCCTGTTTTTGATGGCCTTGCTGCTCTCGGCGGGGCTAACCGAATACAACGCGGTTGATGCCTTGAAGCAAGTGGTTCGTTGGTTCATGGCCTTTCTGGCCTTTGTGGTGACGGTTGCCACGATCACCACGCCCAAACGCGCGATTGGCCTGATTGCGGTGATGTTCACGGTTGGGGTCATTGAGGCACTGATTGGTATTCAGCAATATCGCGTGGGTGCTGGCCCATTTGCCATTGGCGAAACTGTGCGGGCTTATGGCACAATCGGTAAGCCCAACACCTTTGCCGGCTTTTTGGAGTTGATGTGGCCCATGACTTTGAGTGTAGCCTTGGGCTTGCTCTGGTTTTGGTGGCAACAGCGCCAACGCTGGCACTATTTAATTGGCTCGGCCTTGAGTGCTGGTACAAGCCTGATCATTTTGGCGGCAATTGGGGTTAGTTTTTCGCGCGGCGCTTGGATTGGCATTATGGGTGCGGTGGTGGTGATGCTGCTGGCGGTTGATCGACGGCGAGCCTTGCCATTAATTGCCCTTGGTGGAATCTTGTTGTTGGCAATTATCAGCCAGCCTGAGCTATTTCCGCCAGTGATTACCGAGCGAATTAGCAGCCTAACCAACAATTTGCGAATTTTTGATGCTGGGCGGGTAACAGTTACCGACGAAAATTTTGCGGTGGTCGAACGCATGGCGCATTGGCAAGCGGGGGCAAATATGTTTTTGGCCCATCCGCTGCTCGGAGTTGGCCCCGACAACTTCAATCGAGCCTATCCCGAATTTTTTGTCGGGCGTTGGTCGGAATCACAAGGCCACTCGCACAACTACTACATTCATATTGCGGCAGAAGCTGGCATGTTGGGCTTGATTGCCTACCTCGTGCTGATTGCGGCGGTCTATCGTCAAGCCTATTTGGCAATTCAGGCGACGCGCGGCACGGTTTGGCAGATGGTAGCAATTGGCTGCTGTGGTATCATAACCGCCATTCAATTGCATAACGTTTTCGATAATCTCCATGTATTGAATTTTGGAATTCATTTGAGCGCGGTGTGGGCCTTATGTGTGGTTCTGACACAGCGCCAAGGGTGGCGTGCATGACATATTTAGTAACGGGTGGTGCGGGTTTTATTGGCTCGCATTTGTGCGAAACACTGTTGCAGCGTGGCGAACGTGTCATTGCATTCGATAATTTCAACGATTATTACAGCCCTGAACGCAAACGCCGTAATGTAGCAGGTTTGCTTGATCATCCTAATTTTGTACTGTGGGAAGGCGATTTGCGCGATCCGGCCAGTTTATTGGCCTTGTTTGAGCAACATCGTCCAAGCTATGTAGCGCATTTGGCAGGCATGGCCAACCCGCGCTATTCGTTGCAATACCCCGCTTTGTATAGCGCAGTCAACGTTGAAGGCTCGGTCAATGTCTGGCAAGCAGCGATTCAATATGGCATTCAGGCCTTTGTTCAAGCCTCAACGTCGTCGGTGTATGGGCTTGCGCCAACTCCATGGCATGAGGAATTAGCCACCGATCGACCATTATCGCCCTATGCTGCTACCAAAAAAGCCTCAGAACTACTAGCCTATACCTTCCACTACCAAACCCAAATTCCAACCCGCGTGGTGCGCTTTTTCACGGTCTATGGCCCCAAAGGCCGCCCCGATATGACCCCAACAATTTTTGTTGAGGCCATGCGCAAGCAAGAGCCAATTGTGCTTTACAATGGCGGGGTTGATGTTTACCGCGATTGGACCTACGTTGACGATATTGTTTCAGGGGTGATTGCGGTGCTCGATAGCGATCGCGCCTTTGATATTTTCAATTTAGGCAACTCAACTCCGGTGATGCTACGCAGTTTTATTGATACGCTGCAAGCAATTACTGGCTTGAATGCAATTATTGAAGCCAAGCCTTTATCATCTGCCGACCCGCCAATTACCTTTGCCGACACCACCAAGGCGCAACAATTGCTGGGTTGGAAGCCAACCACCGATATCGAGGATGGCCTAGAGCGCTATTGGCATTGGTATAAAACCGAGTACGATTGCTAGATCGGCATCGTGTTAGAAACAAACTGGATCATTATGAAATCGCAAACGCAAGCAAATCCTGCTAGTTTACGCCCTGAGCAAACCAACCAAGGCTTGCCGCGTCCGGCTGAAACCGAATCGCTCGAACAATTGGTTGAACAGGCCGCCGAGGCTGCTCCGTTACCCGCTGAGGCACTGCCCGAAGATTTAGCCGATGTGCGTTCGAGCGGCTTTTCGCTGCGCGACAAATTTCTGAATATCAAATCGCTGGCTTCGTTTGGCATTGCCTTTGCGATTCTGGGCTTAGCATTTTGGCGAGCCGATATCAACCTCGCCGAGATGTGGCAGCAGATTCTTCAGACCAATCTTTGGCTGTATAGCGCTGGTTTTATTGTTTTCTATGGTCTTTTTCCAATTCGGGCCTGGCGCTGGCGAATTATCTTGCGCAGCGCTGGCTTTGAGGTTGATAGCCCGCAATCACGTAAAAATTGGTCGGGGCTTGCGGCATTAAGCGAGTTTATTGGGCTTTCGTGGTTTGCCAACTGCGTTGTGCCCGCCAAACTGGGCGATGCCTATCGTGGCTATTTGGTTAAGAAAAATGGTAACGCCTCATTCTCGCGTACCTTGGGCACAATTTTCGCCGAACGCATCGTCGATATGATTGTGCTCTTTGGCATGTTGGTGGTTTCGGGCTTATTGGTGTTTCAAGGTCACCTCAATAGCTGGACTGAAAAATTATTTATCATCGGGATTGTTTTTACGATTTTGCTGGTCATTGGTTTGATGTCGATGCGCTATCTGAGTCCGTTGATTCGCCGCGCCTTGCCCCAACGTTTCCACGATTTTTATGCTCGCTTCGAGGAAGGCACGCTTTCATCGTTTCGGCCTTCACGCCTGCCAATTTTGCTGATTTTGACAATCATCGTGTGGTTGGGCGAGTCGATGCGCTTGTTTTTCGTAATTGAGGCCATGGGTGGCTTAGGCTTATCGTTATCAGCAATTATTTTTGTGGCCTTAGCTAGCTCGTTGCTGACCGCCGTGCCGGCCTTGCCTGGTGGCTTGGGCTTGGTCGAGGTTGGGATTGCTGGGGTGATGATGTTGTTTAGCGTGGGCCAAACCACCAGCACTGCCGTGGCGTTTCTCGATCGGATCATCAATTATTGGAGCATCGTGATTTTGGGGTTGGTTTTGTATCTGTTCAGCAAACGAAAGTGAGCCAGCCATGTTAACTGCTAGCGAACGCGATGCACTTGTAGCGACCATTTTACACTTGCCTGCTCAATTACACGCCTTGGTCGATCGTTTGGATCTTGAGCAATTGAACACGGCCTATATACCGAATGAATGGACAATCGCCCAAAACATCCATCATCTTGCTGATGGCCAGATGAATTTGTTTATTCGCATGAAACTTTTGTTGTTGGAAGATTACCCAACGCTCAAGCCATTTGCGCAGGATACATGGGTCACAACCGCTGATAGTATTGGTGCAATCGAAACATCCTTGACGATTTTGCAAGGCTTGCAAGAACGGGCGGCAACCTTAGTCAATTCGCTCGATTTAGCTAGTTTTGAACGCACTGGTTGGCATCCCGAAAATGGCGAAATGACGCTTGAGCAAGTGGCGCGGTATTATGCCCGTCACGGCGAACTGCATCTTGAGCAAATTGGTCAGGTGATAACGAGGGGTCAGGAGCTGGGGGCCAGGGGCCAGTAAAATTGCCATCACGAAAGATGCTAAGATCTGAAACCGCGAAGGACACGAAGGACGCGAAGGGATGAAGGATGAGGCTCTAGGCTATTGACTATCGGAAGTGGATTGGCTACGGGTTGGTGTTGGGGAATTGAATGGTGAACTGCCCCCCAGCCCCTGACCCCCGACCCCTAAAAAACTTATGCACATAGCAATTGATTACAATGCAGCAGTGCGGCAGGGCGGCGGAATTGGCCGCTTTGTTCGCGAAATAACTCAGGTTGCCGCGCAGGCAGCGCCTCAGCATCGCTTTTCGCTGTGGTATGCTGCGCGTGGGCTTGACCCAAAAAGTGCTCAGATGCAGGCCTTGCATGAGCTTCAACGGCGTTTGCCCAATATCAAGCCGCGCCCAATGCCAATTACTGAGCGTTTGTTGACGATTCTTTGGCAACGCTTGCGCATGCCCTTGCCTGTCGAGACGATTGTTGGGGTGGTTGATGTGGTGCATGGCACTGATTTTGTGCTGCCACCAACCAAGGCTAAAACGCTGCTCTCGATTCACGATTTTGCCTATATTATTCACCCTGAAACTGCACCGCCTGAGTTGCGGCGTTATTTGGGTGGGGTTGTGCCGCGCAATGTGCGCCGCGCCGACCATATTCACGTTAATTCGCGGGCAACCAAAGCCGATATGGAGCGCTTGCTAGGCACAGCACCCGCTAAATCGACAATCGTTTATTCGGGTAGTGGCAGCGATTTTTATCCTCGGCCTGCGGCGGAAATTGCCGAAATGCGCCAACGCTTAGGCTTGCCCGAACGCTACCTTTTAAATGTAGGAACGGTGCAGCCGCGCAAAAATGTTGAGCGTTTGATCGAAGCCTTTGGCCAGTTGCCCGTTGAGTTGCGTAGCCAGCCCTTGGTGATCGGCGGCAAACGTGGTTGGTTGGCCGAGCCAATTTATGCAGCGGTACAACGCCATGGCCTTGAGCAAGCAGTCATCTTCTTGGATTTTGTGAGCGACAGCGATTTGCCCAAGCTCTACAGCGGCGCGACCGCCATGGTTTATCCCTCGTTGTATGAAGGATTTGGCGTACCGATTGTTGAAGCTCAAGCGTGTGGCACGCCCGTGATTACCTCAACCATCTCCAGTTTGCCCGAAATTGCCGGCAACGCGGCCTTGCTGGTCGATCCTCATGATACAGCGACACTAACAGCGGCTTTACAAAAAATCTTAACTGAGCCTGATTTTTGCCAAAGTTTGGCTGAAGCAGGCCCACGCCAAGCCGCTAAATTTACCTGGGAAGGCACTGGTTTGGGAGTTTTGGGGTTATACGAATTACTGGAGCAACAAGCCTAAAATGCCAGCGCCCCTAGCTCGCCATTGAACCAGGGGCGTAATTGATGCTTAGCCCAAGCGTTCCAACACCGCTGCCCCAACTTCTTTGGTTGAGCGGCCTTGGCCAGCGGGCGCTAAATCGCCAGTTAAAATACCTGCATCGATCGTTGCATACACCGCTTTTTCGACTGCCTCAGCTTCGGCATCCAAGCCCAAGGAATAACGCAACAGCAAAGCCACGCTCAAAATTGTCGCCAGTGGATTCGCCACGCCTTTGCCAGCAATATCGGGAGCGCTGCCGTGAATTGGCTCGTACAAGCCTGCTTTGCCCGCGCCAAGCGAGGCCGATGGCAACAAGCCCAACGAGCCAGCCAGCATTGACGCTTCGTCGGTCAAAATATCGCCAAACATATTTTCAGTCACAATCACATCGAAGTCGGCAGGGCGGCGCAACAAGTGCATCGCACAGGCATCGACCAAAATATGTTCAAGCTGAATATCAGGGAATTCTTCGGCAACTACCCGACTGGCAACGCGCCGCCATAAGCGTGAGGTTTCCAAGACATTAGCTTTATCAACCGAGGTAACTTTGCCACGGCGAGTCCGCGCCAATTCACAAGCCCGCCGCACCACGCGCTCGATTTCGCTGGTTGTGTAGACACAGGTATCGACGGCTTGTTCTTCGTCGGGGCGAATGTAGACACAGGTTTTATCGCCGAAGTAAATCCCGCCAGTTAATTCGCGCACCACCAACAAATCGACCCCCTCGACCAAATCGGGGCGTAAGGGTGAGCGGCTAGCCAAGGCTGGCGTGACCGTCACAGGCCGCAAATTGGCATACAAGCCTAAGGTTTTGCGAATGCCCAACAAACCTTGTTCAGGTCGAACCTTGGCCTTGGGATCGTCCCACTTGGGGCCACCAACCGCGCCCAGTAGCACTGCATCGGCAGCTTGGCAAATTTCGATTGTCGCTTCGGGCAAAGCTGTACCGTGGGCATCGATCGCACAACCACCGATTAAGCCTTCGCTGAAACTAAAACTATGGCCGTAGCGTTCACCGACAGCCTTGAGCACCTCAACTCCCTCAGCGACAACTTCGGGGCCGATGCCATCGCCTGGTAATAAAGCAATTGTTGCTTGCATCAAAACACTCCTTGCTAATTTAACCAACAAGCGGTGGAGTAAATACTTCACCATTAACCATGTAGAGCTGTAGAGTACTGCAAATATAACAGAATCAGGAAATCACCAGAAGGATTCCCTGATTCCCACATGTTTAAAACTCTACTTTCGCGTTCTTCGCGCTCTTCGTGGTTTCAATAAATTGTTAAACTCCAACCGTATTGACGCGGGCGGCATGGCTAGTTTCATAGGCTTGGATTGCAGTTTCTTGGGCTTGAATATAGCCTAATTGATCGACTCCATGCAATAAGCAATGTTTGGAGAAGGCATCAATTGGGAAACTGATGGTTTCGCCAGCCACATGCACTTGTTGGTTTTCAAGGTCAACGCTGACATCGATGGTTTGGTTGGCGAGGCATTGCTCGGTCAAACGAGCCAAGGTTGGCGCATCGACCACGATTGGCAAAAGGCCGTTTTTCAAAGCATTGCCTTTGAAAATATCAGCAAAATAGGTGCTGATCACTGCTTGGAAGCCAAAGCCTTGCAAGGCCCACGGCGCATGCTCACGCGAGGAGCCACAGCCAAAGTTATGGCCTGCAATTAGCACACCAGCATCTTGGGCATATGGTTGATTCAGCACAAAATCTGGCTCGCCGCGCCAATCGGTAAACAGCGCTTCGCCCAAGCCATTTTTATCGGTAACTTTCAAGTAGCGAGCAGGAATGATCTGGTCGGTGTCGATATTTTCGATTGGTAAGGCCACTGCTTTGGCCTGAAAGGTATTAATTGGTTGCATTTTTGAAAACCCCTATTTGAAAGGATGAAGGATGAGGGATGAATTATGAATACATATCGGAAGGATGATTGAATTCATAAATATCATCAATATATTCTTCATCCTTCATAATTCATATTTCATAATTTAACTTTCATCCCTCATCCTTCATAATTCATCCTTCTATAAGATTTCGCGTACATCGACGATATGGCCGTTGATCGCGGTGGCGGCGGCGGTCAGCGGGCTGGCGAGGAAGGTGCGCCCGCCCTTGCCTTGGCGACCTTCAAAGTTGCGGTTGCTGGTGCTAACCGCATATTGGCCAGGTTGCAATTGATCGCCGTTCATGGCAATACACATCGAGCAGCCAGCTTCACGCCATTCAGCGCCTGCCGCGCGGAAAATTTGGTCTAAGCCTTCAGCTTCGGCTTGGCGCTTGACTTGTTGTGAGCCAGGCACGACCAACATCCGCAGGCCGTCGGCAACTTTTTTGCCTTCAATCACTTTGGCCGCCGCCCGCAAATCCGAAATCCGCGAGTTGGTGCAGGAGCCAAGGAACACTACATCGACTTTTTGGCCGATCAGCGGTTGGTTTGGTTGTAAGCCCATGTAATTCAAGGCTTTATCCAAGGCCATACGTTGGCTATCATCAGCCAAATCGCTGGGTGCTGGCACATTGCCAGTGACCGGAATGCCCATGCCTGGGTTTGTGCCGTAGGTGATCATCGGAGCCAATTCGTCGGCATTCAAGACCACTTGCAAATCGTAGGTTGCGCCTTCATCGCTGGGCAACGTGCGCCAATATTCGACCGCAGCATCCCATGCTTCACCCTTGGGCGTATGTGGCCGATCTTTCAGCCACGCAAAGGTTGTTTCATCAGGCGCAATCAGGCCAGCCCGTGCTCCACCTTCGATCGACATATTACAAATGGTCATGCGTTCTTCCATCGACAGGGCGCGAATCGCCGAGCCAGTGTATTCGAGCACATAGCCCGTGCCGCCGCCTACGCCAATTTTGGCAATAATCGCCAAGATAATGTCTTTGGCGGTCACGCCGGGGCGTAGCGTGCCATCGATGCGAATTTCGGCGGTTTGGGGTTTTTGCTGCAACAAACATTGAGTTGCCAACACATGGCCAACTTCGCTGGTGCCAATGCCGAAGGCCAAGGCTCCAAATGCGCCGTGGGTGCTGGTGTGCGAATCGCCACACACAATTGTCATGCCAGGCTGGGTGTAGCCTTGTTCTGGCCCAATTACGTGTACAATGCCTTGGTTTTCAGTGCCCAAGTTGTACAATGGTATGCCAAAATCGCTACAATTTTTGATCAATTGATCAAGCTGTTTGCGAGCGATCACATCGGTCACTGGAATAATCCCATCAGCGCCGCGTGGCGTGGTTGGGGTGCTATGGTCCATCGTGGCAAGGGTTTGGGCTGGGCGACGCACGGTCAAGCCGCGTTCACGTAACATCGTAAAGGCTTGCGGCGAGGTAACTTCGTGCACCAAGTGCAAATCGATATATAAGGTTGCTGGCGATTCAGCGTCAGCAGCTTGAACAACATGGGCATCCCAGATTTTTTCAAATAATGTCTTGGCCATTGGGTTCTCCAGTTATATATTGAGGGGTCGGGGGTCTAGGGCTGGGGATCGGTTACCCACTCTTTGCCACTAACCCC
The DNA here is from genome assembly GCA_020161265.1 of Chloroflexota bacterium. Classification (NCBI taxonomy): domain Bacteria; kingdom Bacillati; phylum Chloroflexota; species Chloroflexota bacterium. The sequence goes on along the minus strand of JAIUOC010000012.1, from coordinate 57,482 downwards.
AAATCTCTAGCATGGGATGAATGGAACCGCGAAGGACGCGAAGATCGCTAAGGATTCTCATTCTATTGATTAATTTCATTCTTCATCCTTAACTTCGTGCTCTTCGTGTTCTTCGTGGTTTCGGCTTCCTCAACTTGTCCGTTTAATTTGCCAGCCACGTTCGATCCATTCAAAGCCGACTTTGGCGTAATAATCGGCGGCGGCGGGCGCTGCTAATAAGACTAAGGAACATTGATCGCCAAGTTTTTCGCGCGTAGCCTCAATTAACTGACGACCAATGCCCTGTTTTTGATAGGTTTGGTCAACTGCCAAATCGGAAAGATAGGCGGCATAGCACCAATCGGTGATCGTGCGAGCAACCCCGACGAGCTTTTCGCCATCCCACGCTGTCACCACCAAATCGGCGTTAGCAAGCATGGTTTGCATGCGAGCCAAATCATCAACAGGGCGGCGTTCGCCAAGAGTTGAAGCATTCAGCACCGCCACGAATTGCTCGGCGCTAATCACAACGTCGGTGCTATAACGAATGCTCATCGCAGATACTCCAGCCAATTCCATTTATCTTCGGTTTTGCCGTTGAACAAGCCAAAGAAGGCCTCTTGTAGAACGGTGGTGATTGGCCCGCGCTTGCCTTCGCCAACTTGCACGCCATCGACTGAGCGAATTGGCGAAACTTCGGCGGCTGTGCCTGTGAAGAACATTTCATCGGCAAGATACAGAATTTCGCGTGGTAAGGCTTGTTCGCGCACTTCATAACCATGTTCTTTGGCCAAGGTCAGCACGCTATCACGGGTAATGCCAGGCAAAATTGCGGCGGTTACCGGCGTGGTATAAATCACGCCATCACGAATGATGAACAGATTTTCGCCGCTACCTTCACTCAACACACCATTGACATCAAGCGCGATGCCTTCAGCATAGCCATTGAGCGTTGCTTCCATCACGATCAATTGTGATGAAAGATAGTTGCCGCCAGCTTTGGCCATGGTAGGAATAGTATTCGGTGCTGTGCGATTCCACGACGAAACGCAAACATCAACGCCCAATTCTAGGGCTTCGGGGCCAAGATAGGCTCCCCATTCCAAGGCAGCGATCATCACATCGACTGGCGCTGCCAGCGGGTTGACCCCTAGCACACCATAACCACGCCAAGCCAAGGGTCGCAGATAAGCTGAGTCTAAGCCATTTTCACGAACTGCCGCATGACAGGCATCAGCCAATTGCGCTTGATCAAAAGGAATCGGCATGCGATAAATTTTGGCCGAATCGTATAAACGGCGCAGGTGGGGCTGCAAACGGAAAAAAGCTGGGCCGTTGGGCGTGTTGTAGGCGCGAATGCCTTCAAACACTGATGAACCGTAGTGCAAGGCATGGCTCATCACATGCACCGTGGCTTTCTCCCATTCCACCAATTCGCCGTTCATCCAAATAAATTTGGTCGGTTTGATTGACATGCAGTGTTCCTTTTATAGCAATGAATGATGCTTGGCCTTAGGCGGCCACAGTTGCGGCGTGTTTGAGTAGCACTGGCTGGTTGCTGCGAGCACGAACCAAGGGCAATTCCAGCGAATCAACCAAGGCTTGCCAACTGGCTTCGATAATATTTTCGGAGCAGCCGACGGTTGTCCAACGTTCGTCGCCCATAGCTGCTTCGATCAACACTCGTGTAGTTGCTCCGGTCGCCGATTCCGAATCGAGAATCCGCACTTTGTAATCGACCAAATGGACTTCGGCCAATTCGGGGTAGCGTGAGAGCAAGGCTTTGCGCATGGCTTGGTCGAGTGCGTTAACGGGGCCATTGCCTGAAGCCGCTGTATGATAAATTTCATCGCCAATTTGCAGCTTAACTGTCGCCTCGGCCTGCATCTCAACCCCACGCCGTTGCTCAACAATTGTGACAACATCGAGCAATTTGAAAGGCGCTTCGTAATCGGCAGCGGCGCGGCGCACCAAAAGTTCAAATGAACCTTCGGCTGCTTCAAACTGAAAACCTTTGCTTTCGAGCAATTTAACGCGTTCGAGCACGCCGCGTTCGAGGCCTGTGCTTTCCACGCCCAATTCTTCGGCTCGCATTTTGATGTTACCACGGCCTGAAAGCTCGCTGATTACCACCCGTTTGCGATTGCCCACTTGAACTGGCTCAATATGCTGGTAGGAATGCTCAACTTTCGCCACAGCCGCGACGTGTATCCCGCCTTTATGGGCAAAAGCGCTATTGCCAACATAGGCGGCATGCTCGTCGGGGTTCAAATTGGCAATTTCGCTGACGGTGCGCGAAAGCTCGGTTAAACGTTGCAGTTGATCAGGAAGCACACAGAACATGCCCATTTTCAGTTGCAAATTGGGAATGATCGAGATTAAGTTGGCGTTACCGCAGCGCTCGCCATAGCCGTTGATCGTGCCTTGAACTTGGCGGCAACCACCAACAATTGCGGCCAAGGAATTGGCTACTGCTAATTCGCTATCGTTGTGGGTATGAATGCCCAGTTGAGTGTTGATTTTACCCTTGACCCGCTGCACCACGGCGCTAATCCAATCGGGCAATGAACCGCCGTTAGTATCGCATAGCACAATCCAATCTGCGCCAGCTTCGGCGGCAGCCTTGATTGTGGCTAGGGCATAATCGTTATCAGCGCGGTAGCCATCAAAAAAGTGTTCAGCGTCGTAAATCACTTCTTTGCCGTGGGCTTTCATCAATGCCACGCTATCGCGAATCATGGCCAAATTTTCTTCGAGCGTCGTTTCCAGCACCTCAGTCACGTGCAATGTCCACGATTTGCCAACCAAGGTTACCACAGGCGTGTTGGCATCAAGCAAGGCCTTGAGATTGGCATCGGTTTCAGGTTTACTGTTGGCACGACGGGTTGAACCAAAAGCGGCAATTTTGGCGTGCTTCCATTCCATTTTGGCAGCTTCGGCAAAAAATGCTGCATCCTTGGGGTTCGAGCCAGGCCAACCACCCTCGATATAGTGCATGCCAAAGCGATCAAGTTCGCGAGCGATTTTCAATTTATCAGCTAAAGATAACGAAAGCCCTTCGCGTTGAGTGCCGTCCCGCAGTGTTGTATCATATAAAAATATTTGCATGTGTCACACTCCTAGAACATAGAGCATAGAACATAGAACATAAATCAACTAATGTAATCATCAGCATCAAAGAGATTGAATTGGACATCAATTTGATATACTGCTACTGATTCGTGCAAGGTTTGTTGGGATTGTTCAAGTTTGCGCATCTTGCTTGATAACATTGCAATAATTTCATTACAACGTTGTTGAATGCGCTTTTCTGCATCATCGTCAATGTAGCCAAACCGAAATAGGGTATTCGCCCAATTATCGGTTTCCGCAGCAGAGCCACGGGCAATCGAAAGATGATTTTTGTGTGCTCCGAGACTAAACCGGCCATGACCTTCGGCAATATTGGCGCTAATCGACGTAGCAGAACTAACAATTTGGCGCACGATTACTGCATTACTCCATGAATTTGGTACATTGCTGATCAGTTGAATCACATCCATAACCAATTCTTGAGCTTTATTCCACATAATCAAATTGCGATATGAATATGTTTCCCGCATCACCTGCTCCTATGCTCTATGCTCTATGTTCTATGTTCTAAACTTTGGATAGCTACCAAAAATCTTGACTGTGCCAGCGATCTGTGCCAGCTTTTGTAGGGCTTCGGCAACGGCTGGCTCATGGCGATGGCCATCGATATCAACCAGAAAGACATAATCGCCAAGCTCGGCTTTGGCTGGCCGTGATTCAATTTTGCTTAAATTGATGCCAGCTTGGGCAAAAATTGCCAAGGCTTCGTACAACGCTCCTGCGCGATTGATTTTGGCAGTGAACATCAGCGAAGTCTTGTCGTCGCCCGTTGGTGCGGCATCCTCAGGAGCCAACACCACAAAGCGCGTGCGATTATTGTTGTTATCCTGAACATCGTAGGCCAAGATATTGGCTTGGGCGCGTTCGGCAGCATGCAAGGTGGTCAATGCGGCGGCGCGGCGCTCATCGGCGAGCGCTTCGACCAATGCAGCAGCAGTGCTTAACGCGGCCACGGTTGGCACATTCGGCAAGCAGCGTTCGATAAAACGGCGCGATTGCGCTAGCGGTTGTTGATGGGTGTAAAGCACTTCGACTGTATCGAGTTGCACATCGGGCTTGGCCACCAACATATGCCGAATCGGAATCACGATTTCGCGACAAATCCGCAGGCGAGTTTCGTGAATCAGCACATCAAGCGTGATGCTGACTGCCCCTTCGAGCGAGTTTTCAATTGGCAAAATGCCCAAATCAACCGCACGAGTTTCAACAGCCGTAATCACAGCGGGCATACTTGCCATTGGCAAATAGGTGGATTGTTGGTCGCCCGCTTCCAACGCTGCTTTTTCGCTGAATGTACCAGCCGGGCCGAGATAAGCAATTTTCATAAGTTCGTTTGGGCTAGTGAGATTGATTTACACCAATCCCAATAATTATTCATAGCGACCGAGCGTCGAGCCACCGAATAAATCCACGCCTGGAGCTGCGCTAGCAACTTCCATGCGGGCAGTGGTTTCTTGCTTAAGCCGTTCTTGGCGAGCTTTTAGCAATTTGTTCAAGGCACTAACATAGGCTTCGGCGGCAGCAACGATGATATCAACATTAACGCCATTGCCACGCCAAACTTTAGCATCAGTTGCTTTATCGGTAAGCACGCCACGTACATGTTTGTGCTTGCCTTCGACGACTTTCACACTAACTTCGCCAACCGCATCGATGCCTTCGGTGATTGCGTTGACCGCAAATTCGAGCAAGGTAACCGGAGTTAGCACAACCTTGTTGATCGCCGAATAGACTGCATCGACTGGGCCTGTGCCTTGGGCCGATTCGATTTTGACTTCGCCGTTGGGGCCGCGCATGCGCACGGTCGCAGTTGGGATGGCGTTCACGCCTGAGGCAAATTGCACATGCTCCAATTCATAAACTGGGCTTGGGCGGCCTGCTTCATCGCTGATTAACGCTTCAACATCGCGATCATCAACATATTTCTTGCGATCAGCCACATCTTTGAAGCGGGCGAACAAGTGGTTGATCGTGGCTTCATCGAAGCTATAGCCTAGCTCTTGGACCCGATGACGGAAGGCATGACGGCCTGAGTGCTTGCCCAAAACCAAGGCATTGCCATCTTGGCCAACCGATTCAGCGCTCATAATTTCGTAGGTCATGCGGTGCTTCAACACCCCATCTTGGTGAATGCCCGATTCGTGAGCGAAGGCATTCGCGCCAACAATTGCCTTGTTGGGTGGCACTTGGGTGTTGGTGCAGGCACTCAACAAGCGTGAGCTAGGCGTTAGTTGGGTTGTGTCGATATTGGTGCTCAGGCCATAAAATTGCTTGCGCGTTTCCAAAGCCATCACCACTTCTTCCAACGAAGCATTGCCAGCTCGCTCGCCAATGCCATTGATTGTGCATTCAATTTGGCGTGCGCCAGCTCGAACGCCAGCCAACGAATTCGCCACCGCCAAGCCCAAATCGTCGTGGCAATGGGTCGAGATAATCACATCGGCAGCGCCAGGTACGTTTTCGATAATCCCCCGAAGCAACGCTGCATATTCCTCAGGCGTGGAATAGCCCACGGTATCAGGAATATTCAAGGTTGTTGCGCCTTCTTCAATCGCTATCGCCAGCATCTGATACATAAATTCGATGTCGGAACGGGTCGCATCCATCGGCGAGAATTCAACATCGTCGCAAAGCGAGCTAGCCAAGCGCACCATCTCACGGGTTTTCGTCAGCACTTCCTCGCGAGTCGAGCGCAATTGATACTCGATATGAATATCTGAGCTTGAAAGGAAGGTATGAATACGCTTTTTGGCGGCTGGGGCAATCGCCGTGGCACAGGCTTCGATATCGCTTTTGACGGCGCGAGCCAAACCACAGATAACTGGGCCATCAGCAGTGCCAACGCTCTTGGCAATTTGGTTAACTGCTTCCCAATCGCCAGGTGAGGCTGCCGGAAAGCCTGCTTCGATAATATCCACGCCCATTCGTGCCAATTGCTTGGCAACTTCCAATTTTTCGTGCAGATGCATGGTACAGCCTGGTGATTGCTCACCGTCGCGCAGGGTTGTATCGAAAATGCGTACATAATCGCTGGTCATAAAGTTCTCCGTAATGAGGGCGAATGTGAGAGTTGGGAATCGGTTTATTACGCCCGATCCCCGACCCCTGACCCCCAGCCCCTAAATTAACTGCCTGGGTTAATTTCTTTTGGATTGACGAAAGGCATCATTGAGCGCAATTCGCGGCCAACATGCTCGATTTGGTGGCCAACATCGGTTGAACGATATTTGTTGAAACGAGCGCGGCCAGTGTGGTTTTCTTCGATCCAATCTTCGGCGAATGCGCCATTTTGAATCTCTTCCAACAACAGTTTCATGGCAGCTTTGGTTTCGCTGGTCACGACTCGTGGCCCAGCAATGTAATCGCCCCATTCGGCGGTATCGCTGACCGAGTAGCGCATATAGCTCAAGCCGCCTTGGTAGAACAAATCGACGATCAACTTGAGTTCGTGCATACATTCAAAGTAGGCAACTTCTGGTTGATAGCCAGCTTCGACCAAAGTTTCAAAGCCTGCTTTGACCAAGGCCGAAACCCCGCCACACAAAATCGCTTGTTCGCCAAACAAGTCGGTTTCGGTTTCTTCGGCAAAGGTGGTTTCGAGCACACCAGCGCGAGCACAACCGATGCCTTTGCCATAGGCCAAAGCATTTTGCAAGGCTTCGCCGCTGGCATCTTGATACACTGCGACCAAACCTGGTACGCCGCCGCCATGCTCGAATACTTCACGGACGCGATGTCCAGGTGATTTTGGCGCGATCAACGAAACGTCAACGCCAGCAGGTGGCACGATTTGACCATAGCGAATATTGAAGCCGTGGGCAAACATCAAGGTTGCAGTGGGCTTTAAGTTCGGGGCAATTTCATCGCTGTAGAGTTGGGCTTGGGTGGTATCTGGCACCAACACCATGACAACATCGGCAGCCTTGGTGGCCTCGCCAACGCTCAACACTTGCAAGCCCGCAGCTTCGGCTTTGGCCTTTGATTTGCTACCTTCGTGCAAACCAACCACCACCTGCACGCCGCTATCCTTCAAGTTTAAGGCGTGGGCGTGGCCTTGTGAGCCATAACCGATGATCGCCACAGTTTTGCCAGCCAAGCGTCCAAGATCTGCATCGTTATCGTAATAAAGCTTTGCCATTGAATGAGTTCCTCAATATAACTAATGGGCTGAACGATGAACAATTGCTACCCGTGTTTATTCCATGGTCTCGCCGTAATCGCCCCACCAGGTATCCCAATTGACATCTTCGTCGCTATAGTGGGCTTTATCAGCGGTCGCGGTGGTTTCTTCTTCAAACATTGGTTGCAGCATGGTCGTGATCCTTTATTAATGAAGAGGCAATTGCCTCGTTGAATTCAATTAAGCGGCGCGAAATTCTTGGTTTTGATATGGCCCGCTGACCGTCGATGCGCCCCGGGTCATCGCTACGCAGCCCGTGCGAACCAGCTCACGAATGCCAAACGGGCGAATCAGGTCAACAAAGCGGTCGAGTTGTTCGGGGCTGCCACTAAGTTCGATCATCATGGCATCGGGCACAACATCGACAATTTTGGCTCCGAAAATATCGGCCAATTGCATCAATTCGCTGCGCTTGGCTGGCGGTGCATACACCTTGACCAACAGCAAATCACGGGTGACATTCGGGTCTTGGCTAACATCGCTGACCTTCAGCACATCGATTAATTTATAGAGTTGTTTGATCACTTGTTCGACGCTGGTGGTATCGCCATCGACCACCAAGGTCATGCGCGAGATACCAGGCGTTTCGGTATGGCCAACGGTCAAGCTTTCGATATTGAAACCACGGCGGCGAAACAGGCTCACTGAGCGGTTCAGCACCCCAGGTTGGTCACGTAATAAAGCAACTAAGGTATGTTTCATTGCAAAAATCTCCTGTGAGCCTATTTCACTGCCACAACGTCTTCGATTTCGACTTCGCTGGGATCTTCGAACATATCGCTGATGCTCGCGCCTGGAGCTACCATTGGATAGACATTGACTTCGCGCTCAACCACAAATTCAATCAAGAATGGGCCATTGGTTGAACGGGCTTGCTGAATTGCTTCGGCTACATCTTCGGCGCGTTCGACTCGCACCCCAGGAATACCATATGCATCAGCCAATTTGATAAAATCAGGGCTCCACATTGGCGTTGCCGAATAGCGGCGTTCGTGGAAAAGCTCCTGCCATTGGCGCACCATGCCCAAGTAGCCATTGTTGATGATACAAATCTTCAAGGGTAGGCTTTCTTGCACCACCGTGGCTAGCTCTTGCAAATTCATTTGAAAACCGCCGTCGCCGGCAATTGCCCAAACTTCTTCGTTGGGGCAAGCGACTTGCACGCCCATCGCCGCTGGCAAGGCAAAACCCATGGTTCCCAAACCGCCAGAGGTGATATGGGTATGGGGTTTCATATATTCGATCAGCTGAGCTGCCCACATTTGGTGCTGGCCCACGTCGGTGCAAACCCGAAATTCGCCTTGCATAATGCGGGTGAATTCGGCATACACATGGTGTGGCGTGAACATGCCACTTTCTGGGTCGCGTTGGCGCTTGGAGCGCGTGGCCTGAATATCACGAATATGGTTCAGCCATTCGCTATGCTCGTTGGCGTTGACAATTTCGGTCAAGTTTTCCAGCACGCGCTTGGCATCGCCGACAATTGGCACGGCGGTAATCACATTTTTGCCAACTTCAGCCGGATCAATATCGACGTGAATGATTTTGGCGTTGCGGGCAAAGGTATCTAATTTGCCAGTTACGCGGTCGTCGAAGCGTGCGCCAATCGTAAACAACACATCGCATTCTTGGATGGCGCGGTTGACATGGACCCAACCGTGCATGCCAGGCATGCCCAACGATAACGGATGATCTTCGGGAATGCAGCTAATGCCCAACAATGTGGTGATCACCGGAATGCCAGTTTTTTCGGCAAATTCGCGTAATTCGACGCTTGCGTGACCCAGCAAAATGCCATGGCCTGCCATAATCAAGGGCTTTTTGGCTTGATTCAGTAAATTAGCAGCTTCTTTGATTTGGCGGCGATTGCCATCATAGTTGGGCTTGTAGCCTGGCAAATCGACCGATTCTGGATACTCGAATACGCCACGGGCGTTTTGTACATCTTTGGCAACGTCGATCAATACTGGGCCAGGGCGGCCAGTTCGGGCAATATGAAAGGCTTCTTTGAACACACGGGGCAAATCGCGCACATCGGTCACCAAATAATTGTGCTTGGTGATTGGCTGGGTGATGCCCGTCACATCGGTTTCTTGAAAGCCATCTTTGCCGATCAACGAGGTGACCACTTGCCCTGTGATCGCCACAATTGGCACTGAATCCATCATGGCATCGGCAATTGCCGTGACCAAGTTGGTTGCGCCTGGGCCGCTGGTGGCGACACAAACCCCAACTTTGCCGCTAGTACGGGCATAGCCTTCGGCGGCATGGCCCGCAGCTTGTTCGTGGCGCACCAAAATATGGCGCAATTCGGGATATTCGGGCAGCGCGTGGTAGAACGGCATAATCGCCCCACCTGGATAGCCAAACATCACATCAACGCCTTCGGCTAGCAACGCTTCACACATCATTTGAGCACCAGTTAGCGTTTTCATCGGTATACCTCGCCTTGCGTAAGGTTTAATGTCAATAAGTTGCAGATCTATGCTTCCAACACCGCGCCATTGCTGGCGTTCGTCACCAAACGGGTGTAGCGTGCCAACCAGCCACGTTGATGTTTGCGTTCTGGGGCTTGCCACGCAGCGCGGCGTTCGGCAAATTGCGTTTCGCTGAGGTCAACTGCCAACAGGCGATTTGCTAAATCGATGTGAATGATGTCGCCATTTTCGATCAGGCCAATTGGGCCACCTTCGGCGGCTTCGGGGGAGATATGGCCAATACACAGGCCGCGTGTGCCGCCGCTGAAGCGACCATCGGTCAATAAGGCCACTTGTTCGCCCAAAGGCATGCCTTTGAGCAACGAGGTTAAGGCCAGCATTTCGCGCATACCTGGGCCACCGCGTGGGCCTTCGTAGCGCACAACTACCACATCGCCAGCTTGAATTTCGCCAGCGCGGGCGGCGTAGGTGGCGGCTTCTTCGCTGGGGAAACAACGGGCAGGGCCGCTAAATGTCATTTGATGTTGATCAACTGCACCAATTTTGATCACTGAGCCTTCGGGAGCCAAGTTGCCAAACAAAATACACAAACCGCCTTGGGCTGAGTGGGGATTTTCGATTGGGCGGATGCATTCAGGGTTTTCGTTGGCGATGCCTTGCAATTGTTCACCCAAGGTTTGGCCGGTCACGGTTGGCACATTCAAGTGTAGGGCATCGGGCTTTTTGGCCAATTCGGCCATAATTGCTGGTACGCCACCAGCGCGATGCACATCTTCCATATGCCATTGGCGATTGCCATCCCACGCTGGGCTAACTTTGGCCAAGTGGGGCACGCGAGCGGCAACCTCGTTAAAGCGGCTGATTGGATAATCCAAGCCTGCTTCACGCGCCAAGGCCAAAACGTGCAAGACGGTGTTGGTCGAGCCGCCCATGGCTACGTCGAGCGCCATCGCATTATCAATTGATTCGGGAGTGACAATATCGCTGAAGGAAATATTCTTGTGGAGCAATTCGAGGACTTTGGTGGCGGCGGTGCGGGCTAGCTCGTGGCGGGCGGGGTCGGTGGCCAGTAATGAACCGTTGTATGGCAGGGCGATTCCCAGTGCTTCACACAGACAATTCATCGAATTGGCGGTGAACATCCCTGAGCAGGAGCCACAGGTCGGGCAGCCATTACGCTCCAGATCCAGCAGCCGTTCATCACTGATCCGGCCAGAAGCATGTTGACCAACGCCCTCGAACACGCTGATCAGATCAACTTTATTACCATCTTTATCGCGGCCAGCCTGCATTGGCCCGCCCGATACGAAAACGGTGGGGATGTTGACGCGGGCAGCGCCCATCAGCATGCCAGGCACGATTTTATCGCAGTTGGGGATACAGATCATCGCATCGAAACAGTGGGCTGCTGCCACCGTTTCAACACAATCGGCGATCAACTCGCGCGATGGCAACGAATAGCGCATGCCTTCGTGGCCCATCACGATGCCATCATCAACCCCAATGGTGTTGAATTCAAAAGGAATGCCGCCTGCTGCCCGGACTGCATCTTTCACGATTTTGGCAAACTCATGCAAGTGAACGTGGCCAGGAATAATATCAATATAAGAATTGCAGATCGCGACGAACGGCTTTTGAAAGTCGCTATCATCTTGAATTTGGCCCGTCGCACGTAGGAGTGAACGATGTGGAGCGCGTGCAAAGCCCCGCTTGATCGTATCTGAACGCATAGATGCTCCCCGCATAGAGAACTGATGGCTGGACAGGCCATCGTTGAAAGGCGATTGAACCAATGCTCCAAGTGGATTGGCCGCAGATCGCAAGATTTTGGCAATAGGAAAGCAAGCCTTGTCAGTCCCGATGCTGAACACAGGCAAGATGGGCGAACATACTCAACAATGAGCTGAACGAAAGAGCGACACTGCTCCGGGGTTTGTTGCAATCATCGCAACGGTTCGGGTTATCGCTCTAGCGCAGACGACGGCCTACGCGACACGACCAAATGGGAATGGGTTGGAGAATAATAAACTGCGGACGAGGAGTGATCATGGTGACGAGAGTTGTCAACAAGTTCCGCATGTGTTTATCCTCCAGAAGCTAACTTAATCACAAATCAAAAGCCCCTCCCGATTGGGAGGGGCTTGAGTTCTTTTGAACTACCCGCGAGGCTTGTTAGCCCCTCCCACACAAAAGTGACCGCGTAATGACGACGATTACGAGGCTAAGGAGGTTGCTAATAATAATAAACGCGGGACGATTACTCATTTGGTAGTTTCCTACAAAAGTTATTTGTGCAGAGTATACACATCCAGCTAGAGTCTGTCAAGTTGGATTTTTGAGTAATTTACTTAACTTCAGTCATGGCTTGTCAAGGGTTGGCATGAAGCTTTGCTGTGTGTTTTGCGATCGTGGCTTAATCATCTTCCAATACGATATTCTGGCCAATTAGCTCAAAGATATGTTTACTCTTTTCATGTTGGTTGCTCTCACTAATGCGATCGACAAATAATATATTGTCATATTTTGTTAGTAATCTGCCAGTAACAAATGTATCAGTTGTTTGTTGGTTATAGTTGCGAATACTACTCATCAAATCTGAAATATTAATTATTTGTTCATTAAATAGAGTAAAATTTTTATTGAATGTTTTATCGATAACTATAATCGTATCGCCATTTTCAGAGTTCACCGCTAGAAAATCGATTTTGACTGGAGCAGCAGAGATTTTTGCTAAAGTTTCATAGGTTCCACTATAGGTCTTGGTAAAATCAAGATTGGCACTCGCCAGCTTTGGGTTCAAGACGATATATTCTGGTGGCAATGAAACGATTAGATTATCTTGCTCAATCGTTTGCCAACCTGCTGGCGGAATTGGGCGTGGTTCTGATTGATTCAGCCAAAGATAACCTCCAAGTATTGCAGCAATAATTATAAAGCCAATAATGATCCAACGTACCATTCGCATCTCAGACTCTCTTTCGTAATTAACTAAGTAATCCAATAATATAAATAGCTAAACATAATATTCCGATAATCAAAATAAATGATTTAGCAAAAGTGTTAATTCTTTTATCAAGCAAACTATCTAAGCCCAATACACCAATGCCTATACCACCCCAAAGATTTGGCCAGAGCTGCTCAGTTGAAATCGCTCGGTAAGCAATGACCAAGCCAAGGAACGTTCCCAAAAATCCACTGATCAAGCTAAGGAGATTGACAGATTTCTGATTCATAACCACACCATTCAATTCAATTTGAAACTCGTTTATTCTACGCCAACTAGCTACTAAGGTTGCCAATTGGTTGCATTGTTAATCTCTCTCAAGCGGCAAAATACCTAGTCGAAGCATACTAAAAAGCCTCGGCTACTGGCTCCTACCAACGTCCGAGGCTAAACGGGCTACGGATTAACCTAAATCTTCTGTAGCTTCGTCATCATGCGCTTCAACGACAAAATGCTCGCCTGTATCATTATCGATCAAGCGCCAGTATTCGTTATTGGTTGAACTAATCAATAATTCTAAGCAATATCCTTGGCTCAAATGCAATTGAACATCGCCGATGGGATTAATTTGAATGCTGCGGATAAACAAGGATTGAGGCCAAAACGTCGCTAAAAAACGCTGCAAGGCTGAAGGTTCAACTCCCGTCGGATCAGGCTGCGCCCAATCGCCATTTGCAATAATGAGCTTTTGGTGTTGCCAGAAGCGCCATACGCCGCCAATATTTAAACTATAACGCCCAATCTCAACTTCTTGCTGCTTGCGGTTGATAATCAGGCGCTTTTCGCCAATCCGCAAACACAGAATACCTGCAACATCAAAGCCATCCCACAGCACTTGGCCAAGCAAGGTTGCTAGTTTTTGTTGAATGATCGGAATTTTGTGCATACACCCCTAGCTGCGATAACGCCAAATTTCGAGTCCATCGCGGTGCAAAACCCAATGTTGACCAGCTGCGGCATTGATCAGAATGTCGAGTTTATAATCATAATTGATTGAAAAGCAGAGATCGCCACTCTGCGGTTGCACGTCAATCGACCAAATAATTAAACTGGTAGGATTATGCTTGGCCCAAAATGCTGCAACACTTGGCTCAAATTCGATATTATTAGCGTCGTCATACAGCCAATCTTCGCTACTGAGCAAGACTTGTTGCTGCTGACGCAAACGCCAAGCACAGTTGATGGTTAATTGATAATATCGAAATTCTCGCGTGCGCGGCTCGCCAACGCGAATAACGAAGCTTTCGAGATCACAGCTTGGGCCGTGAAACCAAAAAGCTCCGCCGTTGAGTTGGCTAAGAGTTGATTTGATGCTGCTGAGTTGGCTCAAGCATTGCGCTCCGCATAGAGTTAATATATCGTGGAGAATCTGCTGCTATTCTACAACGAAGGACTGAATTAAACATGGAACCCTATTACCAATAGAGATCGGAATATCATCCCAGCCAATTTCACGATTGATAGTTCGACGGGTCAGCCGCATCGTATCAGATCAAAATTTGCGAGCGCGGCAGGTGGAACTGCCGCTTTTTGATTGAAACGACCTTCAGTATCTTGGAACGAATCTTTCAGATCAAGCAACTCACCCATAGAACTGCACGCGGCATGGATATGCGTTTGGGCTTTGTTGCCGCATGCTTTAATGCATTGTTGCAGCTCACAAATGGAAGATTGTCTTTCCTTGATTTTGTGATTTGAACTAGCAACACTGGTTATACAGATATGGTAATTTGAAATATTTTTTGAATTACTATAATCGAATATTTAATTAACATTAATTCCTTTACTTGTTAAATTATCTTTGATTATATCTATTTTTGATGCGCATATAGTTGATAGCGGTATAATAATGTTATTATTGGTAATTAAATATTTTGAATTGAACCTGCCACTATCTTTTATTGAGATATAATTAATTTCTTTATAATAAATGTAATTATTATTGCATTTTATGAATTCTTTATTTATAGTTAATGAATTTGATGAAATTGAAAAGTACAATATGATTTGAATGAATAATATTATAACGTTATTTAATATTCGATAATTTAATTTTATTTCTTTATTGATATACATATTTATTGGAAATAAAATTAGATATGAAGCAAAAAATAGATAATTGAATTTGTAATAATAAATTACGTTATCTATATTTGATTCTTTATGTTCATTAACAAAAAAAATAAATATAATAATTAAATAAATTGATGTTGTTAAGATGAATTTTCTTAATACTTTCATAATATATCCTTATTTTATCTAATCGCTATCATCTGATAGCGATTAGATAAAATCTAGTAAAGTTCTTATTGTAAAGGGTTCAAATAACCTAACTGGCTTAGAAGTTCCGCATTATTAAATTATAAATTATTTTCCAAGACCACGCCCTCCAGGTAGCCAAGATGGTTTAGGCTTAGTAGTTGGTTTAGCTGGTTTAGCTGGTGCGGCTGGCTTCGTTGGTTTAGACATACCTTTGGAGCCTAGCGAATTTAGATTATTTACGAAATTAACCAAAATCATAAATTTGCCTGGTGCCATCAGTACCAATGACATAATACCTTCTTTAGTCCTGCCCTCGCGGAAATAAAGTAAAGTATCATATCCTGCAAATGTTGCGCTCATTGGAACTGCTGGCGCAGTTAACAATGCAAACCAAGGTAGTACATCATGCATGAACGCTGTAGTTTGCGGATCTGTACATATTAAAAACAACTGTCCCCAATATCCACATCCAGCATGTCCTGTAGGGTCAGTATACTTTAAAGGATTGTTTAATACATATGCATACCGATTAAGAGTTTGAGGGTTTTGCGGTCCCCAAAGATTTTTAAGAGAAGACTCTTTCTTTGTTGCTTCAATTTGGAAGAAGAATCCATCTTGCTTAATAGTTGCATACTCAGTTGCTATACTTTCTACGAAGGTCTTTTCGTGAAAATCAACAGTAAGCCCAATAAGCGATGAGGATTCAACATAATCTATCTCATCAAAATCATTGGCTTCAGGTACAATACTATCAGCACTGGTGAAACGTGCAATCGTGGCATCATAGTAGCGAGCATTGTAGAACAACAAGCCTGTACCGTCATCTTTGCGTTGGCCGGTGTAGCCAAGTTCGGTGCTAGTAAGGTTACCGCTGCGGGTTGCGCCCCAAGGATCATAGCGTTCGGCTTCGATCACCGTACCACTACCATTGGTAACAGCCCCGATTGAACCAAGGTGATCAACATGGAGATAAATTACGCTACCGCGATTGCTCGTGCTAGGGTTACCTGTAGTGGTACGAGCAGCAACACCTGCATAGCTAGAAACAACCTTGCCATCGCTCCAGTATTCTACACTACCAATATACAGCACACTCTTGACTGTTCCGCCAGTCGTAGTGGTTTTCTTGACGCGGGAGTTATCGCCGTCGTACTTGTAGGTTTCGGTGACAGTGCTGGTGCTAATTTGGGTTGGCTGGTTTTCGATGTTCCACGTGTAACTGCGACCACCACCGCTCAGCATGTTGCCGTTGTTATCATACGTGTAGCTTTGGCCACCGATGCTGGAAACGGCGTGAGGTTTGCCATTGGTATAGCTATAGCTTACACCTGCTTTGGTGGTGATATTGCCAAGCACATCGTAGCTGTAGCTTTGATTGAAGGTTGCACCCCCAATACATACACTGCTACTGCTGCTCGTAACGGCACAAGCATTAGTTACGCGATCGCGATGATCATAGCTATAGCGCATAATTTCGTTAGCGTTCAAGCTATCCATCGAGGCAATCGTTTGGACGTTGCCAGCGAGATCATAGGTAAAGTCGCGGTTAAAAACCGTCCCAACAATACCTTGAACATCCGACACATTGATATTGGTCAAGCGTCGGCTCAGGGTATTATAGCTATATTGGGTTTGTAAACCATTATTCAATACTTCGCTAGTTTTTTGGCCTAAGGCATCGTAGCTCACATTACTTTGGAAGACTTCACCAAGGCTTGAGCTGAGACCATTTTGACGGCCAGCAGCGTCATAACTATAGGTGATGATTTCGCCAGTTGGGTAGACGACGGTATTTGGTTGGCCGTCAGCACGATAGGTGTTATAGGTGCTATAGGTTGTGCCATCGACCGTTTGGGCAGTAATTTGAGTTTCACCTCGTGGCGTGTAGCCATAGGTCGTGCTGCCACTGGCATCGGTCATAGTAGTTAATTGGCCTTTGCCATAGGGATATGATCCACCAAATTGGTCGTAGGTATAGCTGGCAATCGTAGTTGAACCTTGCTTCTTGGTAGTCAAACGGTTGAGTAAATCGTATTCGAAGCTCAAGGTTTGGTTTTTAGCATCGGTTTGGCTGGTCAGATTACCATCAACATCGTAGGCATAGCTCCATGCGCCCATGTCGGGGTCGTTCATGGTGAGCTTGCGACCTAATGAATCGTAGGTCATGCTGGTCACGTTGTTGCTGGCATCGGTGCTGGTGGTCAGCAAATCGAGCGGGCTATAGGTATAGGTGGTCATCCCATAGCTGGCCCAGGTGGTGGTGTAATTGCCAGTACAGCTAAAGTCGCTCAAGAAGGCAAAGCTCGTACAATTGCCACTGAGTTCCTGCACCTGCACCAACCGCCCAAATTCGTCTGAGCGATGTTGTGTCCGATTGCGATTGGGGGCAATCGTATCGATCAAACTGAGGTTATTGTATTGCCAGTAGCGCTTGGTGGTTTTGGCCCCATCAGGGGTAGTTAAGGTTAACAAGCGCCCAAGGCTATCATAGGTCTTGGTTGTCCAATTCACCCCGCTACCAGGAACTGTTGTGTAAGCCCCGAAGGTGCCACTGGTTTCAGTGACATAGCGTGGTTGCGATTCTTGGGTAACTTGGTTTAATCCATCATATTTGGTGTCAACCACAATATTTTGGCTGCCATTGATACTTTCTTGTTTGGTTTGAATCTTGCGGCCTAAG
Organism: Chloroflexota bacterium; assembly: GCA_020161265.1. Classification (NCBI taxonomy): domain Bacteria; kingdom Bacillati; phylum Chloroflexota; species Chloroflexota bacterium. The sequence goes on along the minus strand of JAIUOC010000012.1, from coordinate 39,807 downwards.
CCATCATAGAACTGACTATTAATCTGAACGCCACTTAACCCAGCATGCTCGCGAGTTTCTGTCCAAAAGCGGAAGGGTAGGGCGCTATCGGCATAGTAGGCTTTGACGGTTGGCAAGGTGCTGCTATCGCCTGGCTTGATTAGTGCCGCCATCCGCCCAAAGACATCATATTCAGCGTTGGTGACATTACCATTGGCATCAGTTACGCTGGTCAAGGTTCCCATGCGATAATCATAGCCAGCGCTTTCGTTTAAGCTTGGGCTATTAGTATTGCCGGTTGGTTGACTCACACTGGTTGAGAAGGCATGGAAGTTTGGATCGTAGGTTGTTGTGACCGTGCTGCTGCTCGATCCATTGCCTGGTGCACTAAATGTGGTAGTTGAACCATTGAACAAGCGCGTACCTGGTTGGGCATAACTTGTAACTGTGGTTTGGTTGCCATACACATCGTAGCCATAGCTGGTATCGCTGCTGGTGAGGGTTACGCCAGTGGTGCTGGTCGCTAATGGCACATTATTGTATTTGCGCACCAAGGTCAGCAAACCACGCGTCCCAACCGCTGGAGTCGTTACTGCACTATCGTAGCGATTTTCAGTCAAGGCCAACAAACGATTTTGACCATCGCGGATGACTTGCGTGGTCAAGCGATCAACGATATAGGCCGTGCTCGTATTGGGCGTATAGGTATTGGTGGTTGAGCGATAGACCGCGCCACTGACATCCAACTCTTCAACTTTGGTAACATTGCCATACTGCACGCCACCTTGGTTGGCTGGGTCGTAGTAGTATTTGGTGCGGTTAACGGTTGCCGTAGGGCCGCCAGCAGGAGCGGGATCATAATTGACGCTGAATGATTCGTTGGTGTAATCAAATGAGCGCCACAAACCCGCTAATGGCGTGCTGGAATAGGTATAGAATTCAACCGTGTAGAATTCGCCCTTTTCGCGCAGCATGGTACTGCTCGTGCCTTGACGTTGAACCGTCCGATATTCCTTGCCTTTCAAGATTTCGCGATCGCGCAACTGCAAGAAACATGCATCATTTAAAATGCCGTTACCAACAGCGGTTGGGTTACACCCTACATCACCTTGATAGAAATAGTGATCGGTTTCGTTACCATTAGCATCACGCTCAGTCACTTTGGCATGACCACGGAATTCTTTATAGGGTTTGTGTAATAGCCATACATCATTGGGGTGAGCAAGATCCCAATATTCATTGTAATACAAGACTGCCGAGTTCGCGTAGGCTTGAACGGCAGCCTGGGTGTTATCCAGAATTGAGCCTAAAGAATTATAGGTTGCTCCGGTATAGCTATAGGTTGTGGTGTAGCTATTGCCACGGCCATCGTTATTAGTTTTGCTAATGATCCGGCGGTTATTGGCAAACAGATTATTGTTCATAACTGCGCCGATGGTTTCATAAGCAAAGGTGCTGGTGCCGCCTTGACCATTGTTAACGCTGGTCAAACGATTCCAATCGCCATTGACGAATTGAGCTGTTCCCCGCGTTGGTCCATAGCTAAATGTTGTCGCAGGTAATGCCGTGACTCCATCTTTGCCAATGCGCTGAATCCCTTTTAAGGTCAGTTTTGGATAGGCAGTGTCGGCACTCAATACGTTATTGGTCGTAACCGTGTTATCAGAATAGGTTGAGTAATCGGTAATTAAGTTGTATTGGCGAACTAATTCCCAAGTTGTATTTTGTTTGCTTAATACTTGGATATTGTTCAACTGGCGGGTTTCGCGTGGCGTGCCTTCAACCCCATTTACCCCACCATATTGATTATCGACCGATTCATAGACTGTATCGTTGGTGCGAACTGAGGAATTGAACACAACTTTATAGCGATCAATTGCCCCGTTAAAATTGCCCCCCCAAGTAATGCTGGTTGGCCATGCATCGCGATCAACCCGACCTTGACCATATTTGGTGGGATGACAGGTTAAGTTATTGCCTGTATAGCTATTGCGGTCGTAGTTGTAGCTAATCGTGTTGCCATTAACATCAACCACCCGTGATAAGAGCCATTTATAGGTTTCGAATGAAAGATCGCTGGAAACAGCACAATCATTCCAGCCCATCCACAGATCTTCGGTAAATTCGTAGAGCATGCCATCTTTAGTCCAAATGCGCCACAAATAACGTGGTTGCCATTGGCCATTGATGGTTGCGCCACGATTGGCATCGGAAACACCATTATCCAGCACTTCGACTTTGGTGAAATTTTCGTTGGTCGAACGCCATGCCCAGTGGGTTGGGTTGCGCTCAAGTGGCGAGCCTACCAAAGCTTCCGAGCGAATAAGATCCGATGAAATACCGTTGAAGACCATTGAATAGTATTTAACGGTTTGGGCGGTGCTTGGATTAATGCTAATCTTGTTGGCTGAAATTGAGCCAAGATCCAAGCTCCAGCCACGTCCGACCCAGCTTGCTTGTTGCTTGGGCCGCATCCCACCACGTCCATCGGGGCTGGTACTGTTATAGCTCAAGTCCAGCGATGGTTTCAAGCCAGCGGGGCCAGCAGGCACATCGATTGGATACGAAGCGCTATTGCCGCCCGTGTAGAGGCTGGTTTGCCATGCTTGTAATGAGGGAATGTAAGCTTCCGATGGGGATGAGCCATCACTTAATTGATAGGAACCACCAGTCATTACTTTGGCAACGATAGTGCGGGTTTTGCTATCAATCGTGACCGGGATGCTTGACCAAGTTTTGGTCGCTTCATCATAGGCCATCAAGCTCAGATCAGCGATATTCAAATTCAAAGCCAACAATTGGGCTTCAGTATAGTTAATTTGAATCGTTGCATCGAGGGTGCTTGCTTTGGCGCTGGTTTGCAAGGCAAAGGGTGCAAAGCCGCGTTGGCTAAATGTAGGCAGATCAGCGTTTCCGGTAACCAGAGTAACTGATTGGCTGGTGTTACTCTTGCCGAGGGTCACGCTAAGGGTTTTGTCGCTACTCTCGACTTGGGTTGCTTGACTGCGGTTGGCGGTAACTGCCGCATTGGTTGGGCTTAAGACAATTGCTCCGCCCCGCGCCGAAACTGGTAAGTCAAGTTGGGCTGCGCCAATCGAAGCAGTGGTTAGGATCGCGCCTTCGGGGGCTGCATCAACCCGAACTTGCACTTGCAAGCTTTGTGAGTGGTTGGCTGCAATCTCGGCAAATGTCCATTCCCAGTAGCGTCCATCAGCTGAAAGATTGGCCTTGCTCAGTGCGGTGGTATGGGCTGGAACTGGCACACGCAGCACAGCATTTTTGCCAGGATAGGCTGCTTGGTTCGCTAGATAGATATTAAAATTAAGGGTTTGTCCAACATGAACAAAGGATTTTTCTGCTTGAAGATCAAGGATAAAGCTAGGTGCTTGTTTTTCGCTTGTGCGTACAACCGAAACGGGCGGGATGGTTGGGTTTTGCTCAACGACCCGATCGGGGCTTTGGGCACGAACAAGGCCAGCTGGAATGCTGGAAGCGGTAACCGCTGCTAATAAGGCAGCCGAAACCGAGCGCTTAAGGCGCGAAGAGATGATCATAGAGTTCTCTCATGATAAGAAAATAAGCCAGCAACAACCTATCATGAATACATTGAATCACAAATAGGCTAGGCAAACATCAAAGCATAACCGCCATTAGGCAGTTATGTTGATTAATATGAAGGAATAGTGTAGATGGGATACACTCTCTATCTCATTAAGGCATGATTGTCTCAAAATCAGACCTTGAGTAGACCTTCGTTGATACTCTCAATTCTCGATCAATACCTCCTTGATCACTCGAACATTTACTCATCGGCCTGATTATAGCAAAAGATTAACAATTTGCAAGTACCAATTTATCAGATTTTAAGCTAATCCAAGATCAACAAATCATTGTGATTGCTCTGCCAACCTTGGATTATGTGCTTAACCTAGATTTTGTGATGGACTTGATTTTGGGTTTGCTATACGTGCGGTTGAGTCAAATGCTACTGCCCACCAAAGTGCAATCAACCCATATAATTTATAGGAAAGCAGCAGTGCCCAAAACACCCCATGATAGCCGCGATCATAGAATGTCCACTGGTTACCAATACTCAAACTCACCAATGCTAAACCATACAATCCAAAAATTGACCATGATGGCAATTGTTTAGTTTGTTGTACGCGCACCAATAATTGAAACACAGGAATAATTAACAAGACTTGATAGTGAATCCAAGTTGATGGCAAAATCATCAACATCGTAATAATCCATAAGCCAAAGCCATCGGCGGCTGACATTTTGCGGCTAAACCACCAAGTTAAACCACTCAAGCCTAGGGCCATGGCATATGTCAATAGCTTAACTGTCGTTGAAGTATCTGGAGTTAATCCAATGGTCGGGTTGATTAATCGATTGAGCCAGCCATTCCAAGTTTGGTTTTCAACCCAGCCCGTACCGCCACTCGTCGTTGGCAAAACATGTTGAATAAATTGAGCGTGTACATCCCAACCTAATACAATTACACTTAAAACGATAATTCCAAGACATGTTGCCATAAAAGCCAATCCGGCTCGCCAGCGTTTGGTCATAGCAACTTGGGCTAGTAAATAGGCTGGATACAGTTTGAGCATTGTGGGGATTGCAATCATGGCCGCAAACCAATTCCACCGTTCTTTCAATAAAGCAATCGTTGCAATTACCAGCGGCAATAACATCAACATATCAACTTGACCATAGCGTAAACTATCATTAATTGGCTGAAAGACCAATAACATAAAGCCCAAGCCAATTGCTACCCACGAACGCCAATGTTGCTGATAGCCACGCATTAAAATAACACTAGCAATCAACATAATCACAATATTAAATGCTCGCCACGATTGGATTGCTGGCGTAAACGTCAGCGAGGTAAATGGAGCCATAAAGAAAACAAAGAACGGCGGATATTTATAAGTATTACTAAATGGATTTGCTGCAATCGCCTCGAAATCATATAAACCTATGCCTTGAATATAAGCACGTGGCCCGCGAAATAAAGCCTTGAAGTCGTCAGCATAATCACGTTCAAAAACATACATATAATTCAATATTCCGTAGCCAATAATGCAAATTGCTGTAATCGACCAGAGTATTTTATGATATTTCTGTGGAATAATTGGTAAGAGCAATACTGCAATCCCCGTAATTGTTCCTAGATTCCACCAGGTTAGCCAATCGGTAAAGCCATAAAAATAGAGTAAGTATCCTGATATGATGCTGCTGGCACCAAACATTAATAAAATAACTTTTTGAATCGGTATCAATGCTGAGCGATAGAGATAGTTAAGCCATGCCACGAATGCTGCTAAAACAAAACTCCCAATTGCCAAACTTACAAGCTGAGGCTCAATCAATGGTGCTCGCCAAATCCATAAACCAATAATGCTAAAAATGCTGAGAAAACTTAGGCCACTAGCAAGCAGCATATGGCGTGGAAAAAGTTGAATTAAGAGCCAGAACCACAATCCAGGCAAAAGACAACTAACAATCAAAAACCCTAATGGTGGCAATCCCCATGGCGCGGCAAGATTTTTGATTTCAAACAGATCGAATAATAAGCCTAATTTACGCCCATCAGCACTAACTTGGGGAATAATACTATCGATATTAATTTTAAGATGACCCCATGGATCACGTTGCTCAGGAATATAGACATGATAACGTCGCATTGCCAAATCGATATGTTTTTGTGGATCTAACGTGATTAAATGCTGATCTCCAAGATTTAGTTGCACTTGCTGGGCATTAGGATGAATTGTTCCATTAAATGTTAAAGCAGTTGGGCCATGTTGAAATGGCACGGCGATTTGTGCCTTTTCTTGAGTCCAACGATAACTAAAAAACTCATTTGTTTCTCGTTCGTTAAATCCCGTTAATCCATCTTGATCGGCGACTGAACCTAGGTCAAACCAATAATGACTAGTTTGATTCCAGCCAAGCCAAATCAAGCCAATTAATCCGATCCATGCACCAATTAATCTATAAAGTTGCTGCTTCTTCAGCACAGTGTTTGACACAACAAGATTCTCCCTGTGGCCTAAAAACCATTCCGATTATAATACCACTAGCCTGCCAAGCTTCGATCAAGCGAGCTATGCTACAATAGCAGCTTAGGACAATCTGCTAGGGCTGATATATTATGCGAATCTGGGCTATTGCCGACTTGCACCTTGCTGGCGGGCAGGATAAACCAATGGATGTCTTTGGTGCTCATTGGCGTAATCATGCGGCAACCATCGCCAAGGCTTGGCACGAATGCGTTGCCACCGATGATCTGGTGTTGATCGCTGGCGATATTTCGTGGGCTATGCATCTCAACGATGTTCGCGCCGATCTCGCTTGGATCGAGGCGCTGCCTGGCAAAAAGGTGCTGTGCAAGGGTAACCACGATTATTGGTGGAGTAGCAAAAATAAGGTTCGCGCCATCCTGCCACCCTCATTGCAGATTGTCGATTGCGATGCAGTGGTTGTCGATCAGATTGTGGTTTGTGGGACGCGTGGTTGGGCTGTGCCAGGCGACCGCGATTTCGATAAAACCACCGATCAGCGGATTTATGAGCGTGAACTTGGGCGCTTAGAACGGGCTTTGGCTGGAGCACAGGTGCTGGCCGAAGATGTTCGCCCAATCTATGTGTTACTACATTTCCCGCCTTTCCGCGATGGCCAGCCAACCGAATTTGCCAAACGCATCGCCGCTGCCAACGTTCACACCTGTGTTTATGGCCACTTGCACCAAGCCGAACAATGGGCCAATGCCACAACTGGCCAGGTCGAAACGGTTTTCTATCAATTAACTGCCTGCGATGCCCTCGGCTTTAAACCACTGCTATTAAGCGATAATCCTTAAGTTTTTCTAAAGATCCTCTTGACAAACTACTGTTTATTAATATATCTTTACTTTGGGAGCGGTCTCAAAGTAGAAAATTAACCGTGATGCTGCTCAAACGTCCTTTTTATCATCGCACCAGTCTGCCGCATTGCACGCTTGATCAAGGAGGATCGATGAACAGCCGACGACGTTACTGGTGGATAGTGCTGATGCTCGGATTAATCGCGGGACAATTCAGTTGGTGGCAGTCAAGCAGCGGTCAAACCAGCCCCCAAACCTTACGGGCAGCGGCTGGTACGTTTTTAATTGGCAGTGCTGCTGATAGTGATTTTTGGAACTTCAGCGATGGCGCTCAATATGAAGCCATTTTGGGTAACCAGTTTAATATTTATACCCCAGGCAACCAATTAAAGTGGGATGCCGTGCACCCTCAACGTACAACCTATAATTTTGCCCCGGTTGATCGACATATTCAAATTGCCAAAAGCTATGGTCAGCAAATCCACGGCCATACGCTGCTTTGGCATCAACAAAACCCCGGTTGGGTTGCCAACCAAACCTGGACAGCCAGCGAACTGACCAGCATTTTGTATGATCATATTGATACGGTGGTTGGCCGCTACAAAAACGATATTGCCATTTGGGATGTGGCCAACGAAGTATTTGATGATAGCGGCGTGTATCGGCGCTCGTTTTGGTATAACATTATTGGTCAAAGCTATGTTGAATTGGGCTTCAGACGTGCCCGCCAAGCCGATTCAGATGCGGTGCTGATTTACAACGATTACAATATCGAAGAAGTTAACGCCAAATCGAATGCAGTCTATGCCATGGTCACTGACTTTTTGGCGCGTGGTGTACCAATCGATGGGATTGGCTTTCAAATGCACTTGCTTGGATCAGGCATCAATTACAATAGCTTTGCCCAAAATATGCAGCGCTTTGCCGATTTGGGCTTGAAAATTTATGTAACTGAAGCCGATGTGCGTTTGCAATTGCCCGCTACCAGCACAAGTTTGGCTCAACAAGCAACAGTCTATCAAAATGTGCTTGATCGTTGTTTGCGCCAGCCAGCTTGCCAAGCCTTTCAATTTTGGGGCTTCACCGATAAATATTCGTGGGTTCCGAATACCTTCCCGGGTTATGGCGCGGCCTTGATTTACGATGAACAATACAATCCTAAGCCAGCGTATACCGCCATTTACAATCGTTTATTGCAAGGTCGGGGCGGCACGCCAACTCCAACCAGTGCCCCAACTGCTACGCGTACCCCAACGGCGCAACCAACCGCAACCCGTACCCCGACCAATACAGCGGTGCCAACCAACACGCCGACTAGCAGCCCAACCCCCACTCAAACAGCACCCAGACCATCGCTGATTTTGAGTGCGCCCAGCCAAGTGACCCTTGGACAAGTCTTTACCTTGACGATTCAATACGTGAATATTGGCTTGCAATACACCACCGTAACCAGTAGCCCAGCTGGCTTGGTGCAGCTTGATCCACCGTTGAGTATGCCTTGTAAATATAACCAACACCCAACTCAATGCAAAAATATCACCTTTAAAGCAACTGCACTTGGCACAGTCCAATTGAATGCTAGTGCAACCGGCGAAGTACCAATTGCTGGTGGTGGTTGGGCTTGGGGTTCAGCGTTTGCCCAAAATCCCGTCAGTGTTACCATTGTTGATACTATTCCGACTAATACCCCAACTCCAACGCTCACGCCAAGTCCAACCCCAATTAGTGGCGGTTGCCGCGTCAACTATGCGATCAACAGCCAATGGGGCAATGGATTCGTGGCCAATGTAACGGTGACCAATGCTAGCAACACGCCGATTAATGGCTGGGTGTTGAATTGGAGTTTTGCTGGCAATCAGCAAATTAGCAATGCTTGGAACACCAGCCTAACCCAGACTGGTAGTGCGGTCGCAGCGCGTAACGCTGGCTGGAATAACCTTATTGCTGCCCAAGGCTCGACCTCGCTTGGCTTCCAAGCCAGTTATAGCGGCACAAATGCTATTCCAAGCAGCTTTAGTTTGAATGGCGTTGCCTGTAGCATCGTGCCATAATAGTGTCTGAGTAAATCCAACCAGCCCCTACTTGAATCAATTTCAAGTAGGGGCTATGTATTGGATCTAGCTAAATCGAGCTAATCAGGCTAAAATTAAACCCATGAAAAAGCAGCCAAAACGCCCAAATCTCGTGAATTTGATTGAACAGCGCCAGTTTGTCGAAGCCTTAGCCGCGTTGAAAAATTTTGCGCCTTGGTCGCGGGAATATTTAGATCAAGCGTTAATCGCAACAGCTGCAACAAATTCGCTCGACTTGCTTGATAGCTTGTTGAGCGCGGGAGCCAACTCAAATCGAGCTGATCAATTTGGGCGAACTGCCTTACATTGGGCGGCTGAGCTTGCCAATACCGCCATTATTGTGCATTTGGTTGGGTTTGGGGCGAAGATTCAAGCAACAACTAACTATGGCTATAACGTATTGCATTATGCAGTTTTAGCCCGCCAAGCAGGCTTAGTCGAACGACTGCTTGGGTTGGGAGCTGATCCGACCGCTCAATTATCAGCTGGCAGACGGGCAACTTGGACGGCGCTACATTTTGCCTATGCGCTTGAAGATTGGCGTTGTATTGGATTATTGACCCCGCTAACTCCCACGATTTTGCCGCCAGCCGCCGATGCTCATCGGATTAAAGGCACGTACGATGTGGTTATGGCAACGAACGATTGGCATACCCCACGCCCTATTAGCCCAATGACCCAGCGTTGCCCAGCATGTGCTGAATTGATGATCTACAATACTGGGCATACTTTTGATGATTCTGGTATTTTAGCTGATCGAATTGAGTTATATCGATGTGCCAACTGTGGCGAGCAATTTTGGTCAGATAGCACCGCCCGCCGAGCACAGCCATTGCATCCAATCGATACTTTTGATTTTAAACGGGGCGAAAGAAAGATCCTCAAAAGACGTTGAGTAGTGGTTGTTGGTTAAATAAACCAGCGCCACTGAATTTTTGCTCAATGGCGCTGGTTGCAATAAGTATTTAGCGCACGCTGACGGCTGAAGTTGCGTTAGCGCTGGTTTCGCTGGTGGCAACGGGCGTTTGTACCAACGGGCGTTTGAGCGCATACAAGGCGGCGGCTGTCACCACTGTGCCCACCAAAATTGCCACAATATACAAGCCCAAACTGCCAACTGCATTGGGAATTGGCAGCACGAACACGCCGCCGTGTGGCACTTGCAGCGTTGACCCAAAGCTCATCGAGAGTGCTCCCGTGACAGCTGAGCCAAGCATAATTGCTGGAATTACGCGGAATGGATCGCGTGCTGCGAAGGGAATTGCGCCTTCGGTGATAAACGAAATACCAAGCACTGCTGCTGCCTTGCCAGCTTCTTGTTCTTCGGCGGTAAAGCGATTTTTGAACAGCAGCGAGGCCAAGGCCAAACCAAGCGGCGGAGTCATGCCAGCGGCCATTACGGCAGCCATTGGAGCATACACATTGCTAGCCAATAAGCCAACCGCAAAGGTATAGGCGGCCTTGTTGACTGGCCCACCCATATCGAAGGCCATCATTGCCCCAAGCAACAAGCCCAGCAAAATCGCATTCGAACCTTGCATTCCAGCCAGCCATTCATTTAACCCATTATTGATTGCACTAACAGGCTTACCAATCACATAGATAATTAATAAACCCACAATTGTTGAGCTAAGCAAGGGTAAAATTAACACAGGCTTGAGCCCAGCAAGGGTCTTGGGTAAACGAATCGTATCATTGAGCCATGTTGTCGCATAACCCGCCATAAAGCCAGCAATAATTCCACCAATAAAACCAGAGCCTGTACTGACTGCTAACATTCCGCCAATCATTCCAGGTGCTAGACCTGGCCGATCGGCAATTGAGAAGGCGATGAAGCCAGCTAAGATTGGTACCATCAATGACATGCCTGAACGCAAGCCAATTTGAACCAATGCCCCGCCCAAGGTATCTTTATATTGATCTTCAACAACATTGATTCCACCGAAAGCGAAAGCAATTGCAAGCAATAAGCCGCCTGCAACCACAAATGGCAGCATATACGAAACCCCAGTCATCAGGTGTTTGTAGGGGCCGGAGCGGCTGGCCGAGCGTTGAGCTTTGAGATCATCAACGGTATCCGCAAGGTTGGCTGAGCCGCTGGCGCTATAGGTTTTGGCTTGATCAAAGGCGGTTTTGACCATTCCCTGACCATCGGTAATCGCTGCTTTGGTCGAGGTTTCATAAACCCGCTTGCCCACAAAGCGCCCAAGATCAACTTTGGTATCAGCGGCGATAATCACCAAATCGGCTTCACGAATATCGGCCTCAGTCAGCACATTTTGCGCACCAACCGAGCCTTGGGTTTCAACTTTAATCTGATGACCAAGGGCTTCTGCACCACGTTGAACCCCTTCGGCGGCCATAAATGTGTGGGCAATACCAGTTGGACATGAGGTGATCGCAACAATGCGTGCCATGGGATGCTCCTTATAACGAGGGTTCGGGGGTCAGGGGCTGGGGATCGGTATCCCCTTCAATGTCAAGCGCCTGTTGCCAAACCCACGGATGTTCCGCTAGCCAATAGCCAAAAATCGAGGGTTCGGGGGCTAGGGGCTGGAGATCAGATCTCTGTTAATGCCCCAAATGCTTAGCCAAACCCACGGATGTTCCGCTAGCTAATAGCCAAATAATAGGGTTCGGGGGTCAGGGGCTGGGGATCGGTATCCCCTTCAATGTCAAGCGCCTGTTGCCAAACCCACGGATGTTCCGCTAGCCAATAGCCAATAGACTCATCATCTTCGCGGTTTCAACGTCTGATCCCTGCCCCCTGATCCCTCGGCTTTTGATTCTGCCTTCTGCCTTTATCCCTCATAATTCATAATTCATCCTTAAATTAGAGTGGAACACCTTTAAGTTGATTTGCGCCACGTTGTAACACATCAAGTTGCGCATTGCACGGGCGAATCACCACATCGGCGCGAATCTGCTCGACAATTTCGGCGGCGGGTAAGTTGCTGCCAAGCTGAGTGATTTTGGCGGCAGCAAAAGCCGTGGCCAAGCGAGCACTCGCCGCGAGATCAAGCCCTTGGGTTTGGGCAGCAACCAAGCCTGAAACCATGGCATCGCCTGCGCCGACAGTGCTTTGAACCGCCACGCGAGGCGGAATCGCCACCAAACTTTGGGCGTTATCCAAAAAGAGTGCGCCATGTTCGCCCATTGAAATCACCACTAGTTTGATGCCATGGCTGAGCAATTCGCGGCCTGCTTTGGCGGCGGCTTGTTCGCTGGTCAGCGGGTAGCCCACAAATTGCTCAAGTTCAGCAAGGTTGGGCTTGGCGATGGTTGGGGCGGCGGCCAGCCCGTAGCGCAAGGCCTCGCCGCTGGTATCCAACACAACCTGCTTGCCTGCGGCGCGAATAATTTCGATTAATTGGCCATAAATTGTGCTGGGAATACCTGGCGGCACGTTGCCTGCCAAAATAAACCATTGGTTATCGTCAGCAGCCAAGCGTTTGATCGTGGCGCGAATCGCATCCAATTGCTCGTTGGTTGGGGTCAAGCCAGGCAAATTAATTTCTGTGGTGCGTTGGGTTTGTTGATCGCTAATTTTGATGCCAACCCGAGGCTGGCCTGGGATGCGAATAAATTGGTCGTCGATCTGTTTTTCGGCAAACAATTTATCGAATAATTCGGTATTTTGGTCGCCCAAAAAGCCAGTTGCCACCACCTTATGGCCGTTGGCGGCTAGCAGCGAGGCGACATTCACGCCTTTGCCACCAGCATGGCTCTTGAGATCATAGGCCCGATTGACGGTTTCCAGCTGAAAATTGTTGATAAAAATCGTTTGATCGATGGCAGGATTGAGGGTTAGAGTGACGATACTCATAATTGATGTACCTCGGCAGCACTGCGACATGCCAAGGCACGTTGCGCGAGTGCTTGTAAATCGGCCAAGCTATGTTGACGAATGGCGGCTTTGAGTTCGGCGATGGCTGGCACGCTGACGCTGAGTTCATGCACGCCCAAGCCCACCAAAATCAAGGAACCACGGGCATCGGCGGCAATGCCACCACATACGCCAACCCATTTGTTGTGGGCGTTGGCGGCGCGGGCGGTCAGGTCGATCATGCGCAGCACCGCTGGATGCAGGCCATCAGCTTGGCTAGCTAATTGTGGGTGTAAACGATCCATTGCTAGGGTGTATTGGGTCAAATCGTTAGTGCCAATTGAGAAGAAATCAACTTCTTGGGCAAATTGTTCGGCCAGCACTGCCGCCGATGGCACTTCGACCATGATGCCGAGTGGCACTTGAGGCGCGTCGAGTTCGCGGCGCACTTGCTCAGCCAAATCGCGGGCGGCGTACCAATCTTCCAAGGTGGCAATCATTGGAAACATAATTTTGAGCGGCCCAAAGGCGGCTGCCCGATAAATTGCCCTTAGTTGCGGGATAAATAATTCAGGCCGAGCGAGGCAGAGCCGAATCCCGCGAATGCCTAAGAATGAATTATCTTCTTTGGGCAAATCGAGATAAGGCACAACTTTATCGCCGCCAATATCCAATGTGCGAATAATCACCGAATGGCCTGCCATTGCTTGCACCATATCGCGATAGGCCTCGAATTGTTCTTCCTCGCTGGGCGCACTATCGCGCTCAAGGAACAGAAATTCGGTGCGCATCAAGCCCACGCCTTCAGCTCCCGCAGCGGCGGCTACACTCGCATCGGCGACGCGATTGATGTTGGCGGCAATTTCGATTCGATGGCCATCGCTGGTTTGGGCTGGCTCGAAACGGGTAGCTTGAGCACGCTCGTGTTGTTCGGCTAATTCGGCTTGCAAGTTGGTGGCGGCCTCAATATCGGCGCTGCTTGGGTTGACATATAATTTGCCATTGTAGCCATCGAGAATGGCAATTGCTTCCTCAGCCAAATTCAACAAGCCTTCGCCAGCCCCAACGATGGCTGGAATGCCCAGCGAACGGGCCAAAATTGCGGTGTGCGAAGTTGGGCCGCCGCGCACCGTGCCAAAGCCCAAAATGGTGTCGGGGTCAAAGGCGGCGGTATCCGAGGGAGTCAAATCGTCGGCCAAAATAATTACCGGTGTGGCTGCATTCAAAGGCCGTTGATGATCGCCGCCGATCAGTTGGCGCAACACCCGCTGACCAACATCACTCAGATCAACCGCCCTCCCAGCTAGTACTTGATCGTCAAGTTTTTCGATTTGGGCCACGCGCCCGCTAATGACCTGATGCCAAGCCCATTCGGCGCTATGTTTTTCAAATAACAACGAAACGGTTTGTTGCACAAGGCTGGTATCGCTCAACATTTCGCTATGCACGCGGAAAATCGCCGCCTTGCCTGAGCCAATTCGCGCTTGCACTTCATCGTAGAGCGTTGACAGCTCGGCTTGGGCGGCGGCCAATGCCAGCTCGAAGCGATTGACCTCAACCATCGGATCACTTGGCCGATCTTCGATTACCAACTCGCTATGGCTATAACGGCGGAGCAAACCAATCGCCAAGCCTGGCGCGGCGCTAATGCCGTTGATCGTCTGCTCGACGGCCTTGGGTGTCCAGCGCACATCGACCGCCGCGCGTGTTGGAAGCGTTTCCGCCGTCTCATCAGCTAAGCCTTGAGCTAGTGCCTGTTGCAAACCACGCAGCGCCGCAGCGGCATCAGCACCTTGAGCTGTGACCTGAATTGTTGCCCCATGGGGAATGCCCAGTTGCAAAATAGAGATTAAGCTTTTGCCATTGGCCTCACGCGAGCCATAACGCATACGCACTTCCGCCTGAAAACGCTTAGCGCAATCAACAAAGGTTGTGGCAGGGCGCGCATGAAAGCCAGTTGGATTCAAAACTTTGGTTTCAAAAAAGGGCTGGTCGCTAGCAACCGCTACACTGATTGCTGGAGTCGTAGGGGCTACGGGAGCCGTTTCAGCGCCAGTTAATGCGCGAATCAGATCATCGGGATTGGTGGTATGGGTGAGTTGATCAACCAAGGTTTTATCGCCAAGCACGCGGGTGAGTTGGCGCAAAATTGCAATATGCTCATCGGAGCGAGCGGCGATGCCAACGATTAAGTGCACAGTTTCGCCTGGGTTCCACTGCACCCCGTTGGGCACTTGCAACACCACGATTCCAGTTTGGCGAATCAGATCGCGGGCTTCGGGCAAACCATGAGGAATTGCGATGCCATTGCCGAGATACGTATTCGAAAGGGCTTCGCGTTGGAGCATACTTTGAATATAGCCAGGCTCGATCTGCCCATTGGCAACCAGGAGCTGGCCTGCTTGTTGAATTGCCGCTTGCTTGTTGGCGGGCTGACTCTTGAGTTGGATATGACGCTGCTGTAGCTCGATCACGTCGGACTCCTTTGTCGCTGATGGCTACCCGTTGTGAGTAGTGGCTCAGGTAGGGTTGCGGGGAGAGCTTTGAATTTGTTTGCTAAAATTACTGTAATCGATTACAAAGAATTTGTCAACACTTTTCACAAGAGGGCTTGATTTTACAATGTTTTTCAGTAAAATAAGCCTATCAAGCCGCTATTTGGCTTAGGTACTAGCATTCTATTGTGAAATCGATTACAATGCATCCTAAGAAAAAGCGCACTAATCTGCTATAATGCCGCAATCGTTTTCAGCACTACAATCGACTACTGCCAAGGGGAGTCTCGCTATGTCTAGCATCAAAGATGTTGCCAAAGCAGCCAATGTTTCGACGGCGACAGTTTCGCGGGTTTTGGCCAACCATCCACATGTGCGGCAAGAAGTGCGCGAACGGGTGTTAGCGGCGGTGGCTCAGCTCGAATATCGGCCCAATTTGATTGCCCGCAATTTACGTTCGCAGCAATCCAACACCTTGGGCTTGATCGTTTCGGATATTCGTAATCCCTTTTTTACCGCCGTTAGTCGCGCCGTCGAAGATACGGCCTATGCCCATGGCTACAATGTGCTGCTCTGCAACACCGATGAAAATCCTGAAAAAGAATTGCTATATTTGCAACTGATGGGCGATGAGCAAGTAGCTGGGGTAATTTTCTCGCCCACCTTACAAACTCTCAATCGCTTTCATGAATTGAATTTGAGCTTTCCGACGGTATTAATCGACCGTTCGTTGCGCAGTGGCGATGTTGATGCCGTGCTGTTGGATAATGTGAGTGCTGGCTATACCTTGGCTCAACATCTGATCAATCAAGGCTATCGCCGCATCGGGGCGATTTTTGGCGAGGCCAGCACGACTGGGCGCGAACGCCAGCGCGGCTTTGAAGATGCCTTGCACGATGCAGGCATCAGCATGCAGCCCGAATATTTGCGCTTTGTGCGGCCGCGCAGCGAAGCTGGCCATAGCACAACCTTGGATCTCTTGCGTTTGCCGCAACCACCAGAGGCTATTTTTACCAGCAATAGCCTACTGACGGCTGGGGCACTTCAAGCCATTCGCGAACGGCGTTTGCAGCTGCCTGAGCAAATTGGTTTGGTTGGCTTCGATGACACTGCCTGGGCCAGTTTGGTGCAGCCAGCGATCACTGTTCTAGCTCAACCAACCGATGAAATTGGCCGCTCAGCGACTGAATTAGTCTTGCAACGGGTTGCTGACCCACAACGCCCAACCCGCAAAATTATTTTGCAAGGCGAGCTAATTGTGCGCGAATCGAGCGTCGAGCAGCGAGTAAGAGCCTAATGTTTAACCACGAAGGCCACGAAGAACCACAAAGATAACTAACTTCGTGCTCTTCGTGGTTAACTTTCCTCCCTCATCATTCAATCCCTGCGCCGCTGCGTTAAAATCTAGCCCCTGATCGCTGAATCCTGATCCCTCTGTGCTTTTGCCTTTTGACTTCTGCCTTTTGATTTTAAAATCCGTCTTTTGCCCGACCAATTTAGGACTTACGAATTGCCAACATTATGTTAGGATATAGAGTCGATACGACCTAAATTTGCTAGACTGATTTGGAGCCTGAAATGGACACTTTTGCTCGTTTTGAGCAAGCCATTCGTGATGCATTGCTTGACACCACGTTAATACCTGCCGACTTGATCGATTTAGTTGCCCCCAAAGCCAGCGGCGTGCAGGCAGACCTCGCCCTGCCATGTTTTCGGGCGGCCAAACTGCGCGGAATTAATCCGGCCCAATTTGCTCAGACTCTAGCAAATGCGCTTAAATTTACGCCTGAGAGCCTCGTTTTAAAAGCCTCGGCCTTGGGCGCGTATGTCAACTTTTCGCTCAATCCGGTTACCGTTGCCCAATCGGTGTTGCACGATATTAGCCAACGTAAAGCCGAGTATGGCCGTAGCGCCAAAGGCCAAAACCAAGCGGTCGTGGTCGATTATTCGTCGCCCAATATTGCCAAACGCATGCGCGTCGATCACATTCGCTCAACGATGATTGGCCAAGCGATTGTTAATATTTACCGCGCCTTGGGCTACCACGTGATTCGCATGAACCATTGGGGCGATTACGATCCTCAATTGGGCATTTCGTTGGCAGCCATGCAGCATTTTCAACATCGCAATGGCAATGGCGAAAGCATGCTGGCTTCGTTGGAGCAACAAACCCAACAATATCATGCCGATGATCAAGTGCACGATTTAGCTCAGGCTTGGGCCAGCAAACTGACCAAGGGCGAGCCGCAAGCGATTAAACTTTTACAACAGCTTGTTGATTTGAGTTTAACTGCCAACCAAGCCAATTATCGACGTTTGGGCGTGGCCTTTGATGTGCAACATTGTGAGAGTTTTTATGCTCGCGAAGCCCAAGTGGTCATCAAAGAGGCCTTGCATTATCAAATTGCCCAGCTCGATGGTCATGTGGCGGTCGTCAAAGATTTGCTCGATGAACAGGGCAAAGCCTTACCCACCTTGTTGCTTAATCGCTCGGATGGCAGCAGTTTGTATATTACGCGTGATATTGCCGCGATTAAATATCGCGAGGAGCTATACCAACCAACTAAAATTATTTATGTGGTTAAACAAGCGCAAGAATTGCATTTTCGCCAAGCCTTTACCATCAGCAAAACCCTTGGCTACACCAAAGCTGATCTGGCCCATGTTGCGTGTGGCATGATTCTAGGCCCAGAACGGCGCTCGCCCAGTGGCGCACGATTTAGCACCATGATTTATCTGGAGCCATTGTTGGATGAAGCTTGCACCCGCGCCAAAGCCTTGATCAAACAAAAAGCGCTTGAATCGAAAATTCCCTTTTCGAGCACAGAAATCAATGAAATTGCTGAGCAAGTTGGGGTTGGCGCAGTCATCTATCACAATTTACAGCATGATCCAGCCCACGATGTTGTGGTTGATTGGGAGCGCATGTTGGCCTTTGATGGCAATAGCTCAACCTATTTGCAATACATGCATGCCCGCTGCTGCTCCATTTTGCGCGATTTCGGGCGCATTCCCCAAAACTACGATGGACGGGTGCTGACCCATCCGGCTGAGCAAGCGTTATTGAAAGAGCTAGCCCGCTTGCCGCAGGTAATTGTTGATGCGGCTGAGCGTTATGCGCCGTTCGTGGTTTCCGATTGGCTGTATGCGACGGCCAAAGCTTTTGCGGTGTTCTACGATAGCTGCTCGGTTTTGAAAGCTGAAACTTTAGCGCTGCGAGCCGCACGCGGCCAATTGGTTGCTGCCACTGCTCAAGCCTTGCGCAACGGCTTAGGTCTACTCTCCATCGCCGCCCCCGAGCGGATGTAACATTTCTTACCAGGAGCAATGGTCAATTTAGGTGATTGATCATTGCTTCATCCTCAACATTTCACATTGACGATTAACCTTTGTTTGCAACGTTTACGCTAAACTCACGTAGAGAAGCGCGAGAGCCACGACAACAAAGGAGTGTCGCCATGAAAATTCTGTTACTTGGGTTGGTGCTCTGCGCCGTAGTGAGTGTCGTTACGTTGGTGATTATGGCATTTGTTGCCAAAAAGCTCTTACACACCCGTAATCTCAAAGGCCTCTATAACCAATTTGCCTATCGCTTCAAAGGCTCGAAGCATCACTATCCGTCACGCAACCAATATTATCAATCACACGATTACAATCACTATCGACCAAAGCATAAGAAAAAACACTACTATGGTCATCGCCATGGTCACGACGACGATTACGATGATGATTATGATGACGATTAGAAATTACTAAATTGGCATTGTAATTATTAACGAGAGGAGTAGGTATGCACTTTTCGTTTGATATTAGTGGCATTTGCTGTTGTATTCCGATTATTGCCTTGGTTGGCTTGCTCATTTTCTTTGTGATCAAAAAGCAATCTGGCTCACGATCCCATTCGCATAGCTCTGGTGTTTACTGGAGTTCGAGTTCGAGCGATGATTATAGCTCCAGCAACGATTCGCATTGGAGTTCCGATAGCAATAGCGGCGATTCCAGTGGTTCGTGGGGCGATTCCGGCGGTTCCTCGGATAGCGGCGGTGATTCAAGCGATTAGTAATTGACGAGCAAGGAGAGAAATTCAATGGAATCGATAATTTTCTTTGGCGTTGTGCTTTTTGCCATTGTTATGGTTGTATCCACGATTATCAATGGTGGCAATTCGCAGTATCGCTCAAACGGACAGCGCCGCCGCCATCACCATCAGCATCAACATAACCCAGGCTTCCATCAGCATAACCACAATCATTCCAATGATCATACAACCAGCATCAGCATTGCCGCTAGTATGAATGCAGCCCAATCCTGGGATTCGAACAACGATTCGGGTGGTTCATCCAGCTTCGATAGTGGTTCATGGTCGAACAACGATTCAGGTAGTTCATGGTCGAGTGGCGATTCAGGCGGCTCGTGGTCAAGCGATTCGAGTAGTTCGTCCAGCTCATCCGATAGTTTCAGCGGCGATTCAAGCGGTTCTTGGTAATACTCGATGAATGGCTTTGTGGCGATAATCAGTTTTGGCGTGCTAGTAGCAGTTAGTTTGATCATTATACTGTGGCTGAGTCGCCGCAAATCGATCCAGCCAGCCAAAACTAAGCAACGCCAAACTCGCCAACATTATCGCTATTCAGCGCCCAATCCTAAAAGCAATAAAGCCAAACGTCGGGCTAAAGCGCAACGCAACAAACGTAATAAAGCTGATTTAGGCCAAACTCAACCGTATCAAGCCCAACATTCGCTCAATAATTCAGCCAGTAACGATCAATCCACGACTGCATCCTATTCCAGTTCGAGTAATGATTCGGTGTGGTCGGCGAGCTACGATTATTCACAATCAACCTATGATTCGTCGTCAAGTGGCGATTCGGCTAGCTCGTGGTCAAGCGATTCGAGCAGTTCATCTGATAGTAACAGTGGCGATTCGAGTGGCTCGTGGTGAGAGGATTTAACATGATTTTACAAAAACTCGCTCCACATAAACCAACCGTGATCGTTTGGCTTAGTTCACTAGCCTTGATCAGTATGCAGCTGCTCTTGCCTTTACTACGCTTAGTTTTTTCTTGGCAATGACCGTGCCTGGATTTTTGTTGTCAAGATTATGTGATTTGGATGACACCGTGCCACATCATGCTGGCTCTTCCGCGTTTTTGGTGCAACCCATCGTTTAGACCCGATATACCATGCGCTTTCTTAATAAAGCAAATCCGGCTTGCCCGTACATTTGGCGCTTGAGCAATTTTAAGCGATGGATCTGCCCTTCGACGGACCTTTACTCCATGGCTCAGCAATTCCTGCGGCGATAGGGCATAGTCGGTGCGGAGGCGGTGCGCAAATCGTTGGATGAGCGGACATGGGCATGCCTCCGTATCGCGACACCAGCCCTTCGGTGCCGCTGCATCCCGACCACGAACCATTGCCAGCAACGCCTCGGTCAGGTGGATCGTCACAAGGCCAAATGCTCAAAACTTTAATTACGAATGCCCCGCCACAACAACGCTGGACTGATGAAGCCCATCGCTATGATCCAAGTTCGATCGCGATTCCGTGGTTAATTATCAGCGGCACGCGCGATCTGATTGTTTCGCCTGCCTCAGCCAACCAAGCCAGTTTAGAACAATCTAGCGCCGCTGAACGCTGCTTGGCAATGGCGGTTGGCGCGGGTCATACCGAAATCGAACAAGCTTGCGGTAGTTATCGCGGTTATTTAACTGCTTGGTTACGTGCCTATCTTGCGGCAGATCAACAGGCATTGAGCATTTTTCAGCCAACCCATGGCGAAATTTGGACAAACCCACATTGGACGCATGTTGTGCGATATTCAGGCGCTAAATAACGCAAAAAGAGCTATACGACAACCAATCAGAGAACGAATTAGCAAAAAGGCTGCTTTTTACTTGACACAGAACGCATGTTCTACTATACTCACAACCAGCATATTTGTTCTCAAGTGGTTGACTCACAGGAGGTTCGCTATGGCCATCACAAGTCGCGATCTACGTTCAGCGGAGGTTGTGCGCCGCACGAGACCTACCACCGTGATTACATTACCGCAAACGCGGCAGCGGTATGCCAGTCGCTCAGTAGGCTTTGGGGTCCATAATAAATTCGCTTATGCCATTTGTATTATTTTGGCGTTGTTCTTGGCCAATGCCATGTTCAGCCCAATTGTTTCGTGGTTCAAGGTTAAGTACGATGATGTGAAATATGGTCGCCCACGCACAATGCAAACCACCGCGTTCGTTGGCCACGATGAAGCCAACGGCTTGCCCTCACACTTTGTCGCAATGAATATGGAACGCCGAATCGTGATTGTCGAAATGCCTGGCGGCGATCCAGCTAAAGCCCGCACAATCGTTGGCCCGTATTTGTTTGGGGCTGGCGAAGATTTGACCCCAGTTAGCCTGCGCTTTGCAGATGTCAATGCCGACCAACGTTTGGATATGTTGGTGAGCGTTAAGCAAGAAGAGATGGTCTATATCAACGATGCTAGCAGCAATCAGTTTCGCATGATTACCAGCGAAGAGCTAGCCAAACTGCAAAATTAATCTTCGACTATTTCAGGGCAACCGAGAGTCAACCGCAAATATGTGAGTATCTACACCGATTCAGAGTCGCAACTGCGGCTCTGAATCTTTTTTAACGGCAACTTGCACAATCACCTAAAATCAGCTATACTCAACGACGTTGCTTTAGCAACAAATCCCTTAGCCGATGTGGCGGAATTGGCAGACGCGCTACGTTCAGGGCGTAGTTCTCGCAAGGGAGTGTGGGTTCGACTCCCACTATCGGCACCACTCGACAATCGCGAATATTCGCGGTTGTTTTGTTTTAAACCTGCTACCTCAGCCATAAACGGCTGTGATAAGATGATAGCTAGTGTTATTTAATATCGAGGTATAAGGATGAAACCGCTTAACCTCATTCTTTTTGGCCCCCCAGGCGCGGGGAAATCGACCCAAGCTGCCTATTTGGATAAATTGGCGGCGATTGATTCAATCTCCACCGGCCAACGCTTGCGCCAAACTGTCGAAACTGGCTCTGAATTGGGTCAAGAGGTCGCTCAGGTCATGGCTGAAGGTCGTTTGGTTGACGATACATTAATGAACAAATTGCTGAACGAATGGCTGCTGGGAATTCCTAGCGAGGTTGGTGTGCTGCTCGATGGCTATCCACGCACGCTGAGCCAAGCCCAAAGCCTTGATCAATTGATGCAGACCATTAGCCGCCCGCTTGATGTGGTAATTGCCCTAACCCTCTCTGATGAAGAAGCCATTCGACGCTTAAGTGGCCGCCGCATCTGCCGAATCAAAGGCCAGCTCGACCAAATTTTGCATATCAATGATCAAGCAGCCTTAGATGCTTGTCGCGCTAATGGCGGCATGTTAATTGAGCGCGATGACGACAAGCCGGAAACGATCAAACGTCGTTTAGCTGAATACAATGCCAAAACTGAGCCACTGCTGCAATTCTATGGCGAACGTGATTTGCTGATTTTGATCGATGCTGATGGCACACCTGATCAAGTTTCTAAGGCGATTGAGCAAGCCCTGCAACAACGCTTTAATGGCGCATAGTAGCCCGCAAAGATTAATATAACGCTTATTAGCTTTTGCCAAAAACGTGCTACACTACATGCAGGTGCAGCAATGCACAAGCTATCAAGGAGGACTTTCAATGGCCAAGCCATTAGCAGTTAGCGATGCCGAATTCGAATCAGCAGTGATTAATTCCGATATTCCCGTTTTGGTTGATTTTTGGGCACCATGGTGTGGGCCTTGTCGCTCAATCGCCCCTGTGCTCGAAGAGTTGGCTGACGAATACCAAGGCAAATTGTTGATTGCCAAGGTTAACACCGATGAAGATAGTGGCAACGCTATGAAGTTTGGGGTCCAAGGTATCCCAACCTTGATCTTCTTCCAAGGTGGTCAAGAAGTCGATCGGATCGTCGGCGCTGGCCCTAAGAAGATCTATCAAGAACGGATCGAAGCAATTCTTAACCCAGCCACCGAAGCATAATTAGCCTTACTCGTAAGCAACCACAGCACCGATCATTATGATTGGTGCTGTTTTTTTATTGCCCAACATTGCTTGGAATGCTAAACTGCTTGAAGTAGGTTTGATCATGGAGTTTTTGGCTATGCGGCGAGCATTCAATCAACTTGGGGCTTGGTTGTATCGCGCAATGCCTGGGCTTGGCCAACGCTGGGCCAAACGCTTTCAGGTGCAATCGGTTGCCGCCCAAATTCCATGGACTCCGTTGCATGGCCCTTTGTCCCAACAGCGGATCAGTTTAATTACCACTGGCGGCGTGCATCTACGCACCGATCCAGCGTTTGATATGCACGACCCACACGGCGACCCCAGCTTTCGCTTGATTCCGGCTGCTTCCAGCCCCACCGATTTGATGATTACCCACGATTATTATGATCATCGTGACGCTGATCGCGATCTGAATATTGTCTTGCCGATCAGCCATTTTCAGCAACTCGCTGCCCGTGGCACAATTCAAAGCCTTGGGCCATGCTACAGTTTCATGGGTCATATCACCGATGAACATATTGAGACATTAATCAAACAAACCGCCCCAACCGTTGCCCGCAATTTGCGCGAAGCTGGCGTGACAGCCGCAGTGCTTACTCCGGCCTGAGGTATTTGCAATCAGTCCGTGGGACTGATCGCACGAGTTTTAGAAGCGGCTGGGATTAGCACCGTCAGCTTTTTTCTGCTCGCCGAAATTGCCCAACAGCTGGGGATTCCACGTGGGCTAAGCGTGAAGTTTCCATTTGGCCATGTGTTGGGTGAGCCTGATAATCTCGTGCAGCAGCAACTATTAATTAACCATGGGTTGAATCTATTGATCAATGCAGCGCAAGCTGGCACATTCGTTCAATTGCCCTATCGCTGGAAGCGTGAAGATTGGCCGCGTTTACTCCAGGCTCAGCAGGCTGATTTAGCGCAATCTGATGCACAATAATTGCAAAAACATGGTATGATTTTGAGCCATAATCAACCAATTGTTCAGCAAGCATATTAATTCAACTGAATGGTGGCCCCACCATGGAAGAACACGATCAAATCGATGCCAGCCTTCAGGAAAATCTCTTATCGTTTCGGATCGACACCCTCACGATTTTAGTGTATTTGTGCTTGGGTTTTGGCGTGCTTTGGTTCGCCATGCTGCTAACCCAAGTTACCAGCAATGCAGGCGATTATACCCGTAGCGGCCCGCCGTGGGTGCTCTTTGCGGTTGGCACAGGCATGGCTTTTATGGGCCTGCGCTACAACAAAATTCGCTTGGCACGGAGTGCTTTCTTCTTTTCAATTGTCGGCACACCAACGATTAGCCTCTTTTTGCTACCTGGCACAACTCCATTTATGAGCTACTCGCTGGTATTGGCGGTGATTATCGCGGGGATTTTGTATTCGCCTCGCGCTCCATTCACCGTTGTTGCGCTTGTAGTGGTTATCTTCTTAATGGTTGGAATGGCCTCGGCCACCAATTTTACCAATCACTATGGCTCAATTACTCAATTTATCACGACATTTACGCCGCCTTCAGTCACGTTGCTGTTGGCAGCGCTTACCAGTTGGCTAGCAACCCGCGACTTGGTGGCAACCGTCGAATGGGCCATGGAAAGTCATCGTTTGGCTGAACGCCGCGCCGAACGCTTGCGGGTCAGTGAAGCCCGGGTTGCCCGTACCTTGCTTGAGCTTGAGGGCGCTTACGAAATGCAATCACGCTTGAATAGCCAATTACAAGTTCTTAACAAAGAGCTAGAGGTAGCACGGACTGCCGCCGATGAGGCTAATACGTTAAAAACTCGCTTCTTGGCCAATATGTCGCACGAACTGCGCACGCCACTCAATGCGATCATCAACTTTACCCAGTTTTTGGGTAAACCACGCTATGGCGATTTGACCGCCCGCCAAATTGAGCTGCAAGAGCGGGTCTTAGTCAATAGCGAGCATCTGCTTGGTCTGATCAACGATATCCTCGATCTCTCGAAAATCGAAGCCGGACGCATGGAATTGCACCTTGAGCTGCTTGATTTGCAGCCAATTTTCAATGGGGTTATGGCCACAGCGGTTGGATTGACCAAGAGTAAAGGCCTCAACCTCGAATCCGATGTTGAGGAGGAAATTCCGCCTGTGCGTGGCGATAAAGTGCGGGTACGCCAGATTTTGCTCAATTTGCTTTCCAACGCTGCCAAATTTACCGATAGCGGCGGCATTACGCTCCGCGCCTTCGAGAGCGATGGGATGGTACAAATTTCAGTCATCGATACTGGCGCAGGTATTCCAGCTCACGAATTGCCCTTGGTTTTTGAAGAATTTCACCAAGTTGAACAAGCTGCCTCGGCTCAACGCCAACAAGGCACTGGCTTGGGTTTGCCAATTAGCCGACACTTGGTAGAATTACAGGGCGGCACAATGTGGGCCGAAAGTCAATTTGGCAGTGGCTCAAGTTTTAGCTTCACCCTACCAATTGCCGAAAATCTCACGCCCGAAGTCGTTATTTTCGACCCACAAACGAAACAGACAGCGCTATGATTGACCCAAACTTTGCCCATGTGCTGGTTGTTGAAGACCGTGATGATACTTTTTTCGTGGTGCAAGATCTGCTGATCGCTGAAATTGGGGTTCGCTCGTGCGTGCGCTGCCGCGATGGCCGTTCGTTGATTACTATGCTCGATGCACCAACATCAGGACTATTTGACTTAATTTTGTATGATATTAAGCGACCCTTGCGTGATGCCTTTGCCCAATTACCAATGTTGCGCGTGCATCCAAAATTGATTGGCACACGCATTATAGCCTTAACCGCCAATATCATGCCCGATGACGTAGAACGAACGCGGAATGCTGGCTTCGATGGCTTTATTGGCATTCCAGTCAAACAAGATCGTTTTCCCAACCAAATTTGGCGCATTCTACATGATGAATGGGTTTGGGAACCACGTTAGCCAACCCAAAGGTCGAGAGGCGCTTTTTATGCAAACAATATGGATGCTCGCAGCAGGCGATTTGCTGACATTTTCCTTGACTACCGCTGCTCTGTGGTGGCTTACCAGTATGATTGGCTTGATGGATGCCGAAAGTGGCTACTTGGCTGGCCTCGGCGCATTGATGATCAGCTTCGGCGGTGCATTATCATCACTCAATCGGTTTAGTCGTTTGGCCACGGGGCAAAGTCTTTTTGGTTGGTCGATCGATCTGTTTCAATTTTTAACCCCAGGCTTTGTTTGTTTGGCCTATGGCCTGTGGTATGGCCAACAAGCCCTACGTCTACGCCGCACAACCCAGATTTGGCTGGCCCCAATGCTCACAATTTTCGCGATTCAGAGCTTTGCAGCCTTGATGATTGGCCGCCAAAATGGGCCAAGTCAGTTTATTGTGTTGTTAAGTTTTACCAGCATCGCCAGTTTTACCATGATTGGTCTGTGTATTCGCCAAGCCCGTTGGCAAGGCTTGCGCACCGTAATCATCTTTTCGGCAGCCTACCTCACGATGGTCAGCAGCATGAATATTATCGCCCACAGTTTTAACGAACAAAACGACTTAATGATTTCGATGGTGTTGACGACCAATATGCTGGCGGCGCTGTGTTTTGCTGGAGCGGGCTGGATCTTGTATCAGAGCACCAAGCGGCGGCAGCAGATTCAACGAATTATGGCGATGCTTGATGATAGTTTGGCCCAACCCAAACTAAATGGGCGGGCTGGGCCAATCCATTAATTACAATACGCTACGTTCGATAAATTCGCCCATTACGCGATTAAATTCTTGCGGTTTTTCCAAGCTGACCATATGCGCCACATCGGGGAAGGCCACATATTGAGCGTTAGCAACATGCTCAGCTAAATATTTAGCTGCTTCAACACAATCAGATTCATCAAGCAAGCCAATCAAAATCAACATTGGCACTTTAATTTCGGCTAAACGACCAACCGCTGGTGGCTCCAAAGGTTGGGCTTGGGCTTCGACAGGCTGATTGATCAAGTTCTCATAGGTCATCGAGCGCACAGCTTCATAAACTGCTGAATCGGCGCGGCCTACTGGTTGATTAGGGCCATCAGCCCAAAAACGCGCCTCTAGTTCGGCCAATAACGCCCAATCTTTGGCTTCTTGCGCTGCTTGCATCTTGCCAATTGGCTCAACCAATTCGGGGGGAATTTCTTCCGAGCCAAAACCACCCAAGCCTGAGCCAAGCACCACCAAGCCGTTGACCCGTTCGGGAAAACTTAAGGCTGAATCAATCGAAATGCTGCCACCACGAGAGTTGCCAATCAACACCGCCTGATCAACCTTGCAATGATCAAGCACAGCCAAAAGATCTTGGCGATTGGAGAAACTCACTGCTTCGGTCCTGGAGCGCCCAAAGCCACGGGTATCATAGCGAATGACGCGATAGTTGGGCGAAAAATGGGCAACTTGGGCATCCCACATGCGCAAATCGGCCACCCCAGCGTGAATAAACACCAACGGCAAGCCACGGCCCACCGCTTCATAATACAATTCACCACCATCAACAGCGACGTAGCCTGTTTCAAGCGCTTGACTCATTCAGCATTCTCCTGATGAAAATTCGTTGTTGCTAGTATAAACGCACAATTGTTCGTGATCGAGCGACTAAAGACCGAGATTTGAGCCATACCCGCTCGTTTATGGTACGATCAAGCTAGAACGTTTTAGAACAGAAAGCATTATGAGCGAATTAAGTACCTTGCAAATCGATCTGCTAGCGTGGTTTCAAGCCAATGGTCGCGATTTACCCTGGCGACGCACCCGCAATCCTTACTATATTTTGGTGTCGGAAACCATGCTCCAACAAACCCAAGTTGATCGGGTTATTCCCAAATATGAGGCATTTTTGGCCTTGTTTCCGACGGTCGAGGCCTTGGCCAGTGCCTCAACCGCCGATGTCATTCGTTCGTGGCAAGGCTTGGGCTACAATCGCCGTGCCGTCAATCTGCAACGAGCGGCTCAAGCAATTGTCGCAGCAGGCTATCCCGCCGATCCTGCTGGTTTCCCCGCTACGCCCGAAGGGTTGCGTAATTTGCCAGGGATTGGGGCGTATACCTCAGGGGCGGTCGCATGTTTTGCCTTCGAGCGTGATGTAGCCTTTCTCGATACCAATATTCGGCGCGTGGTGCGGCGCTTATTGGTCGGCCCCGAAGATGCCCCGCCCGCAACCAACGAACAAAACTTGATCGATTATGCCCAACAATTAATTCCCAAAGGCCAAGGCTGGGCGTGGAACCAAGCAATTATGGAGTTGGGAGCGTTAATTTGTAGCGCCGCCAAACCTCAGTGCTGGCGTTGCCCGGTCAATCAACATTGCCGAGCCTACGCGATTTGGCGCGAAGCCAACACCCAGCTTGATATGTGGCAACCACCAGTGATCAAACCACGCAAAAAGGCTGCCGAACAACCATTTCATACATCAAACCGCTATTTTCGTGGTCGGATTATCGATGCCCTGCGAGCACTCGAAACCCAGCAAAGCCTTGATCTGGCTAGTTTGGGGCCGCAAGTTAAGCCAGATTGGGTCGGCAACGAGCATGATCTCACATGGCTAGCCAAGTTGGTGAATGGTTTGGCTCAAGATGGCTTGCTGATTTGGCAGCAGCAACCAGAGCAGCAATTAGCCGAGTGGAGTGTGCGGCTACCAGCTTAACCAAGGTGAAGGACTCGCAACGTATCGTAGCGAAACTATTTCGTTGATTATGGGTAAATACCTGTATTCTAAACCCATAAACAAACGAGGCCAAGTGAAGCATCATCACTGCTGGACACAATCGTTTGAGGAATTCTTCTCAACGAACGATGATGAATTCGCCAACTAGCTTCAGCAAATTCCTTCATTCCGAAGGCAAGCACATTAAAAGCATCGCATCTGAGTTTATTCAGCAAAGCAGTCAATGCTAGGCCGTTGCTGCCCCTGAATAACCAGAAAAGCTCGAACAGCGTACCGTCGCAATGCCTGAACAGAGTATTCGCCATGCCTTCAACTGGTTCGCAAACCTGAAGTTGGTTCATTACTCATTCGGTTCGCTCTGAGGCTTGATGCTTTGATCGCGATTGATACCAAGTTTGGTAGTTTACGAAGCTAGCCTGTTATAACCACCGGTACGAGGCCAATGCCCTCCTTTTCACGATTGCTATCGTGTTGATATTGGCTGAAACGTCGCCGGATGCGCTGGCCTTGATCGTTGGCTGTTGCCGCGCCTTGGCACCCCATGGACGGGCGCAACAAATCCACCGCGCCTCCTGCTAAGCCAGCAACGGCGTAGACACCTCCTTCCGCCGCACCTTTGCCCAGCGTCCCCCTCGCTGGGCAAAGGATTTTTAGTGCCCCAAAAGATCAAGTTGCTCTTGTTCAAGTTTAATATTCTGTGCCAGCATTGCCGCAATCAAGGCTTGGCAATCGCGGAGCAATGGGTGTTGTTGGAGTTCGGTGAGGCTTTGGCGTTCTTTTTGATTGAGGGGTTGAGTAGCATTGGCGATGCGTTGAAAAATCGCTGGATCAGGCTGCCACAGCCGAATTTGGGCAACATGCTGGCGTAGATGCGCCAAAATTCGCAAACCACCTACATCGTAATCGCCCCAGTGATACCACGCTAAATCAGGCAAGGCTTGGGCTAGTTTGCCCAAAAATTGACAGAGGCTTGGGCTAGCAAAGCCACCCGTATAGATCAACAACGCCTGTGGTTGGCGAACAAGCATGCTGTGAAAGCTGGTCAAATTTTCAATCGTAATAATTTCAGCGCAGGCTGAATCCAGCACCTGAGCTTGACGCAACATCGAGCTAGGCAAGCCCAAACTTGGCCGAAATGCGCCTAATTCCAGCCGATTTCCATTCAATTCCAAATGTAAATCGCCTGCAAGCAGCACATATTCTGGCACTTTTTCGAGATTAAAGGCTTGCAGCAAAGCCCGATCATCGTCACCAAACTGCTTGGCTTGCGGCGCAAATTGGCGCAAAATTCGCAAAACTGCGCCTTCTAGCTCACTGAATCGTTTGCTCTGGCCCAACCAACCTACGCTAAATAAACGCTCTAAAATTGGAATTTCTTGTTGAGTCAGGCCATAAATCGCCCGTAACACATCACGATTCCAAGTGGGGTCGGTTAAATCAAGCGGTTGGATCGAGCGCCGTTGGATTAATTGCTGTTCGAGCCACACCAACCAATCAGCCAGCCAGCCCTGCGCTGACACATATTCAGCCAATAATGTACGCAAAGCCTGTTGTTGCTCAGCCAAGGGTTGACGTTTCAGCAAACGATACAGCGCCGACGCATCGAGCAAATCAACTGCTTCAAGCCAATTGCCTTCATCCCATTTGCGCCAATGCAACTTGATGATCTGATTTTTTGCTAGCTCAACCAAGTAGCTATTCGTTTGTTGACGTTCGTCAATCTGTTTATCATCAAAATAACGCGAAAATTTGGCCGCTTTAATCTGCACCCGATTGACCCGTTGACGCTCAGGTTGTTCGTGTTGATCAAGCAATTGCTGCAAAATTGAATTGCTAGTTTTGTTCAGATTCAGCATTCAGCGCCTCTAAACGAGCTGCATAATTGCGATATGGCTCGACCAAAACCCGCTGTTGGCGATCTTTCAAGCCAGTCAACACCAAGGTTGTACACATTTTGGGCACTAAATATTCGCAACGCTCAATCGGCGTGGCCGTGATAATTTGCAAACCAAAATGATGAAACAGATCAAGCGTCGAGCCAATCCGATCTTGATCCATTTTGGAAAAGGCCTCATCGAAGGCTACAATCCGAATGGTTGAGCGTTTGCTGCGCTCGTTAATTTTATAAAGCTGCACAAACGAGGCTGCAATCGTCACATAAAACGGAGTTTGGGTTTCGCCACCAGACGTTTGGCCCATAATTTTGCTCAAACGTGAACGGGTGCCGTCACGCTCAATCACATCAATATCGTAGCTCAAGTAGCGCCGATAATCGGTAATTTGGGCTTGCTCAAGCTTTTCTTGGTCGGTTAGGCCAGGCTGAATTAATAATTGAAAGAAGCGATCAAATGTGGCTTTGTGCTGCTGATAAAATTCACTATCCTGAATCATTTCGCTCGTAACATTAGCCGATTGCTCGATCAATTGATAAAAATCACGCAACGAATCGGCAATTTCATAGCGAAAATGATAACGCTGGCCATTAAAATCTAAGCCTTGCAAAGCATCATTAATTCGATCAAGCTCATCTTTGGCGCGACCAATATTTTCACGTAATTTATGCAGAACATGTTCGCGTAGCTCAGTTTCAGTTTCATGTTTGGCTTCAGCAATTTTCTGTGCAAAATCCGGTAAATTAGTGGATTCCAGCTCAGCGCGTTTTTCTTGGAAGCTCGTTTGCTCGATATCAGCTAGTTCACGCGCTCGAAAATCGCGATTATAGAGAATAACTTGTTCGCGTAATTGTTCTTGGGTATTATTGAAACGGGTATTATAGCCGCGACCTTGTTGCTCGGCGGTTTCTTGCAACCGGCTAAATTGAGATTGTTCATTATTCTCGCGCTGAAAATCGTTGAGCGCATCGTCAATTTGCTCGGGATAACGTTGCTGCGTATGCTCAAATAGGCTTTGAGCATTTAATAATTGATGTTGATCCTGCTGAATGTGTTGTTCGATCTGAGTAATTTGATTATTGAGTGTACCAATAATTCGCTCTAAACGGCGAATATTCAAAGTATATTGTTCATAAATTATCTGTAAACGTTTAACTTCAGCTTCAAGTGCCGCCACGCCGCTAGTATCAATGCTGTCATGTTCACGTTGCAATTCAAGCAGTGTCGTTTGTAATTCGCTTGAATCAAGTTCTTCCTCAAAATACGAATCTAAGCCTAATAAAAGTTGTTGTAATTTTTCCAGTTGATCATAATATTGGCGTTGGCGTTGTTGTTCTGGGCGTAATATCGCCAATTCGGCTTGGATTTCGGTTAATTGCTGACGACGGCTTTCAATCTGCGAACGTTGGGCGCGTTCACCAATAAACCAAGGCTGAAATTTCCGTGGATCAATTGAACGCGCTGTCCATTCTTGATAAACCATCACTTCAGCAGTAATTGCGCGGCGATGCTGACGCAAATCTTGCACATGCTGACAAGTGATAATATCACCTAAAATTGCCGCAATATATTTATCGATCAAGCCAGTTTTGGCTTTGACTTTGGTCGCCAATGATAATGGTCGTGCTGGACGAGCTTCAGCACTAGCTTGTTGTAAATCAACTAAACCAACATCAAAGATCCGTTCTTTTTCGCGTAACTGATCGAGCAAATCAAGGGCTTGGCTATAATATTTAGGTTCGACAATAATATTGAAACGGCGTTGACCAAGCATTGCCTCAACCGCATTTTGCCAATGTTCATCAGGAATTTCTAACAGCTCGCAAAGCAAAAAGAGTTCAATATTTAATGATGATTTTAAGTACTTACGCACATTTTCCACATTTTGGGGATAATGATTTTGGCGATTCGATTGCTCAAGCTGCGTAATTTCTTGTTTTAGGCGGCTTTCTTGTTCAAATAAGCGTGAGATTTTATCGTCGGTTCGGGTCATCGCTTGGAGTTGCAATTTCAAAGCAGCACCAGCCGCCGTGCTCTGTTGTTGTAATAAGGGCACAATCTGCTGTGCTTGGGGAATGTGCTCAGGCTGATGCAATAGATTAACTAAATCTTGCTCAGCAATTGGCTGCAATATATTCAATAATTCAGCAATTTGGGTTAATTTGGCTTGAACTTGTCGCCAACGTTGGTTAATTTTTTGAATTTGTTGCTGCAATTGCTGAATTTCAGCGGCAAGTTGGTTTTTACGCCGCACAACATCAGATTGGCTTAATTGAAATCGAGCTTCATCCCAAGCGACTTGGGCATTTTGCTGTAAGCCAAGTTGTTGTTCTAAATCAGTCTGATTCAATTCGTAATCTCGGCGAGTATCGATTAATCGTTGTTGCTGTTGATTAATTTGTTGCTGAATTGCCGCCACGGCGTAGTGAGCCGCCAGAATTTCAAATTTTCCATGCAGGCCACGCAAGCGCTTGGCTTCTTCTTGGGTTTTGATAATAGCACCGAGGCTTTTTAATTGTTCTTCCACATCTTTCGCTTTTCGCTCCAAATCGCGCAAGCGTTCAACCACATTTTGCAAGGTGTGAACATCCAACGAATTTGGCTCCAGCAGCCATTGCTCAACAAATTCACGAATATTGCGAATTGGCTGGAAGGTCAAGGCTCGCAGAAATAAATCGAAAAAGCGTTGATTCAAGCCGCCCAGCCGATTGAGCAAGGCCGCTTGATATTCGCCAGTTTGATCAAAACTTTCGGCGGTTGAGCGATTGCGTGCTATCGCTTTGATTTCGCGGCGGGTGCGTGGTTTGCCCTGCTCAATAAATACATCAGGATTTAATTGGCCATCGAAGATAAAAAAGGTTTTTTCAACGCTTTGGGTCGCGGCGCGAGCTTCCAAGCAAACCCCGCTGACAAAGGCTTGATGCTTCAGATCGTCAGTCCACTCCAGCACCACATAACCAATCGTGTCGCCAGGCCGCAGCCAATGTTGCTCGCCAATTTTGCCGCGCACATAGCTATCCAACGAGCGTTGTGAGCGATCTTGGGCGGCACTGTTAAAACGCACTCGCCCCAAATCGGCCACCAGCACCAATTGCAAGGCATCAAGAATCGACGATTTGCCCGAACCGTTGTGGCCAGCCAAATATAAACTATCCTGCACATCCAACATATGCCAATCGAAGCGATGCCAATGATACAGAAAAATGCGACTAAGCTTGATCATTCTTGCTCCTCGTCAGCACTGTTGGGGCGTT
This sequence comes from Chloroflexota bacterium, assembly GCA_020161265.1. Classification (NCBI taxonomy): domain Bacteria; kingdom Bacillati; phylum Chloroflexota; species Chloroflexota bacterium. The sequence continues at coordinate 5,716 of JAIUOC010000012.1, read as the reverse complement.
GATATTCAGCTAGGCGTTCGGCCAAGGCGGCGATGCCACTGGCTGGCACGATCACCTCAAGCGCTGGCAATAATTCGATCACCGCATCAGGGTCGTTGGCACGCAGCGCTTTACTATTGGGAGCACGCACGAGTTTTAGCCCATTGAATAGGCGTAAAGCCTCATCGAATGCACCTTTTTTGCGAATCGTTTGGCCAGGAAAAAACTCGCCATAGCGGCTATAAACATCGCTGACGGTGGTGGTTGGATAGCGCGTCAGACTCGGATTAAGCGACTCATATTGTTCGGCGTAGATCAAGCGTAGCAATAACAGCCATAAGGTTGTTTCACGGGTAAAGCGGCGGCGATGGCTGCCATCACGATGAAATACATGGAAAATATATAAATTTTCGGCGTAATGCAATTCCCAGCCTGCGACCGCCAAATAATCGCGAACTAAATCGATGCGGCGTACTAACCAAGCAAAAATCCGCCGATCCTGCTCATCTTCGCGCCAAATCAGGCCATCGCTGAGCAAACGCCGCACACTATCGGCAAATAATTGCTGCTCGGTTGATGAAAGTTGGCTATATTCTTCAGCAAAATTGACTAAGCTCATGCTGGTTGCTCCGTTGAAACCCGCCGCACCAAGAAATCGCGAAAGCCCACCCCATCGCGCTCGACCCAAACACCATCGTCGATTGGCTCAACCGTGTAGCCCAATGAGCCATCACCATACGAACGCAAATAGATAATTAACGATAAATCGTCAACACCTTCAAGTTCGATTTCCGAGCCGCGCCGTTGCTCGGCATCACCCAACAATTGCAAAGCATAACGCCGCACCCGATCGCGGCTGATTGAACGGCGCAATTGGCGCAAGGTGTCGGCCTGCGCTTGCGCAATTTCGGACTCGCTGAGCGGCGCATAGCTCTCAGCTTGAATTTCAAATGGCACGGCGGCGCGAGTTGGCGCACTCAACGATTGCTGATCGGTCAATTGAAATTCGTAGATACTCAGCATTTCGCTAATTTCGGAGCTGGCTTGCTCGTAGGCTGATTGATTGGGCAAGACTTGGCTCAAAATGCGGTGGAGTTGGCCGCTGGTGCTGGTGCTGGCACTCAAAAATAACTCAATATTACGCACTGCCGAATCGACAAATTGGCTATGGCGCAGATCGATCACGCCAATTAATTGATCAAGTTGGTCGAAATGGCTGCGAATTGTCTCAATTTGGTCAGTTAATCGGTTATAAGCCACTTCAAAACTAGCAGCCTCGCCGCGACTAACCAAATGTTGTGCTGATAACTCCAACAAATTGGTGCGCTCGATTTTCTGCAAAAACTGCAAAATCGCAGGCCGATAGCGCGAAAGATGGTCGGATGTGCGCAGTTGATGATAGGCTTGATCGACAATATCTTTGCGATATGTACCAAACACATGCTCTAACACATCTTTGGTTTTGAGAGTTTGCAGCACTTTTTGAATATGCAAACCAATGTTGTGTTGCAATTCTTTGAGCGCCTGCGTCAGAAAAAGCGTCTGTTCATAGGCGTTCGAGAGTCGATCGTGGGGTGCATCGCCAGTGCAGGCTTTTTCGAGCACATCGTGAATGCCACAAATCATGCCGCGTAAATGTTGGCGCTGCTTAGTTGCAAGGTCTTCAAAGAGTTGCAACAGCCGAAACGCATAATCGGGCAAAATGATCGCTGAAGAATAATCGCTTTGTTGCTCGAAGCGCAGCCAGCCCCAAGCCCGCAGCGAACGCAAAATCGCCGAAGCATGATTATTCTGTTCAAGCTCGGATTCTTCCTCGTGAGCATCGCTAGTGAGGGCTTCGGCGTTGGGTAACTCTAATTGTTGCTCGACCAAGCTTAATGCCCGTTCGCGGCTGAGTGGTTGCGATTGTTGCTTGGTGGCAGCAAACAGCGCTAGCAAAACCTGGGTGTAAATTGCAGCGCCAGGGCTAGCTAATGGGCGAAAAAGGGTGGTAGGAACGGTCTCGAACAAACTCATGGTAGCACGCATTTCTCCGGCGGATGCCATGACCAAGTGAGGATTGCCTCAATCATACCAAGCTTTCCCCACTCTCACAAGCAGCGACTTCGTAGCAAAAATCGCAATCTTGACAAAGCATAACGCAGTGCGTATAGTTAGTTTGTGTACGGACTATTTGTATACGAGGGATTGGGGATCGGTTGTTGGGGGTCGGGGATTGGGACGGAGTACCTAAAAACTATTAGGGATTAGGATTTAACTTAGCAGGATATTAGCCAAATCGTTGGGCAATGCACAAATAATGAATTGAGAACTCATTCGTGCTCTTCGTGTCCTTCGTGGTTAAATTAATCGATTCGCTGTTCTTCATCAAGCTTACAAGGACGTAGCATTGTGGAAGCGCACTATCATTTGTGTTTTCAAGTTGGGCGGGTAGCCCGCCAATTGATCAGCCACTACAATCGAGTGCTGGCTCCGTTGGGGCTGACCACCGCTCAATACTTCGTCCTCGTTGCGATCAAGCCCGATGAAGCCCCAACCATGGGCGAACTTTCCAACCGCACCTATCTCGATAATTCAACTCTAACGCCAATCGTCGATCGCCTTGAGCGTGATGGCTGGCTCGAACGAATGTCCGACCCCACTGATCGGCGCACAACCCGCATCCAATTAACTAGCAATGGCCTCGAACGCTTGCCCGATGCTCGCCAACGTGGCGATGCGGTCGAAAACGCTATGCGTGAGCAATTGGGCGATCCATTGGTCGATTTATTGACCGATGGTTTACGCAAAGTTGCCCGCATCGAACTCTAAATCTGTTGCCTAACCTGTAATCAGCCACTAATCGCTGCAAAACCCTCGCTGATTACAACCGATTGTTGATAAAAATCGCTTCCAACCAGAAAGAAAGGTGGTTCAATGACGTACCGCATTCAACGTGCAGTGGTAATTGGCTCAGGCACAATGGGTGGTGGCATCGCCGCTCATCTAGCCAATGCTGGCGTGCGCACCGTGTTGTTGGATATTGTGCCAAGCACGCTCACGCCTGAGGAAGAGGCCAAAGGGCTTTCGTTGCAAAGCAAAGCCGTGCGCAATCGAATTGTGCAAACTGGCTGGGATCGAGTGGTCAAGAGCAGCCCCGCCGCGCTCATGAATAAAAAAGCTGGCGAATTGGTGCAACTTGGCAATCTCGAAGACGATTTCGCAGTTGTCAGCGAAGCCGATTGGGTGATTGAAGTTATTGTTGAAAAACTCGAACCCAAGCAACAACTGATGGCCCGCATCGATGAAATTCGCAAAGCTGGCAGCATTATTTCATCGAACACCAGCGGGATTCCAATTCACAAAATTGCTGAAGGCCGCTCTGACGATTTCAAAAAGCACTTCCTTGGAACCCACTTCTTCAACCCACCCCGCTACCTCAAATTGCTCGAAGTGATTCCAACGCCAGATACCGATCAGGCGATTATTGACTATATTTGCAGTTTTGGCCAAGAACGCTTGGGCAAAGGCGTGGTGATCGCCAAAGATACGCCAAACTTTATCGCCAACCGCATCGGCACATTTGGCGGCGCATATGCCATGAAATATATTGTCGATAACGGCTATACGATTGAAGAAGTTGATGCCTTGACTGGAACCTTGATTGGCAATCCCAAATCGGGAACCTTCCGGCTTGGCGATTTGGTGGGGATTGATGTGATGGTTGGGGTCGCCCACAACCTCTACAATCTCGTGCCCAACGATGAATCACGCGACGCACTGCTGGCTCCAGCTCCAGTCCAAGGCTTGCTAGAACGGGGCTGGCTCGGTCAAAAATCAGGCCAAGGTTTCTATAAAACTGTCAAAGGCGCGAATGGCAAGGAATTTTGGGTGCTCGATTGGGAAACTGGCGAGCATCGCGCCCCACGAGAAGTTGATTTGCCCATCATCAAGCAAGCCAAAAAGCAAGGCAATTTGGCGGCTCGCTTGCGTTTCTTGGTCAACCAAAGCCAAGATCGTGGCGGCAAACTGATTGCCGATACCTTGTTGCCATCGTTGGCTTATGCTGCTCGCCGCGTGCCAGAAATTAGCGATCATCTGTACGATGTCGATAATGCTTTGCGCTGGGGCTTTGCCAAGGAGATGGGGCCATTTGAAATGTGGGATGCGATTGGCCTCGCCGATGGTGTGAAGCTGATGCAAGATCGCGATATTCAGGTGGCCGATTGGGTTTTGACATTACTCGAAAAAGGCCATACCTCGTTCTATCAAACGGTCGATGGCGCGAAACAAGCCTATAGCCCAGTCACTGGCGAATACGAAGCCGTGCCAAGCTCAGCCTTGAAAATCGACCTTGACGAGTTGCGCAGCGCAGGCAAAGAAGTTGCCCGCAACGATTCAGCCAGCCTGCTCGATTTAGGCGATGGCGTGTTGTGCTTCGAATTCCATTCCAAGATGAACGCGCTGGATAGCGAAATCACCGAAATGGGCTTCAAAGCCTTGGAATTGCTCAAAGACGATCGCTGGACAGGTATGGTTGTTGGCAACCAAGGCTCAGATTTCTGCATCGGGGCCAACATCTTTATGTTGATGATGGCTGCCCAAAACGATCAATTCGACCAGCTTGAGCAGATGTTGAAAACCTCACACGACTTGATGCAAGGCATGCGCTTCTCGCCCAAGCAAGACCAGAGGCTGCATGTCCGTGGCACCTTCGAAAAGGTGGCATCCGAGCGGCGGGTAGCAGCAATGAAGCGGGTTTTGGCAGGCGGGGCGCTCATCCCCTCGCTGGTCGACTACTTTGATCCCGACACAAAGCGAATGCCGAGGAAGAGCGAGGGGATCGCACTCGGCGATCTCGGCGAGTACGACTTGAATGATTCGCAAGAGGAAGCACTTCGGACAGCCCTCTTATTCGGCCCTCTTTCCTTGCTGCAGGGGCCACCGGGGACCGGGAAGACGAAGTTTATTGCATCATTTGTCCACCTGCTGCTGTCGCGCGGCCTGGCCGGTAACGTCCTGCTGGTCAGCCAATCGCATGAGGCAGTGAACAATGTGATGGACAAAGTCTTCGGTCTGGTACGCGGCTCCAGTCTCGACGCGACCATGGTGCGCGTCGGCCTGCAGTCGATGGTGTCGCCAGGACTTCGCGGTATTCAGGAGGATTCACTGCGCCAGCGGTATCGCGAGACTTTCGATGCGGAGATCAAGGAGCGGGTGCGCTCCGTGGGCCTCGCCATGGGCCTCCCGCAAGGCTATGTCCACACAGCAACCGAGTTGCACGCCACCTTGGGGTCGCTGCTACAGCGCATTGATCAGCTTACCGGCACCGAGGATGAGACCGACGGCGAGGGCATATCAACGAAGGAGCACATACAGCGCCTTAGGCAGGTGTTTTTGGACATCGCATGCAACCGATTCGACATCACGGCCACGGGGGGTGAAGACCTCGAAGCTCTAATGTCGTCTAGGCTTGACGCGTTGGCCCATGAGCACGGCTCGCCCAGTCCCGCGAAATGTGCGCGTTTGGGGCAGATTGCTCGCCTTTCGACCGAGTTCTCTCAAGTATTGCGGAGCCCGCGATCCAACTACACGGCTTTCCTCGCGCGCTGCTCCAATATAGTAGCCGGGACATGCGTCGGTGTGGGCAAGCAGGCATTGGGCATCATGGACGTTCCCTACGACTGGGTAATCGTCGACGAGGCAGCTCGAGCCTCTCCGATGGAACTCGTGGTCGCCATCGGCAACCCGCTGGGCT